>JAFRXG010000018.1:0-17756 GCA_017441565.1 Bacteroidales bacterium | reverse complement strand
AGTAGGGTTTTCGTTGACCCCACACTGCGTTCCTTGTGTGGGGTTATTGAAATTCAGCATCTTCGATGCTGTTAAAAAATCAGTCTTTTATCAAACTAGAGCCAAAAAGTTTGACCGCAGACTCTCCTTCGTGCCAGCCCAATATAGCACCACCCTCAGCGAGGTCTCAAAGTTTTCCACTTTTTGAAATCAGAAAGGCTCCAAAAAAACAGTTTGTTCAGGGCATCCTTTGCCCTCCAAACAGAACCTCTTTTGTAAAAAAGAACATCAACGACATCGAGAATAGTGAGCAAAAATCGGTCATTTGTTACAATAGAGCGAAGTTTTTTTGAACTCCCCCACAATAAAAAGGCTGGCATAACGTTGTATTAAATATGATGAAAACAGATACCCCGACATTGGAACATACCTCCCAACAGTCCTCGAACCCTCGGGCTGAGGGAAACTCCCTGAAGGAAATTATCGAACAGGCGTGGGAGTACCGCGAACTACTCAAAGAAAAAGCCACCAAGGAAACCATCTGCAACGTGGTGGACATGCTGAACGATGGGCAGCTGCGCATCGCCGAGAAACATGACGGACACTGGCATGTGAACGAGTGGCTGAAGAAAGCCGTTATACTCTATTTCCCCATCAATCAAATGCTAACTACCGAGGTGGGACCCTACGAATACCACGACAAGATAGCCCTCAAGCGCAACTATGCCGAGGGGCAGGTACGCGTGGTGCCGCCCGCAGTAGCACGTCATGGGGCTTACCTCGCACCAGGGGTGGTGATGATGCCGTCGTATGTGAACATCGGGGCATACGTGGACAGCGGCACGATGGTGGACACGTGGGCAACGGTGGGCAGTTGCGCCCAGGTAGGCAAACATGTGCATCTGAGCGGAGGCGTGGGCATCGGCGGCGTGCTGGAACCCGTGCAGGCAGCCCCGGTAATCATCGAAGACCACTGCTTCATAGGCAGCCGCAGCATCATTGTGGAGGGTGCTCTGATTGAAGAGGAGGCAGTGATTGGTGCCAACACGGTCATCACTGCAAGCACCCATATCATCGACGTGACCCAGCCGGAGCCTGTCACCTACAAGGGACGTGTACCGGCGAGGAGCGTGGTGATTCCGGGCAGCTACACCAAGCACTTCGCAGCTGGCGACTATCAGGTGAGCTGCGCCCTCATCATCGGCCGCCGCAATGCTTCAACCGACAAGAAGACCAGCCTCAACGACGCTCTGCGCGACTTTGGGGTGAGCGTGTAACCATCTGATAAATCCTCAATTTTCAATCCTCAATTCTCATGAGAAAGACACTATTATTCTTTGCCTTAATTCCGCTGCTGCTAGTGGGATGCAAGAAGAACGAGAACATCTTCGACTTTTCGGGAAAGGTGGTCGGCTATATCGACTGCACGCTGAACCCTGCCAGCATCACCGAAATGGAGTTCGGCTATGTGGTGGCGTTGGATTCGCCCGACTCGGTCGGACGCGACTACACGTCCTCCGACGGCATTGTGATGCACAACTGCGTCATCCTCTACCGCACCAAGGCCCGCTACTATGACGGCGACCCCATCAGCGGGTCGATGTTTTTTGACGACCGATACTCCAGGGCCTACTGCCAGATACACCGCGACTACGACCTGCCCGAAGGAGTCTGCTATTCATTGGACTAGCCTGACCGCCACCTCCAGGCAGCGCGGCGGCTGGTGGCTGCCGACGCGGGATTGTGGAAAAAAAATCCGCCACAATTGTTATTATATGAAAAATATATACTATCTTTGCATTTTGTAAACAATAGTCAATAATAAGTTATAAAGATATGAAATTCATCATCAACAGCCTCCTGTTCTCCAAGCAAATCCAATCACTTAGCGGAGTGTTGACCAACAGCAACACGGTGCCCATCATCAACTGTTTCCATTTCCATCTGGACGAAGGAATGCTCACCATCCGCGCCACTGACCTTGAAACCACCTTGGTTTCGAAAGTGGAAGTCGAGACCGGCCGCATGGACGACATCAACGATGTGGCAGTGCCGTCGAAGCTGCTGCTTGACATCATCAAGAGCATGGACGATGTGCCTATGACCTTCAGTGTCGAAGACACCACCTACGGCATCAGCATCACCTCGGGCGAAGGCAAATACCGCATTGCGGGCAAGAACCCCGAGACCTTCCCCAACATGCCGGAAGCCAAGGACACTACCGCCATCAAACTTACCAGCAGCCTCTTGGTGAGCGCCATCAGCAAAACCGCTTTCGCCGCCTCGACCGACGAGATGCGGCCTCAGATGGGCGGCATCTTCTGTGACCTCACCGCCGAGAACATCACCTTCGTCGCCACCGATGCACACAAACTGGTGCGCTACCGCCGCACCGATGTCACCTCCGACACCCCCGTGAGCTTCATCCTTCCCCGCAAGCCCGTCTCTATGATGAAAAGCATCATGTCCACATTGAAGGAGGACATGGAGGTGACGCTGGAATACAATAACACCAACGCAGCCTTTACCTTCGGCAACTTCTATATCATCTGCCGCCTGGTAGACGGCCGCTACCCCAACTACGATGCCGCCATACCCAAGGAGAACCCCAACAAGCTGACTGTGGACCGCAACTCGTTCCTCAACACCCTGCGCCGCGTAGGACTGTTCGCCAATCAGGCCTCGCACCAAGTGCGCCTTGCCATCCAGGAGCGCGAGCTGGTGGTCAGTGCCGAAGACCTAGAGTTTTCCAACAACGCTCAGGAGAAACTGCCCTGCCAATATGAAGGTGAACCCATGGAAATCGGATTCAACGCCAAATTCCTCACCGAGATGGTCTCCAACATCGAGACCGAGCAGATACTGATTGAAATGTCCCACCCCAGCCGTGCCGGCATCATCTTCCCCATAACCAACGAAGAGAACTCGCCAGAAGACATCCTCATGCTCGTCATGCCCGTCATGCTGGCCAACTAAACCAATAAGCGAATAGTAAAGTAAGCGATGTCAAAGAGTAAAGTGAACCTGTGGGAGACGCATTCCTCCACCGTGTTGAGCATCACACTGGTGCTGTTCCTCTTAGGCCTATGCCTGATGGTGGAATACCACTCCTACCGCACCACCCGCGACATGCAGGAGCGCATCACATTCAAGGTGGACCTCGTCCCCGACATCACCGACGAGGCCGCCCAAATGCTCAAAACCCGCATCGAGAGCATCCCCTGCGTGAAGCACGTCGACTACATCTCGCGCCAACAGGCTGCCGAAATCTTCACCGACGACCTCGACGATGACTTCGTATCGTTCATCGGCTACAACCCGCTCTACCCCTCCATGATGATCAACCTTCGCGCCGACTACATTCCCGAAACAAGCCAGTCGGGCCGGTCCGACCTCATCAAGCAGTTCTCCGACGAGGTGCAGCAACTTGAGTTTGTCACCGGGGTGGCATACCAGGAGAATGTGGTCAACGAACTGAACGATGTATTCTACAAGGCCACCTGGTTCCTCATCATCTTCATGGCCTTACTCATCATCGTCAGCATACTCCTCATCAGCAGCACCATCCGCATCTCGCTCTACGCACAACGCGAATCCATTCGGACGATGCAGCTGGTAGGGGCCAAAAGCGGATTCATAGCCCGCCCGTTCCTAGCCCGCAGCGTGTGGTACGGACTGCTGGGCGCCCTGATAGCAATTGTAGTCCTTGCCATTGCCACCGGCATCTTCAACCAGTCGCTCAGCGGCCTCGACCTGCTCAACACCACCCACCTGTACTGGTATCTTGGCATTGCGCTCATCATCATCCTGGTGGGCATCGTGCTCTCCTACCTCTCAACCCTTTTCGCCGTCAAACGTTATCTTAGAAAAAGTAATTAATCCAACCTTATTATCATGGCTAAAGAAAAACAAACTCTCGAAAACGATAAGAACCAATTCACGTTCGTCTTTTCCAAAATCAACTATATCATCATGCTGGCAGGCATCCTCTTGTTGGCCTTGGGCTACCTGATGCTCTGCGGAGGCGGTAGCGACGACCCGAACGTCTTCAACCCCGAGATGTTCAACGGCCGCCGACTCTTCCTGTCCCCCATCCTCATCAGCCTCGGCTTCATCACCGAAATTGTGGCCATCATGTACAAGGGGAAAAAGAACTAATGACAGGATTGCTTGATTGTTTGATTGCTTTATTGTCTGAGTAGAATGATTCAATCATTAACACATTCATGCATTCAAGCAATAATTCAAGCATTCAGGCATTGATTTAACACACTAACACATTCATAACAATGGAATGGTTTGAAGCTTTAATCCTTGGATTAGTCCAAGGTCTGACTGAATATCTGCCCGTCAGCAGCAGCGGACATCTGACAATCGGAGGCTACCTTTTCGGCCTCAACGGTGAGGAGAACTTGGCATTCACCATAGCAGTACACATCGCCACAGTGCTCAGCACCTGCGTCATCCTTTGGAAAGAGATTGTATGGCTGTTTAAAGACCTCTTCCAGTGGAAGTGGAATGAAGGGACCAAATACATCGTCAACATCATCATCTCGATGATACCTGTGGCCGTTGTGGGATTCTTCTTCAAAGACAAGGTAGAAGAGGTGTTTGGTAGCGGGCTGCTGGTCGTGGGGTGCTGCCTGCTTGTCACCGCCCTCCTTCTGGCATTCTCCTACTGGGCAAAACCCCGTCAGCGTGAGAACATATCTCCTTGGCACGCCTTTGTCATCGGTGTGGCACAAGCCGTCGCCGTCCTTCCCGGCCTTAGCCGTTCGGGCAGCACCATCGCCACCGGCCTCCTGCTAGGCAATAAAAAAGAGAAACTGGCCCAGTTCTCATTCCTCATGGTCATCCCTCCCATCCTTGGCGAAGCCCTGCTCAGTGCCAAGGATATGATGGAGGTAGGTGTCAGCGAGACGATGGCCGGCCTTCCCACCACGTCGCTCATCATCGGCTTCCTGGCCGCCTTCATCAGCGGCTGTCTGGCATGCAAATGGATGATTAACATCGTCAAGAAAGGCAAGCTCATCTGGTTCGCCCTCTACTGCACAATCGTGGGTGTGCTGGCAATCGTTCTTCCTTTAATGCACTAGTGACTCTAGTTTTTTAGTACTGCTATTATCTATAGAATTTCTAGTATTCCTGGTATGACACTTGAAGAACTGTTGGAGGGGGTTGTCATCCCTATTGACAAGCCGAGGCAATGGACTTCCTTTCAGGCTGTCAACAAGGTCAAGGCTGCCATCCGTAACACCTATGGTATCAAGAAATTCAAGATAGGTCATGCGGGAACACTTGACCCCCTGGCCACAGGCTTGTTGCTCATCTGTGTGGGCAAGGCCACCAAGCGTATTGACGAATTGCAATCCGGAGAAAAGGCATACACCGGCACCATGGTGTTGGGGGCGACAACGCCTTGCTACGACCTCGAACGCGCCATCGACCACTACTACCCCTACGAGCATATCACATTCGAAAAGATTGAGGAGACTCGAAAGCAATTCTTGGGCGACATCCTGCAGGTGCCCCCCATCTTCAGCGCGGTAAAGATAGGCGGGCAGAGGGCCTACCAATACGCCCGCGAAGCAGCCAACGGAGAAACGCCCCCCTCCCCCACGGCCAAGACCGTACACATCGAAGAATTCACCATCACCGACTTCCGTCCAGGGAAATTGAGAATGGAGAGTGAGCTGCCGCTCCCGAACAATTCTCAATTCCCAATTCTCAATTCTCAATTATACAAACACCCGCTGGGCAGCGTCCCCGACCACCTGCCACAGCTCGACTTCCGCATCCGCTGCGGCAAAGGCACCTACATCCGCAGCATCGCCCGCGACATGGGGCTGGCACTCGACAGCGGAGCCTTCCTCTCAGTCCTCCGCCGCGAACAAGTGGGCACCTACACCCTCTCCTCCGCCATCAACATCGACGACCTCCCGGCCCTGCTGACCTAAAAAAAAAGCAGTTTTCCCCCTATCGGTGCAACAAAAAGGCCTTTTTTCGGTCTTATATAATGACCTATCAAAAGACAGGAAGACAAACATGAGGAAGACAATTATATTATTGCCATTATGGCTGTTGCTGGCAATACCGCTCCTGACGGCTCAAGGGCAGAGTTTCAGCGCGGTCAGCCCTTCGGGACATACCTTATACTATCAGGCCAACGGCCTCCAGGCCACACTGATGCCCAAAACACAGCAAGCATACACCAGCAGCTACGACAATCTGACAGGTCGAGTGGTGGTTCCGTCGAAGGTGCCATACGGCAGCGACTCGCTCACTGTAACACGGGTGCATAACAGGACTTTCTTTGCCTGTAATGATTTGACATCCGTAGTGCTTCCTCCGACCATCACCACGTTAGAATCTCTCTGTTTTTATAGTTGTAGAGCACTTCAGTCCATCCATATCGGGCCAGCAGTGGACACTATCGAAGACTTGGCCATATACACCTGTCCGAGTATCGACACCATCACCGTCGACACCGCCAATACACGATATGACAGCCGTGGCGACTGCAACGCCATCATCTGCACCGCCGACAGTACCCTGCTGTTCGGATGTCGGTGGACAGTGGTACCCTCTACGGTACGCCACATCGGCCAATGCGCATTCTACCACAACACCCCCGACACCCTCGTCCTCCCCGAGGGAGTGCGTACCATCGGATACGGGGCTTTCCTCGAAAGCTTTGCCAGTCCGCGACTAAGGGTGGTGCACCTGCCCATCACGATGCGCACCATCGGCGAGTCGGCATTTGAAGGCTGCCAACTCCTCAACGACTTGCAACTCAACGAAGGACTGGAGAGCATCGGTGTCAAGGCTTTCATATCCAACCAAGGGCTGACGGAAGTGGCACTGCCCACCACGCTGCGACAGCTGGACGCATCGGCCTTTGCTGGTTGTATACGGCTCCACACACTGCACTTCAACCCCGATAGCTGCGCCCTAGTGGGACGCTACTATTTTGGGAACAACAGTACAGCCTTCGCCAATTGCGACAGCCTTGACACACTCATCATCGGTCCCAACGTACGGTATATCGCCCCTCATGCATTCCGCAACCTAACGAGTATCAGCGAGCTCTCGCTGCCCGCCGCCATACACACCATAGGCGATTACGCTTTCGAAGGCTGCACAGGGCTGACGCGAGTAATCTATGGCGGCACCCTGGGCGACTGGTGCCGCATCGACTTCGGCCAGTGGGGCAATCCTCTCATCAACGCACACCGCCTCTATGTAGCGGACACGCTGGTGACACATGCCGACATACCTTCCGACATTACAGAAATACGCCCATATACCTTCCTCGGCGACACCGCGCTACATAGTGCCACACTGCCCTCGACGGTAGAAAGCATCGGTTTTGCCTCCTTTATGAACTGCACAGGTTTGCGGCAAGTAACACTACAGGCCGCAAGTCTGACGGTGCGGGGACGCGCCTTCGAAGGGTGCTGTGCACTAACCCGCATCGACAGCCACGTCCTCAATCCGCGCAAAGCCGGAATACGGGCATTCGAGCAGATGAACACCCACCTGCCAGTCTATATCCCGACAGGGAGCCGCAGCCGCTACGAGGCAGCATGGTCGCCACTGACCAACTTCATCGAGTCCTATACCCCCTCCGGAGCCATACCGCCCCCTGAGCCGGAAGCTGGGACACCCGTGCTGACCACCATGGGCACCGACTTCTGGAGCATGTTTCTCTATCCTGCTGCCACCTACCCCAGCTTTGGCTTAGTCATCACCAGCGAGGAGGATGCCGTCGTCACTGTGGAGCAGCCACGCCATCATTGGGACACCACCGTCTACCTACGTGGGGGCGGCAGCGAGACCGTCCTCATCCCTACCAACCGAGCCACACGCGACTATAGTCTCACCCCAGAAGTAATCATGAATCATGGCGTACACGTCACCAGCTCGGCTCCCATAGCCCTTTTCTCAGTAGACTATGGCCCCTACAGCTACGACGTTGCCACCGTCTACCCCACAGTCACCCTCGACACCCACTACATCGTGCAAGGCTACCCCAGTGAAAGACACGCAATCGTAGGTCTGTTGGCCGTCGAGGACAGCACCGTGCTACAAATACACACCCACTGCAGCTCCATCAGCTACACCGACGGCAGCAGCGTGACCCTCATGCGGGGGCAAGTCCTCCAGTTGAGAGACCACTGTGGCTATCCCGGCCTTTTTGGACACACCTATTTCAATGGAATGGAAGTAGTGTCTAACGGAAAGCCCTTCGCCCTCTTCAGCGGTGCCAGCCAGATAGCCCTCCATTGTGAATCAAAACCTGGAAGC
The DNA here is from genome assembly GCA_017441565.1 of Bacteroidales bacterium. Classification (GTDB taxonomy): domain Bacteria; phylum Bacteroidota; class Bacteroidia; order Bacteroidales; family P3; genus Colimorpha. Next base: position 9,470 of record JAFRXG010000018.1, on the reverse strand, counting down.
TGTTGCCTTGACCATTGCTATGAGCAGGCCACACCGACCAGCACATGGGGGCAGCGATTCCTGCTGACCTCGCCCGCCCTGAAAACCGGCGGCGACTGGGTGGTGGTCACTGCCAGCAAGGACAGCACCGTGCTGACCCTCGACGGCATACCGCTGGACACCATCGACCGCCGACAGCACCACCGCCTCTTCCTGCCGCCCGACACCGTCCGGCTGCTCGAAGCCAGCGCACCCGTAGGTGTTTCGCTCTATTTCACTGCCGCCGACTGCAACAACGGATGGGGCGACCCCTCGTCGGTGACCCTGCCCCCGCTGAAACAAGGTACCAGCATGGCCACCTTCAACGCCGTGACCAGCGAAGGGGTGACCGACCACTTTGTCAACCTCTGCGCACCCACTGGCGCGGCACCCTATATCACCCTCGACGGCAACCCCATCGAGAGCCACTTCACCCCCCACGACTCCACCCTCAGCTATGCCCGCCTACGGGTGTCACCGGGCACCCATACCCTACGCTGCAGCCATGGAACTTTCACCGGCTGGTTCTACGGGCTGGGACCATACGAAAGCTACTCCTACCCTGCTGCCATGAGCCTGCACCCGGAAGGAGTGCTGCTGCTAGCCAACGGAACCCTAGCCCCTACCGAAGAACGATGCCTCCAGACCTGTGTCGGAAACGACGTTGAACTGGTTGTCTCCACCACCGGCATTGACACTGCGGCCTACTGGATTATCGACTCCGTACATCTTTCCGACAATGCCATGCGCATCCGCCACACCTTCGACACTCCCGGACTACACCACGTCATCGCCATGCTGCGCGGGAGCTGCATGGAGGGCTTCTGCGACACCGTGGAGGCTTATATCTGCGTCTCATCACTCATTATGGATACTCTCGATGACACCTTCTGTCTCGGCGAGGGCTACCTGTGGCGTGGCCATACGCTCGACAGCGTGGGCACATACACCTTCCGGATTCCTGCCACGACAGGCTGCGACACGCTGCTCACGCTGAATCTGACGGCGCGCGGACAGCGTGTGGACGACACCCTCTGGATAGTGATTAACGAAGGCGAGAACATCGTAATCGACGGCATCAGCTACAGCCAAGACGGCTTCTTCCACCACGCCTCCTACCCACTGCCAACAGGATGCGACAGTGTGATTACGGTACACGTCACCGTGCTGCACCACGAACCACTAAACATCTACAGCAACGTGACGGACGACGGCATCTGCCCAGGCGACACGGCGGTGCTTTTCGCCACTCCCGACACGGTAATAATACACTGGACAGCCGTCCCGCCCGACCCGACCCTTGCCGGGCGCGACACCTGCCACCGCATCGAGGTGAGTCCCCTCGTGACCACCACCTACAGCCTCTTAGAGCTGGCCGACACAGGACAAACGGTCACCATCCATGTGTACCAAGCACCTAAACCATGCGTCGAAACGGTACAGGACTATGTCGACTTTGACAACCCAATCATCCGGCTTAACGACTGCTCCGAAAACTCCACCTCGTCCCTTTGGCAACTCGCCAACGGAGAAGCCTACAGCGGAACCCGCCTACAGCAGATGCTCTCCAATCTGACCGAGGACAGCCTAATGGTCACACTCGTCACCTGCAACCACCAATGCTGTGCCGACACCACCATCTCGTTGCCAATGAAATACAGCTCCTTCTGGTTCCCCAATGTCTTCACACCGGGAAAAGCCACCAACCGAACGTTTGGCATCCTAACCCGCAAATCGCTCGCCTTCTACGAGCTTTCGATATACAACAAGACTGGGGAACGCTTCTTCCGCACCAACAACCCAGCAGAGACCTGGGACGGCACCCTCAACGGACACCCCGTACCCCAAGGCGCGTACGTCTACCACTACACCCTCCTCTTCAGCGACCCTGGTTCCATCCCTCTGAGCGGTACCGGCATCATCACCCTGCTACGCTGAACAAACCACCGGCCCTACACGACATCACGCCGCCACGGCCAGCCCGCCGTCTCCGCGCGTCCAGTGCGGCATCAAACCATTCGTTATGCTTTTGTTGCAACTACCCACCTGATTGCTTCCCCATATTTTATATATCGGAAACAATATAGAATGTAAACGGATAGAAAAAAGAGACAAAATAGTGAAAACACTATTACAGAGCAGTTTACCTACCACTAATGCGGGGCGTTGGAAGTACTAGTTTCCTCCGATTATCTCGTCCAGTTCCAGCCAGCGCAGCTCCTTCTCGTCGAGGGCGGCGGCTATCTCGCCTATGCGGGTGGAGGCTTCGGTGAGCCGCGCCACATCGGTGGAGCCTCCGCTGAGAAGAGCTTCCAAATCGGCCTTCTCTTTGCTGAGGGCCTCGATTTCCACGGTCAGCTGCTCGTATTCGCGCTGCTGCTTATAGGTGGCCTTGGGCTTGTCCGACTTGGCCCGCTCGTATTTGGGCTTTTCTTCGCGTTTTTGCAGTACCTCTTCGCGCTGCTGACGGTTCTTATTGGCCAGATATTCGGTGTAGTTGCTGTGGTAGTCGCGTATTTTTCCGTTGCCCTCGAAGACGAAGATGTGGTCGACAATGTGGTCCATGAAACTGCGGTCGTGGCTGACGATGACCAGGCAGCCCTTGTAGTCCTTGAGGAACTGTTCGAGAATCTCCAACGTATAGATGTCGAGGTCGTTGGTAGGCTCGTCAAGGATGAGGAAGTTGGGGTTGGCCATCAGCACTTTCAACAGGTAGAGCCGTCGCTTCTCACCCCCGCTGAGGTTGCCGAAATAGTTGAACTGGGTGACATCCTCGAAGCCGAAATAGCTGAGGAACTGATGCGCCGACATGTCTTTGCCGTTGTCCAGCTCGATGCGCTCAGCCACATCTTTCACGATGTCTATAACCCGCATGTCGGGCCGTGCGGTCATGCCCGACTGGGTGTAGAAACCAAACTGGATGGTCTGCCCCACAACCACACGACCGCTGTCGGGGCGCAGCTGCTCGGTGATGAGGTTGAGAAAGGTGGACTTGCCCACACCGTTGGGGCCGACGACGCCTATCTTCTCCCCCCGCTTGAACACGTAGCTGAAGTCGTCGACCAGCTTCGTGCCGTCATAGCTCTTGGTCACATTGTACATTTCCAATATCTTACCGCCAATGCGCTCGGTCTTGACGGTGAGTTGGGGACGGCTTTCGTCGAAACGGGTGTGGGCTTTTTCCTCCAGTTCGTAGAAAGCATCGATACGCGCCTGTGCCTTGGTGCCGCGGGCTTGCGGCATGCGGCGCATCCACTCCAGCTCTGTCCGATAGAGGCTTTTGGCCTTCTCCACCTCCACGCGCTCGTTATATTGGCGCTCGGCCTTCTTGCGGAGGTAGTATTCGTAGTTGCCCCTATAGTGATACAGGCGGGCATTGTCCAGCTCCAAAATATCTTGACACACCTGGTCTAAGAAATAGCGGTCGTGGGTCACCATGAGGATGGCCAATTTCTGCCGCGACAGGAAGTCCTCCAGCCACTCAATCATCTGAATATCGAGGTGGTTGGTCGGTTCGTCGAGCAGCAGCAGGTTGGTGTTGTCGATAAGTATTCGGCTCAACGCCACCTTCTTCTGCTCGCCGCCGCTGAGGGTCTGCATCTGCTGGTCGAGCTTGTCGTCAAGCTTCAGCCGCGACAGTATCTCCTCTATCCGCTGCTCGAAAGTCCATTCGTCCTCATGCTCGGGACATTGTACGGAGTAGACGAAGCTGCGAACCGACTGGTGCGGCACCAGTTCGGGCTGCTGAGGCAGATAAGCCATGCGCACATTCCCCCGGAATGTCACCTTCCCCGCATCTTGCAGGGTCTTGCCTGTTAGGATGTTGAGCAGCGTCGACTTCCCATAGCCGTTGCGGGCTATCAGGGCTGTCTTCTGCCCGGCATTGATGCCGAAGGATATGTCGTCGAAGAGCAGTTTGTCGCCATACGACTTGGAGAGATTCTCAACAGTTAGTAACGCGTCAGCCATAAGTAAAGCCTCTAATATCCATATTTTTGCCCCCACCGCTGGCGCAACAGACGTCGGGTGTCCTCTTCGCGGGGGTTCTGTCCGGGTTCGTAGAACTTTGTCCCTCTGAGGGTGTCGGGCAGAAATTCTTGGTCGACGAAGTTGCCCACATAGTCGTGCGCATACTTGTACCCCTCGCCATACCCCAAGGTCTTCATCAGCTTGGTCGGTGCGTTGCGTATATGCAGCGGCACAGGCAGGTCGCCCGTCTGCCGCACCACCTGCTGGGCGTTGGCCAGGGCCATGTATGTGCTGTTGCTCTTCACCGACGAGGCGAGATAGACGGCACATTGCGACAGCGTGATGCGGCATTCGGGATAGCCCAACTTGGTCACCGCGTCGAAGCAGGCATTGGCAAGCAGCAGCGCGTTGGGGTTGCTGTTGCCGATGTCCTCACTGGCAAAAATCAGCATCCTGCGGGCGATGAACACGGGGTCTTCCCCGCCCTCAATCATACGTGCCAGCCAGTAGACGGCGGCATTGGGGTCGCTTCCGCGCATCGACTTGATGAAGGCGCTGATGACGTCGTAATGCATCTCGCCCTGTTTGTCGTAGTAGGCAAGGTTCTGTTGGATGACTTGGGTGGCATGCTGGTTGTCAATTGTCACCGTCCCATCGGGACTGTTGTTCACCACCAGCTCTATAGCATTCAGCAGCTTGCGGGCATCGCCTCCCGATATGCGGAACAGGGCATCCGTCTCTGTCACTTTCACCTCGCGTCCCTGTGTGGCGTAGTATTCCACCGCACTGCCCACCAGTTTCTGCATTTCCTCCACGCCAAATTCCTTGAGGACATACACCTGACAGCGCGAGAGCAAGGCGGAAATCACCTCGAAGGAGGGATTCTCCGTAGTGGCTCCTATCAAGGTTACGATGCCCCGCTCCACAGCCCCCAGCAGCGAGTCCTGCTGGCTTTTGGAGAAGCGGTGTATCTCGTCGATAAAAAGGATGGAGCCCTCCTCGCCTTTGGCCTTCTCAATCACCTCGCGCACCTCCTTCACGCCGCTGCTGATGGCGCTAAGCGTGTAGAACGGCCTGTTGAGCGTGCGGCTGATGATAAAGGCCAGGGTGGTTTTGCCGATACCGGGCGGCCCCCACAATATCATCGAGGGGATGCGGCCGCTGTCAATCAACGTCCGCAGCACAGCACCCTTGCCGACCAGGTGCTGCTGCCCGATGTAGCCGTCGAGCGTCGTCGGCCTCAGAATTTCTGCCAGCGGTGTCATCTTTGCTTACATTATCAGCATCGCGTCCCCATAAGTGGAGAACTTATACTTCTCGCGGACGGCTATTTCGTAGGCGTGTAAGACGAAGTCGGGGTCGCCGAAGGCACAGGCCATGATTAGCTGCGACGACTTGGGATGGTGGAAGTTGGTCACCATCATGTCTGCGATGGAGAAATGATAGGGGGCATAGATGAACTTGTTGGTCCAACCGTCGTAGGGGCTTATCTTGCCCATGATGGTCACCGCGCTCTCGATAGCTCTCATGGTGGTGGTCCCCACCACACAAATCTTGTGCTCCGAGCCCTTGGCTTCCATGATGGCGTCGCAGGTCTCTTGCGACACATGCATCTCTTCGGCATCCATGCGGTGCTTGGGGAGGTCTTCCACCTCTATCTCTTTGAAGTTACCCATGCCGCAGTGGAGGGTTATCTCTTCCCAGCGCACGTCCTTTATCTCGAAGCGTTTCAGCAGTTCGCGGCTGAAATGCAGACCCGCTATGGGGGCTGCCACCGCCCCTTCGTTCTTGGCATAAATGGTTTGGTAGCGGTCGGCATCCCAGTTCTCGATATTGCGGAGGGCTTGCAGCTCGTCGGGCAGAGGGGTATGCCCCAGACTGCGGATATGCTTGACAAACTCTTCGTGCGAGCCGTCGAAGAGGAAGCGCACCGTGCGGCCGCGTGAGGTGGTGTTGTCTATCACCTCTGCCACCAACGACTCGTTGGGACCGAAGTAGAGCTTGTTGCCGATACGTATCTTACGGGCAGGGTCCACAATCACGTCCCACAAACGCATGTCGCGGTTCAGCTCGCGCTGGAGGAAGACGGTGATTTTTGCCCCTGTCTTCTCTTTCTCGCCATAGAGAAGGGCGGGGAAAACCTTGGTGTTGTTTGCCACTACCACATCGCCCTCATTCAGATACTCGATGATGTCTTTGAACAGGTGGTGCTCGATGGTCCTGGTGTCGCGGTGCAGCACCATCATACGGCATTCGTCGCGCTGCTTCGATGGTTTTTCGGCTATCAGCTCGCTAGGAAGGTTGAAGTTGTAATACGACAGTTTCATATAACTCTGTTATAGCATTAAAAAACATGCAAAGATACGAAATTCGGAGGCCGTTGTCAAGTATTTTAACACTTTTAACGTTCCTCCATCATTCAAATAAAAGATATTCAAACAAATGGGACGAACGTCATAATTAACGTTTCGCCCCATTTTTGAGCACACTCCGGTCAAGTGAAAAGTAAAAATAAAAGCTTTCGCTACTGCTATCTTATCTCTTGCTCTTACTTCACTTGTGCACCGAAGTTGTATTTGACCATCACACACACGCGGTGGTTGTCCACTTGGTGGAGGTTGTCGTTAATCTTGATGCTGCCGTTGCTCGACAGGTCGCCGAAGGTACATGCCGTCCACTCATACTCGATGCCGAAATTGAAGTGGGGCAGATTGTAGCTGATGGACGGGGCCACACGGTAGGCGCTGTTGAGATGGGTGAAGTTCTCACCACCTTTCATATAAATGTGATACACCCCTTGGCCGAAGTCTAGCAGGTCTTCATCAGCACCCAGGTTTTTCATATAGCCGAGGAAGAGGTTTGCCCTCACCTTGGAGCCGTATGCGACATTGAGGTAGGAGATGGAGGCATTGAGAGGTGCATATTGATATGAGCCATCGGGATTCCTATCCGTGATGCCATAGCCCACCAACTGGTTCAGGTGGCTGGTGTTCTGCGCCAGCATGGTGCGGAATTTGACGCTCAGGCCTTTTCCCACATACTGGGCGTAGAGTGTGGGGGTAAGAGATGAGACGGTTTCATCCACTTCCTCATATACTCCTCCCAAATAGCCATAGGTAATACTATGTGTGCGCGGACGCAATATCTGGGCATCCACACCCAATTGGGCATACCATCCTCCCTGTTTGAAATTGAACCCCAAGAAGGCTTCGGGCCAGAGGGCCTGGTTGGCAAAGTCGATGCTGGCGACGCTGGTCAGGCGGGCGGGGTCCTCGGGGCCGTTGTTCATGTACTGAAGCTGCCAAAGCAGGGCGGCACTGCAGCCGAACGGACCCCAATACTGTGTGGCACGAATTTGAGGGGTACGGCTGTGAGGGCGGAAGGGGGCACCTGCGGCCATGCCCAGCACTTCGGGCATGATGTCGCCGCTGAGCGGATGCCAGTCCTGACCTATCAGGAGCGAGCTATGACGCTTCCCGCCGACATTCCATCGTTCAAGGTTGACGTATGCCAGTCGAAGACGGAGCACAGTGTTGGTGGTGCCAAAGCCGCCAAAATCGGCTTCTATCTTACCCGAAGTGTTCCACCCGAACAGCCTAGGTCCCGTCACGGCGATACCCAAACGAGATGTCAGTGCTTGAAATTGCAATGAGGGGACATCGTTAAGGTCATCACCATCGGGGGTTGGCTGCCCATAATAATTCACGCGGGCCTCGTCGTAGGGAAACATGTTGTACTCTCCGCCTACAACCGTATAAGTCTTGCGGCTGTCGTAATTCAGATAGTTACGGACAAAGCCGTAGACCGTGACGTTGAACTTGTTGCTGTCCTGAGCCAGTGCAAGTGGCAGCGACAGATACAAGGCCGCTGCCAAGAGGATAATCTTTTTCATGCTAAAAGAACTAATAATTGAGCTGTAAAAATACGCAAAAACATTGTGAGGGGGTAGACGGTGGCGTAACCCACGTTGGGCAGTTTGCAGCCCTCGGGTGCCACATTGTTGGCGAATGCCAGCGTCGGCGGGTCGGTGTGCGCGCCACCGATGAAGCCTGCCAACGTGTACCAGTTCATTTTCAGCACCCACCGGCCAAAGCCAGCCACCAGCAGCGGCGGCACCATGGTGATAATCACACCATACACCACCCACATGTAGTGCACCTGCACGGTCTCTACAAACTTCTCGCCTGCGCCCAAGCCCACACCGGCCAGGAAGAGGGCGATGCCCACCTCGCGCAGCATGTGTACGCCTTGGCCTTCGGTGAAGTCAGTACCGTACCAACCCTTCTTGACCCCCAGCCATCCGGCTATCAGTGCCACCACCAGCGGACCGCCGGCAAGACCCAGTTTCACCGGCGCCTTCATGCCCACAGGGATAGGTATCGAGCCCAGCAGCACTCCTAATGCTATTATCACAAAGATGGGAATCAGCAACACTCCGCCCTTTTTAGCACTACTGCTCTTGGCAGACGCAGCACTGGGGGCAGATTCCATAGTGGTTGGCACCGAGGCGAGGTTCTTCGGCCTAATCAGCAGGCAGGTCACAATCATACCCACCACAGCCAACGGATAGGCCACTGCATAACCGGCTGCCAGCCGTTCGGAGGCACCTTCCATACCCAAGTCGCCCACCGCCTGTTGGGCAGCTGAAAGCCCCGGCGTATTGGTAATAGCACCAGTATAAACACCCGCCATGTCGGTCAGGTCCTGACTGGCCAGCTTGGCTATCAGCACGGTGATGCCCACGCCGAGTGCCACATTCACCACTGCCATCAAGTTCATGGCCAGCCCCCCCTTCTTAAACGAAGCAAAGAAGCCGGGACCCACCTGAAGGCCCACAGCCGTGACAAAGAGAATCAGGCCGAATTCCTTGACCACATGCAGCATGTCGTGGTTGCACGCTATGCCGCAGGCACTCAGCCCGATGCCCACAAAGAGCACCCACGTGATGCCTAGCGAAATACCATTTACCTTCAACTTGCCTAGCAGCAGCCCGGCAAATATAGAGATAGAGAGCATCAAGACCGTCGTGCCCACGCCCCCACTAGTAAGTAAATTAGTTAACCACATAATCACAAGAAATATGAAGTAAGAACTAAGAACTAAGAAGTAGGGCAGTGGCCCTTAGCCTCATAGTTCTTAGTTCTTACCTCTTACTTAAAATCAGTCGCCCAAAGTGGCCACCATGACGGCCTTGATGGTGTGCATACGGTTCTCAGCCTCGTCGAAGACGATGCTGTTCTCGCTCTCGAACACCTCTTCGGTCACCTCGATGCCGTCCAAGCCGAACTGCTTGTTCACATCGCGGCCCACCTGAGTCTCCAGGTTGTGGTATGCGGGCAGGCAGTGCATGAATTTGCACTTGGGGTTGCCGGTGTTTTTCATCATCTGGGCGTTCACCTGATAGGGCATCAGCATGTCGATACGCTCTTTCCACACTTCGGCGGGCTCACCCATCGAGACCCACACGTCGGTATAGATAAAGT
>JAFRXG010000017.1:0-5588 GCA_017441565.1 Bacteroidales bacterium | reverse complement strand
GGGTCTAGCATAGCGAAACCCCTGCCTTTGTCTTTGAGTACATCGGCCTGACGACTAAAGCCACTTTTATACTCTTATATTAAAAAAAAAGCGTATCTTTGCAAAAAAAAGAAACATGCTGGTAAACGTTTTAAAGTCTAAGATACATAGAGTTACCGTTACCGAAGCCAACCTCGACTACATCGGGAGCATCACTATTGACGAGGCCATGATGGAGTCGGCCAACATTATTGAGAACGAACAGGTGGACATATATAACATCACCAACGGCGAGCGCTTCCACACCTATGTCATTAAGGGGGAGCGCGGCAGCGGCATCATCGGCATCAACGGTGCCGCCGCCCATAAGGCACATGTGGGCGACCTGCTGATTATCGCCTCCTACGCCCTGATGGACTTCGAGGAGGCCAAGGTGTGGCACCCCTCCGTCGTTTTTCCCCGCAACAACCAGATTGTCTGACCCCATGCCCGGCAACGACACACAGCAAGCACCCCCCAAGAAAGGCGTCCTCGGAAGTATCGTCAAGGTCGTCATCTTTCTGGCCATAGGCCTCTTTTTCATCTACTGGTTCCTGCTGAAGCTGGACAACTCGCAGAAGGAGGCCATCTGGCATTCTTTCACTCATGCCAACTACCTGTGGGTGGGGCTGACGATGGTGTCGTGCCTGATGAGCCACTGGGTGCGGGCCTTGCGGTGGAAGCTCCTCTACCAGCCGTTGGGCTGCAACCCCCGTCTGAACAATGTGTTCGGCTCGGTCATCGTGGCCTATATGGCCAACCTGGCTTTTCCGAGGCTGGGCGAAGTGCTGCGTTGCGCCACCCTGCGCACCAGCGACGGCATACCGGTGGAGAAATCGCTTGGCACCGTGGTGACCGAACGGTGTATGGACATACTGGCTTTCGGCGTTGTGGTCCTCATCGGGATGCTGGCCATGTACGGCCAGGCCAAAGAATGGCTGGTTGACATCCTGGCTGCCAAAAGCGGCTCCCTCCCCCACCTTGCCATCATCGGCGGTGCCGTCGTCGTGGGGCTGGTGGTCATGATTATGCTCTACCGCCATTTCCGCCAACAGCTCATCCGCCACAGCTTCTTCCGCAAAATCGACAACATCCTCCAAGGGGGCATTAGCGGGCTGAAGAGCATCTTCCACCTCTCCACCCGCTCGCTAATGCTGTTCATCCTCTACAGCTGCATCATCTACCTCTTCTACATCCTAGGCGGACTCTTCATCCTCCAGGCCTTCCCCGAGACGGTGGGGCTGGGCTTCGGAGCCGCCTTTGTGCTGTACCTCTTCGGCTCTATCGGCATGACCATCTCGCAGGGAGGGCTGGGAGCCTACCCCGTGCTGGTATGGCAGGCTTTGGCACTGTATGGTGTGGGCGAGGCCGTCGGCCTGGCCGCCGGATGGCTGCTGTGGAGCTCGCAGCAGGTCATCATCATCGTGGTAGGGTTGGCCTACCTCATCTACTTCTCCCTGGTGAAACGGCGCAACACTGCTGCCTCTACCCAGCTTGAGAGCAATACCGACAAGTAACAATTAAGTTCAATCATAAAGCAACACTTCATCATGGAACACACCCGTTGTCTGATCATAGGTTCCGGCCCCGCCGGCTACACCGCAGGTATTTACACTGGTCGCGCCGACCTCCACCCCATCCTCTACGAAGGCATGCAGCCCGGCGGCCAGCTGACCATCACCACTGAGATTGAGAATTTCCCCGGCTATCCCCAAGGAGTGGCCGGCACCGCCATGATGGCCGACCTGCGCGAACAAGCCGTCCGCTTCGGCACCGACGTGCGCACCGGCACCATCGTCGAGGTAGACTTCAGCCACCGTCCCTTCCACGTCAAGGACGAGCGTGGCAACGAAATCGAAGCCGAGACGGTCATCCTCGCCACGGGCGCATCAGCCCGCTGGCTGGGTCTCGACAGTGAGAAAAAGTACTACGGCCAGGGGGTGAGCGCCTGCGCCACCTGCGACGGCTATTTCTACAAAGGACTCGACGTGGCAGTGGTCGGTGGCGGCGACACCGCCTGCGAGGAGGCCTGCTACCTGGCCACCCTCTGCAACAAGGTATACCTCATCCACCGCCGCAACGAGCTGCGCGCCTCCAAATCCATGCAGCACCGCGTGCTCTCCAACCCCAAAATCGAGATGCTCTGGGACTCCACCACCAAGGAAATCTGCGGCAGCGACCTCGACGGGGTGACAGGCGCCGACATCCAGAATGTGAAGACAGGCGAAATCCGCCATATCGACATTGCAGGGTTCTTCGTCGCCATCGGGCACAAGCCCAACACCGATTTTGTGAAAGAATGGGTGGAACTGGACGAGCAGGGCTACATCAAAGTGCAGAACCCCAGCAGTGCCACCAACGTGCCCGGCGTCTTCGCCGCCGGCGACGTGTGCGACCCCAACTACCGCCAGGCCATCGTGGCCGCCGGCAAAGGCTGCGTAGCCGCCATGGATGTGGAACGCTTCCTTCAGAATAACTAGAATAACTAGTATTACTAGAAAAAACTAGTACTACTAGTAATACTAGAACTATTAGAACTGTTAGACTAATCCAGCCGCCGTTGAAACCTGTCAAAGCCATACTCCTGACCCTTGCCCTCCTATGCCTCTCGGCACAGGCAGAGGCACAATTTGACATCTCACAAATATCCAACCTGAGGCAGGGGCAGGGCAACACGCTAGGCGGCATCGCCACAAACAACAGCGGCAACAGGTCAGTGTCCGACACCACCTCCAACAGCGACACCACCTCCGCCGACGGACTGCCCAAAGGCATCGAATACCACGAGGACATCCCCGACAGCATCCTCCAGGCCTCCGTCTTCTTCTTTCACCGACTGCCCATGGAGGTGAAGATTATGGCACTCGAGCACCCGCAGCTCACCCCCACAGGCGCACAATTCTGCGACCCCCTCGATGCCCTCAACGGCGACTACTACCTCAACGTCTCCGAATTGGGTCACCCCCATTACTCGCTCTTCCCCACCTTCGACGGCGCACCCGGCATGGCCTACAAGCCCAACATCTTCCCCCAGTTCTTCAAAACCCCTGAGAACATCTACTTCTACCAGGTGCAGAAACCATATACCCTGCTCGCCTACCACAGCTCGCTCAACAAGGACTACCAAATCCACGTCACCCACACACAGAACATCAACCAGCGGTGGAACTACGCCCTCGACTACCACCTCTTCAGCCCCACCGGGGCCTTTGCCAACAGCTCAGCCACCGACCATCTAGTCGACCTCACCACCAACTACTACTCCCACGACGCCCGCTACCAGCTCTCAGCCGGGTTCATCTTTCAGAAATTCGTCTTGGGCGAAAACGGCGGGCTCTCCAACATGGATGCCTTTATCAACAAGCGGCTCAGCAACATGGCGGGCCTGCCTGTCAACGACAACCGAAGGCTCAGCCTCAGCAACAACATCACGGTGTTCGTCAACCAGTCGTACAACACCGTCCGCCAGTTCGAGTGGTACCGCCCCATACGTGAGCAGGTCATCGACACCGTCGTCACCCACGACACCCTGCATCTAAGCCGCCTCGACAGCCTCACGTCCGACAGCGTCCAGTTCGACAGCATCACCACCTCCACCGACTACCGTCTGCGCGACACCATCGTCGGCTACGACACCATCCAACCCCATAAGCCGCACAGCTACAACACCGGCGTGCTGGCTTTCGACATCCGTTGGGAACGACAGAAATACCGCTTCACCGACTCCTCGCTCTACAATCAGTTCTCCGCCCTCCTCTACTGGACCAACGATGCCTACCCTGACCACCGTTGGCACAATCCTCTGAAACTTTACGGAGGCATACGCCCACAAATATCATTCCTCCAGCACGACACGGCCATCTACTCCAGCGCCACGCTCAGCGAAGTGGCCTTCTTCCCCTTCGCCCGCCTGGTGCTCAGCCCCTGGAAGGCTATAGCCCTCGACATCTTGGCCGAAGCTACCCCCAACTTCTCCGACTACAACCTCGACGCACGCATGGAGCTGCCCTTCCGCGACAGCTTGGGCAACACCATCCGCAGCCTCACCCTGCGGGCCGTCGTCAAAGCCTGTGGCCCCGAGCTCATCTACACCGCACAACAGCAGCGTCACAACTACAACGTCAACACCCCCATCCATTCGGTCGACACCCGCAAACTATCCCTCGACTACCAGCATGGCGACCTCTTCGACCTCCACCTCGCCGCCCAGCACACCTCACACAACATCTGGTTCGAGAAGACCACCCTTGCCGACAGCACCGTCACCCTCATCCCCCATCAGCCCGACGGAGGCGCATTCCTGCTCCAAGGCCGCCTCAACCTCTACCTGACCCTCACCCGCTGGCTCCATTTCGACATGCAGCAGATGGTGCAACACAGCAGCAACCAAGACCTCATCCGCGTCCCCCTCTTTGCCAGCAAAAACTCGCTTTACACCGACTTCTACCTCTTCAACCGAGTGCTGCACACCCAAGTGGGCGTGGACTTCCGCTACCACACCGCCTACAAAGCCGACGGCTACGACCCCACCCTGGGCGTCTTCTACCGCCAAAACGAGGTGGAAGTGGGCAACTACATCTGGGCCGACTTCTTCATCAACCTGCAAATCAAACGTGCCAGCATCTACGCCAAAGCCGGACACCTCAACAGTTACCTCGAACAGCAGGCCCACTGCATCATTCCCGGCTACCCCTCCAAGCAGTTCGGCTTCTACTTCGGCCTCACTTGGAAATTCTTCGACTAACACAACACCTCAATAGATATGAAAATACGCTACTTGAAATTCAAAAACTGGCTTCTCACCTTGGCCGCCACAGCCATGGGCATACAGTTTGGCAGCTGTGCCGTCGAATACGGAACCCCTGAAGCCACCTACCACGTCAAAGGTACCGTCTCCGACCCCAGCGGTCAGCCCATACCTGGCATCCAAATATCCACTTACGGCTATCCCCGCGACACCACCGACGACCAAGGCAGCTATAGCTTCGCCCACCAAGACATGCCCACTCAGCCCATCCCCATCACCTTCTCCGACATCGACAGCACCCTCAACGGCAGCTATCAGGACACCACCGTCAGCCTCTCCACCGCCGGCATCCCCTTAGAAGGCGGCGACGGCAACTGGAATTTCGGCCACGGCCTGGTCAAGTTCGACATAACACTTACCCCCAAATCATAATAGACAACAATGGCAAATCAAGAAGAATTCTTTAAGAAAGTAGTCTCCCACGCCAAGGAGTACGGCTTCATTTTCCCCTCCAGCGAAATCTACGACGGCCTCGCCGCTGTCTACGACTACGGCCAGCTGGGCACCGAACTCAAGAACAACATCAAACAATACTGGTGGCGCTCCATGGTGCAGTACCACGAAAACATCGTCGGCATCGACTCCGCCATCTTCATGCATCCCCGCATCTGGAAGGCCTCCGGCCACGTCGACGCCTTCAACGACCCCCTGATTGACAACAAAGACTCCAAGAAGCGCTACCGTGCCGACGTCCTCATCGAAGACCACATCGCCAAGATTGAGGAAAAGATAAACAAAGAGTGCGAGAAGGCTCACAAACGCT
>JAFRXG010000016.1:0-29928 GCA_017441565.1 Bacteroidales bacterium | reverse complement strand
TGAAAAAGAGATGGATGCCGTCGTGGCACGTATCGAACGCTATGAGCAGCTGACTGACCGTATGGACATGGAGTTGACCAAGTACCTCGTCGCCATCGGCGGAGGCAGCATCAGCGGACACGGGTCCGAGCGAATCAGTTCCATGCTGCGTATCAGCGACAACCTGGAGAGTATCGGCGACAGCATCTTTCAAATCGCCCTCACGCGGAAGAACAAGTACAACGATGCGGTGCATTTCAGCGAAAGCCAGAATGCCAATCTTGCCGAGATGAGTGCGTTGGTGGAGAACGCACTGTTGGTGATGGATGCCAACCTGGTGGACTACGACCACGTCGACATTGAGGCTGCCAATGCTGCTGAACACGAGGTGAATGCCTGTCGCGACCGTCTGCGTACCGCGCACCTCGAAGCCCTCAAGAGTGGTCAGTACGGCTACGAGGTGGGTATTGCCTACAGCAGTCTGTATGCGCAATACGAGAAATTGGCCGACTTTGTCATCAATGTCAGCGAGGCGGCGGCCGGTGAAAACCACCACGACAGTGAGGCTGAAAAAGCATAATCCCGTCAGGGATGGGTTCCCTGCCGGCTCGGACTGCGAAGCCCGCTAAACACTACGCCGGTATCGACTGGATGACGACGGCGATGTTGTTGACGAAGAGTTTAACGGCGATGGCCAACAGGATGACGCCGAAGAATTTGCGGATGACAAAGATGAGGTCGTTGCCCAGCCAGTTCTTGATGCGGTCGACCAACAGCAGCACGATATAGTCGATAATCAGGTTCAGCAACAGTCCTATCATGATGTTGGTGATGGCGTACTCGGCACGCAGTGAGAGCAGTGCGGTGATGGCGCCCGGACCCGCGATGAGCGGGAACGCTATCGGCACGATGGTGGCACCCGACGACGAGGAGTCGTTGCGGATGAATTCGCGCCCCATAATCATCTCCAACGCCAACAAAAACAGGACGAAGGAACCGGCAACGGCAAACGAGGCGGTGTCGATGCTGAACAGGCGCAGCAGCGCGTCGCCGGCAAAGAAGAATCCGACAAAAAGGGCCAGCGCCACGACGGCTGCGGTCAGCGGCCGTATGGTTTTGCCCTGCTCGCGCATGGAGACGAAGATGGGTATCGACCCCGTGATGTCGATGATGGCAAACATCACGATGAAGGTGCTGAAAATTTCAACAAGGTTTAACATCTGAGGGTGGAAGGGTTTAAGGGTTGGAACTAATTAGTTTGGGTTGGGAGGGTTGGTTATTTTTTTGGTGGTTGGGCGTACACGGGGGTACGCCCTTACGACTTATAGGACCTATTGCGCCCTATAGGACTTATGGATTGGTTTTGGGGGTTGAAGGGTTAAATGGTTTGAAGGGTTCATGTTTTAGCCTTGGAATTTGGTGGCGAAACGGCGCTCGTATTCTTCTATCAGCATGGGACGGAAGTCGGGATGGGCGATGCGGATCAGGTCTTCGGCGCGGTGCTGCAGGGTGCGCCCTTTGAGACGGGCGATGCCATACTCGGTGACGAGGTATTTCACATCGTTGCGCGTGGTGCTGACGGCTGCCCCTGGGGTGAGGAAGGGTTTGATGCGCGAGATGGTGCCACCGGCTGCTGTGCTGGGCATGGCGATGATGGCTTTGCCTTCGCGGGCGAGGGATGCCCCGCGGATGAAGTCCACCTGTCCGCCAATTCCGCTGTATTGCCGCATGCCGATGGTTTCGCTGGCCACCTGACCCTGCAGGTCGACTTCGAGGCACGAGTTGATGGATATCATGCGTTCGTTTTTGGCGATGATGAGTGGGCTGTTGACGTAGTCGACGGGGTGGAATTCGATGTCGGGGTTATGGTCGACGAAGTCGTATAGTTCTTTGGAGCCCATGATGAATGTCACCACAGCCTTGCCGCGGTGAAGGGTCTTGCGGCGGCCGTTGATGACGCCGCTGCGCATCAGTTCCATGACGCCGTTGGAGAACATCTCGCTGTGGATGCCGAGGTCTTTTTTGTCGGTGAGGGCCTGCAGGACGGCGTCGGGGATTGCACCGATGCCCAGCTGGAGGGTGGATCCGTTGGCCACAAGGGAGGCACAATGGCGGCCTATAGCCAGTTCCACTTCGCCCGGAGGGGGTAGCAGCAGCTCCTGCAGGGGGTAGGAACAGGGAATGATGTGGTCGATTTGGGAGACATGAATCATGGTGTCGCCATAGGTGAAGGGCATCATCTCGTTGGTCTCGACAATGACAGTCTTGGCGGCGCGGATGGCGGCTTTAGCATAGTCGCAGCTCACACCGAGGGAGCAGTAGCCTTCCTCGTTGGGCGGTGTGGCTTGGAACACGGCCACATCGCAGGGGATGTCGCTCCCTATCATAGAGGGAACATCCTTGAAGTAGGCGGGGAAAAAGTCACCCTCCCGCCGCTCAACGACTTCGCGTGAATTGGCCGAGAGAAAGTTGCTCACATGACGGAAATGACCGTAGCAGCATGGCTTGTAGCAGGGGTTGTCGCCAAGGGTGGTCATGTGAAAGATGAGCACGTCGTTGTAGTCCTCGCAGTGGTCGGCCAGTGTTTGCTGAATCAGTCGCGGCGCTGCCGCTGCATGGCCCATCACCACACATTGGCCATCGCGGATGTCGTAAATGGCATCTTCGGGCGTGGATATTTTCCTTTTATAGTCTTCTTTCCAGTTCATTGTTTATTATTTGTTTTTTGTCATTGTCTTGGAGGGCGTTGCAGACGGTCATTTGTGAAAGGAAAGTGTATGGGAGGACAGCAGGAGTGCTGGATAAAAAGCAGCAGAGGCACCGGGTAGCCGCTCGACAAACGCCCTTGGACGCGAAAGCATTGCCGAATCATCAGGGGGCAGGTCTCCTGGCTTATCGCCTCGTGGCAGAGGTCTTCTCGGGTTTGCCCCCAATGACGTTGTCTCAGCCATTCAGCAGCGTTATTACAGTTGCGCGACAGCTCACGGTTTTCACGTGATTCCCTCTTAGCAGCCCCATTACAGGGCTGAACCCGGTGATGTGTATTAGTTTCAAAGGACTGATGTGTTGTGTGTTTCCGTCATTCGGAAATACCGAAACACAAATGCAAAGATACGCCTTTTTTGTGAATTAGGAAAACACTATCCTTTATTTTTTACTTCCCGATGCAGAAACGGGAGAAGATGGTGCCGAGGACTTCGTCGGAGGTGACTTGGCCGGTGATGGTGCCGAGGTGGTGGAGGGTGTCGCGGAGGTCGATGACAACAAGGTCGGCGGGCAGATGGTCAGCAAGTCCCTTGGCCACATGCAGCAGTGCCTGTTCCACATGGCCGAGGGCATCGTAGTGGCGCACGTTGGTGAGCATTACATCGGGAGCCTGCGCCAGGTCGGTTTGCGCTGCCTTGGCCAATGCTGACGTGAGGGTGTCGAGGCCCGTGCCTTCTTTTGCAGAGATGGGGAATGTGCGATAGGGCGCTGTAGGGGTCTCCTGGACAAGGTCTATCTTGTTGTTGACAATGAAGAGGTGCTTGTCGTTGAAGGATGGGATGTCTTGCAGTTCCTGCAGGTCGTCGAAGGCTTGGGCGAAGGGCTGAGTGGAGTCGAGGACATAGAGGATAAAGTCAGCCTGTTCTACAGTTGCGATGGTGCGCTGAATGCCGAGGTGTTCAATAGGGTCGTCGCTGTGGCGCAGCCCTGCGGTGTCGATGATGCGGAAGGGGGTGCCTTGGATGACAAAGGTCTCTTCGATGGTGTCGCGTGTGGTGCCGGGGATGTCGCTGACGATGGCGCGGCTGTCGTGCAGCAGGGCGTTGAGGAGGGAGGATTTTCCCGCATTGGGACGGCCGATGATGGCGACGGGGATGCCGCGCTTGAGGGCATTGCCCATGTGGAACGACTCACGCAAAGCGGTGACTCGGAGGAGAATCTGCGAGGCGAGGGAATGGAGGCGGCTGCGGTCGGCAAACTCGACGTCTTCGTCGCTAAAATCGAGTTCCAACTCCAGCAGTGCGGTGAGGTCTACAAGCTGCTGCCGCAATTGCTCCAACTCCTTGGCATAGCCTCCCCTCAGTTGGCTGACGGCAAGACTATGTGCTGCAGCATTGGTGGAGTCGATAAGGTCGGCGACAGCCTCTGCCTGCGAGAGGTTCAGCTTGCCGTTGAGGAAAGCACGGCGGGTGAACTCGCCCGGTTCTGCCAGTCGGGCTCCGCTGCCGAGGAGGGCTTGGAGAATGGCCTGCTGGACATATATGGAGCCGTGACAAGAGAACTCCACGGTGTCGTCGCCCGTATAGGAATGAGGTGCACGGAAGAGGGTGACAACCACCTCGTCGAGAGTTTTTCCATCCGCCTCGAAAAGCGAGAAGGAGGTTGTGCGCCCCTCACCCGGAAGCCGCACATGACGCGAGGCGATGGCAAGGGCATCGGGACCCGAAAGACGTACAACGGCAATGCCGCCGACACCAGGAGGGGTAGATACGGCTGCTATGGTTGTGGTCATTGGCATCGGGGCGGATTATTGTCGTCGGACTGCTGTTCCGCTGGCATTTCGCGGGTCTCTTCCTCCTCTTGTTCTTTGGCCAGCTGTGCGTCGGCAAGTTCCAGGTCGGGCTCGGCATAAGGGGTTTGAGTGTCCATGATGTATTCGTCGCCGAAGAGCTGCTTCATCTGGTCGTCGGTGAGGCCGAGGTCGTTCTTCATCTTATACATGTTGGGGTAAGAGAGGAAGAGCACCAGCACCATGAGTATGATGACCATGAGCAGAGAGGTGTCGGACATGAGGATGATGAGTATGCACTCGATGATGACGATGGCGAGGGTGCTGGAGAAGAGGCTGGTGATATAAGACTGGTAGCCCTGTATCTTGTCTTCGAGTTTTTCGAGCTGGCGAAGGGCTGGCGTGGTTTTGCGGATGGTGAGGAGCATCATGACCACGGCCAGCACCGCCAAGATGGTGCCCGCAATGAGCATCCAGCGCATCACCTGTGGCGACTGATAGGCGACATGATAAGGAGAAAAATGGAAGATGACAACGATGAGGACGGCTGCGATGGAGCCATAAAGTCCAATATTTGCCGAACGGCGGATTTTTTTAATCAACTGGTTCATGTTCTTGTGATTGTGCTAATATGTTAACGCGTTAATGTGTTCGTTTTGATTCGGGTAAGAGGTATGATGTACGAAAGCCGGCCCTTAGCTCTTAGTTCTTACTTTTTCCTTGGCAGGCAGCTTGTCGCGGAGGAAGCGTGCCGTGTAGGAGGTGGGATGTTTGACGAGTTCTTCGGGGGTTCCGGCGAAGAGGAGACTGCCACCGTCGCGTCCGCCTTCCGGACCCATGTCGATGACCCAGTCGGCCACCTTGATGATGTCGTGGTGGTGTTCGATGACAACGATGGTGTGGCCTTTCTCTATCAGGCTGCCGAATGCTTGGATGAGTTTCTGTATGTCGTGGAAGTGGAGGCCTGTGGAGGGCTCGTCGAAGATGAAGAGCTTGGGTCGCTCGGCACCACCTTTGATGAGATAGGAGGCCAGCTTGACACGCTGCGCCTCGCCGCCGCTGAGCGAGCTGGACGACTGCCCCAGCTTGAGGTATCCTAGACCCACATCCTGCAAGGGTTTCAGACGGTCGAGGATGGCATTCTGCCCTTCGAAGAATTCGATGGCCTGATTGACGGTCATATCCAGCACCTCGGAGACATTCTTGCCATTGTACAGCACTTCGAGGGTCTCTTCCTTGAAGCGGGTGCCGTGGCACTCTTCGCAGACGAGGTGCACATCGGCCATAAACTGCATGCCGACGGTGACGTAGCCCTCGCCCTCGCACACTTCGCAGCGGCCGCCCTCGGTGTTGAAGGAAAAGTAGCCGGGCTTGTAGCCGCGGGCTTTGGCGAGGGGCTGTTCGGCATAGAGCTGGCGTATCTCGTCGTAGGCCTTCATATAGGTGGCGGGATTGCTTCGGGTAGAACGCCCGATGGGGTTCTGGTCGACGAGTTCGATGCCGCTGATGCGTGCAATGTCGCCAGAGATGCCGGCACATTTTCCCACATAATCGGTGACCCCTTCGAAACGTTTCTGCAACACGTCGTACAGCACATGTTTGACCAAAGAGGTCTTGCCCGAACCGCTGACGCCGGTCACCACGGTGAGCACACCCAGCGGGAAGTCTGCGTCCACATGCTTCAGATTGTTGCAGAAGGCACCCTTGATGGAGATGCGGTCGCGCCATGGGCGGCGCGAAGCGGGCACGGGGATGGACATCTTGCCCATGAGGTATTGCGCCGTCAGCGACTTTTCGGGCGGGTTCTGTATCATTTGTTCAGGAGTTCCGGCAAAGACCACTTCGCCACCCAGGCGGCCGGCACCAGGACCGATGTCGATGATATAGTCGGCTGCGCGCATAATGTCCTCGTCGTGTTCCACCACGATGACCGTATTGCCGAGGTCGCGGAGCTGTTTCAGCACCCCTATGAGGCGGTCGGTGTCGCGGGAATGGAGGCCGATGGAGGGTTCGTCGAGGATATACATGCTGCCCACCAGCGAGCTGCCCAACGAGGTGGCCAGGTTGATACGCTGCGACTCACCGCCGCTGAGCGAATTGGAGAGGCGGTTGAGGGAGAGGTAGCCCAGCCCCACATCGAGAAGGTATTTCACGCGGTTATCCAGCTCGACCAGCAGCCTTCGCACCACTTCGCGTTCATGAAGGTCGAGGGTGGTGTGGTCGTCGGCAGGGTCAGCCTGTATGCTTTGCAGCCATTGGGCGAAGTCGGAGACAGGCATGGCCAGCAGCTCGGTGATGGAGCGGTGGCAGACCTTGACGTATGAGGCATCCTTACGGAGACGGCTGCCCTTGCAGTCGGGGCAGGTGGTCTTGCCACGATAGCGCGAAATCATCACTCGGTACTGTATCTTGTAGGCCTGGCTCTCGATCCATTTGAAGAAGCCGTCGATACCCTCCCAGCTGCCTGAGCCGTGCCACAGCACATCCCGTTCCCTGTCGGTGAGGTCGCAGTAGGGGGTGTGGATGGGGAATCCCAGCTTGGGCGAGAGGCGTAGGAAGAGGGTCTTCCATTCCGACATCTTCTCGCCCTTCCAGCAGACGACGGCATCCTCGTAAACCGACAGTGACTTGTTGGGCACCACCATGTCTTCGTCGATGCCTATGATGCTGCCGTAGCCTTGGCAGGTGGGGCAGGCACCGTAGGGGTTGTTGAAACTGAAGAAATTGGGGTTCGGCTTCTCAAACACGATACCGTCGGCCTCGAAGCGGTTGGAGAAGAGGCGTGTAACGGGGGACGGGCTGCCTTCCTCCTCAGCATGTACCGAGCAGGTGCCACGTCCTTCAAAGAAAGCCGTCTGCACCGATTCGGCCACGCGTGCCAGCTGGTCGTCCTCGTCGTGCCTCACCTGAATGCGGTCGACGAGCAAGAGGGTCTCCCCTTCTTCGGCAGAGGTGGACAGATAGTCCTCGATGCGAACAATGGTGCCTTTGACCGAGATGCGCATGAAACCCTCCTGCTTTAGCATCTCCAGCTGCGGGCGCAGCGGATGGTCGGCATCGTAGCTGAGGGGGGCAAAGATGTGTATGCGGGTGCCGGCAGGGAAAGAATAGATATAGTCCACCACATCGCTGACCGAATGGCGTTTGACCTCGACACCCGAGACGGGGGAATAGGTGCGGCCAATGCGTGCGAACATCAGTTTGAGATATTCATACAGCTCCGTGGAGGTGCCTACCGTGGAGCGCGGGTTGCTGGTGTTCACCTTCTGCTCGATAGCCACTGCGGGCGAGATATTCTCAATCAAATCTACCTCAGGCTTGGACATGCGGCCCAAAAACTGACGGGCATAGGAAGAGAGACTCTCCACATAGCGGCGCTGCCCTTCGGCATAGAGGGTGTCGAAAGCCAGGCTCGATTTGCCAGAACCGCTCAAGCCAGTAATCACCACCAGCTTCTCCTGTGGAATGTCCACACTAATGTTCTTGAGGTTGTTTACGCGGGCACCGTGTATTTTAATCATAGTCAAATAGTGTTTTGGACAAGGTATTCAAGCCCTATACACCAACTTGCCGCACACGTAACGTGTACAGCAATAGTTGTTTTCTTGGCATACGGGCATACCCTTGCCATCTGCAAAAATACGAAAATAAAATGGAAAAACAGATTTTCTTTTATACGGGGACTTCTATAAGAAGACTTCTAAATGATGGTATGATTTTCTGATTGCTTTAGTAATTGGTTAGAAGTTAGGGGAATGTGTGAATTCGTTACTTCGTGACGTTGTTTGGCTCGGCATAGCGAGCAAGCTCTCTCTGCTCTCACCTTGTACAACGCTAATTCTTGAATCAAGGACTAACACATTCAGAATCCGTGAATTCGTGAATTCGTGAATTCGTGAGTCTTTTAACCTCGTCAGCGACTAACACATTAACACGTTAACACATTCAAAAATTCTAGCTTAGTTTTACCTTTTACTTTTCAGAAAGGGAGGAATCCGACGCCGATGTTGAGTATGACCAGCTGCGCCATCCAGAGGTCGGCATTCATCTGCCGCTGGGCGTTGAGCTTGGCCTGCCGTATACGGTCTTCATCGGTAGGAATGAATACGTCAAAGTCTTCCTTGTGGAACGGATTGGCAATGGTGAAGGAGTAGCGGAGGCCGATATTGAGCACCACCTTGTTGGCCAACATGTAGTTGCGCCCTGCCTCAAGCTGTACGCCAAAGCGGTAGTAGGAGGTGTCGAGCCTGTTGTAGAGGCACGCCTCATCCTGCGGGTTCAGGTTCAGGCTGCTGCCATACAGTCCTGCACCAATATAAGGGCCGAGGGGTGCGACACTGTTGGCCATGTAAAACCTGTAGGAGAGCGCCGCGGTCAGGATGCGCGTGTCATACAGTTCCCCGAATATCAACCAGCCATACCTGTCCCTGCCCAACGTATAGCCGTCATCGACAAAGAAGCGGGTCTTGTTGTAATCGACATTGAGCGAAAGCGACTGCCTCTGACCCGTCACCAATTCCAACGCGATGCCGGGACGGAAGTCGACCTTCCTATCGGTGAAACGTTCAAAAATCCAGTTCATCACCGGGAACCCCACGCCCATCTGTGCGGTGACGGCGAGCCTGCGGCCGAGGAAGCCGGGCGTGCGACCAGGGGCCGAGGCCTTATAAAAGGTGGTGAAGACATCATTGGTCACCAAATCCTTACTGTCAGTAAAATAGTGTTCTACGGCTTGGTCGGACAGCACCCGCGCCTTGCGAGTATCTATCAGCAGGTTGCGAGTAAGCGTAGTCTCGCGGTTGGAAAAATACTCGTAAGCAAAGAGGGGGAGGCTGGGAGGCACCGCAGCGCCAACCAGCAGCGTAAAGAATGAGCCTAGGCGGTTGTACTCGCTGTTCACCGCCATGTTGAGGCTCAGCTTGTCGACACCATAGCGCCGGTTGAGGTCGTTCATCAAGGGCTGGGTAGAAAGGCTTAGCGGCACATTGCCCTTGCTCTGCCAGAACTCGTTGGTCCATTCGTTGATGGCGACGAAGTCGTTGTAATAGCCGGCATCGGAATGGCTGCGCATGGCGAAGTCGGAGAAGTCGACGACAGGCATGCCCACCGCCTGCGCTGCCTCGCGCACACATCCTACAAGCGACTGCTCCATACGGTCGCTTTTGCGGTACTTGACAGCGGCCTCCTTGCTGTTCTCCACCACTAGGTATTGCGGCGCATAGAGGTAGGTGGCGCCGACGTTGCTGCCCGCCTCCGCGGAGGTGGCGGGAGCCATACAGCTGTCCATGAAACGGAGGAACTGGCCATCCTGCATCATAAAGTCGGTAAAGGCATAGCGAGACTGGTCGGCGATATGCTTCTCCTGCTGTTTCTGACGGATGCGGGCATACTTCTGATTCTTCACCGCCGACGACATTGCCGCCGTGTCAGGTGCTGCGGATACCGTATCGTAGGAGTCGGCAAAAGAGCCGCGCGAGAGGCTGTGCTTGCTGCGCAACGTCGCCAGGAGGTCACGCCCCATGGCTTCGAGCTGCGGGTCGCCCGGAAACGCCTGCAACGTCTTCCACACCTCGCGCATGGCCACCAGCGAGGCCTCTTGGGCCGTCAGCTGGCGAAAGAGGTAGTAGAGCTGCTGTATCTCGCCTTCATACTTATGATAGTCGCCCACTATGGTGTTGGTGTTCTGGTAGGTCTTATACATGGCTATGCCATAGAGGGCCTGCGCCTTCGAGCGTGCCAGAAAGGCATTGCCCGGATATTGGCGCTCCAACACATAGCAGTCGTAGAAAGCCCTGGTGTAGTTGGCATATATAAGGTTCTGCCTGACACACTCGAACCGCGCCAACGTGCGCAGCTGTGCAAACTCCTCCGGCGTGGTGACGACGTAGGTATTGCCCCCTTCGTAATGCGAGAGAATCTCGCCCGTGCGGGCTCGGCGCTTCTTGATGTTGGGATGCGTGCTGAGACTGTCGGGGTAGTCGTCGCGCGACAAAATCGGGGCTACCTCCTTCAGGAAATAGTGGTTGGGCAGCCGATAGTAGGGTGAATTGAAATAGGTCGTGTCGAACGGCACCTCGTCAAAGGGCAGCATGGCATACTGCAGCACGTCGAAGATGCCGTCGGCCACCCGTTTGTCGTAAGCGCTGGAGATATAAAACAGGCGCAATCCCAAGCTGTCCGCCTCATACTCCATCTCGCGCGAGCGGTTGTGGTACTTGAGGAAGTCGGCCATCTGTTCCGCCTCGTCGTCGCTGGTCCTGATGCGGCGGGTCAGCACCTCCATATTGTGCTTGCGGTAGTAGTGCACAATCTCATGGCTGATGACGTATGCCAGCTGCGACTCATTCTCCACCTGCGCCACCAGCCCTGTGGTGACGAATATCATGCCCTGACCTGTGGCAAAGGCATTCACCGACGAGCTCTTCACCGTGTAGAAACGCAGCTCATAGCGCAGCTCGGGGTAGTCCCGCAGCAGCGTGTCGGCGATGCGCTCCACCATGCGGGTGATGGGGTCGCCATACAATATGCGCCCGCCCGCCATCAGTCGGTTGATATGGTACGAAGCCTCCAACACGCGGTCGCGGTTGGTCAGCTTGCCGTCGTTGTAGTCGCGCACCCGCTGTTTGTCCTCGCCATACAGCTCGCCCAACCCCTTCCGTAAATCGGCAGGGATGGGTCCTTCCGACCTGATACCTGAAAAGGTGCCGAGGTCGTATCGTTGCTGGCCCGCACCCGACACCGCTGCAGCCAGCATCATCAATAAGGTTAACTGCTTAGAAATTGACATATACCAAGGCTGATTTTTTACGGAACGAAAGAATGCCTACATATTTGCCAGAAGCCATCCGGACGAAGTTGTCCATGAAAGAAGCGCTCTCCTTAGGCAACGGCACCCGTTTCGCCACCGTCCCCTGCCGGTCGAAGCCATAGACGACATTGGCATGTGTCTTGTTGCCTAACATAAAATGGGAAGCTGGCGAAGCTATATCATACGTCTCCGGGGTCTTGGAAGACTCTGGCAGCAGGAGGTACACATTGTCGCCTTCGGCGAACAGTGGCGCATCGCCATAGCAGGGTATATCGCACGCCTGCATCGTGCGATCTTCGTTGACCGTACGGAATGGTTTATGCCAGAGTATGGTACCCGTGGTGTCGACGGCCAATGCTAACGAACCCATCGTGTAGTAAGTGTGTACGTCGGGCACCTTGGTCGAATGGGTGGTCACCTTCCAGCAGCGTTGCAGCAGCAGCACGCCACCATAGTTAGTCCCCACGTTGTTCGCCACTACCAATGCATCAGCCATGCCCACCTTGTTTTCTTTCCTGGTGCTCTTGTTGCCAAAGACGTTCAACTCGTCGCTGGTGAACCGCACAGTTTGCGCCTTCACATCACTTGTGCGGATGTCTAAGGACATGCCCACCATCTGGTCGAAACAGTCCCTGTTCTTCGGCGACTCAGGTGTGCGGATATAACCTGCTGCCACCGCCTTGCCGCCAACGACATTCAGCAGTGCCAGCCTGTGCACCTCCCCTACCGACACGCGGCCCACCGCGCTCTTCTCGTCATCCACATCCAAGACATGTAGTGCCAAAATGGTCTCACGACTGTTCTTGTCATAACGCGAACCAAACAGGTACACCTCCCCGTCGTTGCTCACACGCAAGTCGCTCATCACGTCAGCCTCAAAACGTTTCTCCCACAGCACCTCCAATTTCTCATCAAGCAGCAGCTGACGTTGCTGCACCTCCTTTGAGACCGTGTTAAGAAACACATCCGCAAAAGCAAAGAACAGCCCGTTGTCGGACTTGGCAGCCCAGTGATAGGTCGAAAAATCCTTTCCCTGCATGTTTTTGAACACCTTCTCACAGTTCTCCAGCGTCATGCCTTTCGGTTCAATCACAGCACGGTAATACTCCGCGTTATACTCGCCACGATACAGAAGATACACCTTGCCGTCTACATAGTTGGCAAACACAATCTCGCTAAAGCGGGTATCGGGCAGGGTCACCTGCCGCAGCACTTTCAAGTTCGTGTCTACCGCCGCCACCTGCAGCCCCCACGGAAGGACTGACCCCAGGATACCCCGGGTCTCCCAAGTGGCAATGAGCATCTCGTCGCCCTGATGGGCAATAATGTGGCTGTTGTGCGACATCAACCAGTCATATCCTTTGTTCATCTTGCCAAAGCGGAATGTAGGCATCGTAGGCTGCCCCAACGCACTGATAGCAAGCACCACCGCTGCCAGAAAAGAAAAAAGTCGTTTCATGTTGTAAGTAGTTTTGAATGATTGAATGTGTTAATGCTTGAGTAAAAATATTCAGACAATCAAGAAATCTTCTCAATTCTTACTTCTTAGCTCATCATTGTATGTGACCAAAAAGTACCTATTTGTTACACCCACCAGTATTTTTTTCAAAAGCCTCTCCCTATGCCCACCATAAGGGTGAATGTCTTTAGGTCGGAGTCCACCACATACAGCCCCCCATCGCCAACAGGCTTATACCTCTCCCAGTCTAAATCCAAATCGCCCAGCGGGAAAAGCCCATAGCTGCCCGTAAGCGACAAGAAATACTCTTCCCAGATGGCATAGCGCACCATGGCCATCACTCCGATGGCCGTCTGGGCACTAAAGATATTCAACTGCCCACCTTTTCCGATGGGATAACGCGCCTCCAGCTGAAGTCCCGCACAGGCAGTCAGGCGGTCGCCAAAATGCCAACCTATATAGCCACCTGCGCTCAACCCTACAGTCTTCAGGCGGACCGACCAGGAGTTAGTGCCGAAGTCAACTTTATACTGCTCTTCGCCATAGTTGCCCATAACATGGTAGCCATACACGAAGTTGTCATTCGGTATCTCCGCCCACCAGCTAACGCCGAAAATGGGATTGAACAGTCGGGGGTGATAGCCCTCTGGATCCACAGCCACCTTATCAAAGTTGGCATTGTCCACCCAGAAACTACGACCGTTAGAGACATAGGTACCCACGCCAATGCCCAATCCAGAGTTATAGCCGTATGTACTCGAGCCGCCCAATACCTGACCCCTCACGCCTAAGCTCAGAGCAAGCATCGGCAGCAACCATAATAAACTCTTCTTCATAACAGCAAATAAATGAGTGATTGTCTGATTGCTTGATTGTTACTCCGTGGCTTTGCTTGGCTCGGCATCGTGAGCAAACTCTCTCTGCTCTCACCTTTTGCAACGTTTGAGTGATTTGGCAGCGCCAGCCACTCAAGCATTCACACAATCAAACATTCAAGCAATCACTCCTGCTTTTACTTCAGTTTTTACTTCTGCAGCAGCTTGTCGTTCGAGCCAAGGACGTTGACAATCTTGTGGATGTACATCTTCTTCATGCTCTCACGGGCAGGCTTCAGATACTGACGGGGGTCGAAATGGTCAGGATGCTCAGCCATATGCTTGCGGATGGCGGCAGTCATAGCCAGACGGCTGTCGCTGTCGATGTTAATCTTGCACACTGCGCTCTTGGCGGCCTTACGCAACTGCTCTTCGGGAATACCCACTGCAGCCTTAAGGGCACCGCCGTTGGCGTTGATGATGTCCACCTCTTCCTGCGGCACGGAGCTGGAGCCGTGGAGCACGATGGGAAAGCCGGGGAGCTTCTTCTCGACAGCTTCGAGGACATCGAAGGCCAGAGGAGGCGGCACAAGACGGCCCGTCTGCGGGTCGACGGTGCACTGCTCGGGTTTGAACTTGTATGCGCCGTGGCTGGTACCGATGCTGATAGCCAGCGAGTCGCAACCGGTGCGGGTGGCGAAGTCGATTACCTCTTCGGGCTTGGTATAGTGGCTCACTTCAGAAGCCACCTCGTCCTCCACGCCAGCCAGCACGCCGAGCTCGCACTCCACGGTGACATCGTACTTGTGGGCATATTCCACCACCTGACGGGAGATTTTGATATTCTCCTCGTAGGGAAGGGCACTGCCGTCGTACATCACGCTGCTGAACCCCATGTCGATGCAGCTCTTGCAGGTCTCAAAACTGTCGCCGTGGTCGAGGTGCAACACTATCTCGGGATGGGCGCAGCCCAACTCCTTGGCATACTCCACTGCCCCCTCGGCCATATAGCGCAAGAGGGTCGGGTTGGCATAGTCGCGGGCACCCTTGCTCACCTGCAGAATGACGGGACTCTTGGTCTCCACCGCAGCCTGTATGATGGCCTGCATCTGCTCCATATTGTTAAAGTTAAATGCGGGGATGGCATAGCCCCCGTCCACTGCCTTGGCAAACATTGCACGGGTGTTTACCAGCCCGATTTTCTTATAATCTACCATATCGAATAAATTAAAAATTATTGAATCTATTTCTTTGAATCGATTGAAT
This sequence comes from Bacteroidales bacterium, assembly GCA_017441565.1. Classification (GTDB taxonomy): domain Bacteria; phylum Bacteroidota; class Bacteroidia; order Bacteroidales; family P3; genus Colimorpha. The sequence continues at coordinate 15,106 of JAFRXG010000016.1, read as the reverse complement.
TAACTGAATTAATTGAATTAACCATCCTCCTCCATTCCCTCCATTTATTCCATTCCCCCATAACTCTTCCAGCCGTGCTGCTGCCGGTACTGCACCCACATAGCATACATCTGCTCTTTCAGTCCCCCCTCCTCCAAAAACCGTCTGACCTTGGACCGTATCAGGCGGTCGAGGAAATAGATGGCCTACCCCGTCATTCCGTGGGCGATGTTGGCTGTAGTCTGTGGCGGACGTGCCAGAGCCAACTGCACAAAGTATTCCGACTCGCTGTGCTCCTTGCCCAATGCTCACAAGGCCTTCATCTCACAACTATCCTTCGCCCATATCGGGTGGTTGCGCGTGCGAAGCCAGTCCTCATAATCCTCATGCAGCTCATCCAGGCTTCCCGCAGCCACTTTCAACAATTTCAATTCCGACTCCCTGCTCGCCGCCCTTTCTGTAATCCCTTCCAGATGTCAGTAGTGTTGTGTCGCCGACGGTCTGCATTTGTAGTCGAATTGATTTTGCAAAAATACACATTTTTTTTCACATAAATAAAAAAAAGGCAGGGCAAACGCGTCAAATAGACGATTCTTAGGGGGGTTAGAAGGACGCTGCAATTACTCAAGCTTCATGGATTAATGTCGCAGTGTGCCTGAAAGGCACAGACAGATATAGCGTATGGCACCGCCATACGGGGACAACGACGGCAGCGACCAGCAGCCTGTAGGGCTGCAACACCGAATTCGGTCACGGGCGTGATGTCGCAGCCCTACAGGCTGCATCTGTCGGGCACGATACTGGTTCCTAGGGCAACGCCCTAGGCTATATCTGTTCCAGCCCTTAGGGCTGGGAGCAGTGGCACTTTACCATACATATTATACGCGCCTTCGGCATACATGACAACCGATTTTGATGCGTTTGTCCTGAGGCTGGATGAACTTTTTTTTGCCATATCGGGAAAAGTATGTATTTTTGCATAAGCGGAACTGAGTGTATATGATACATATATTACTAATTATCAATATATTACCCCCCCCAATTCTCAACCTCTAGGGCGAGAATCGGTCGGTTGTACCCCTCCTTGTTTGAATACGGCATCTGCCCCCCATGCCTTGTGGAAAACCACAAGGCCCGACCCGCATTGTATTGACAAGTAATCAATTTCATTATTTATCAAAAACGTAATCATCATGAACAAAAAACAGAAACTGGAGTACGACGCTCCTATGGTAGAACGGTTTGAGGCCCGAGTCGAAAAGGGCTTCCAAGCAAGTGGTGGTACCGCTGACGGTCCACGGACACGAGAAGGCAACGAGGAATTAACCGAAGGCAGCAGCTACACGGGTAACGATTTCGACTAATCAAAGAAAGGAGAAGAAGAACAATGAAAAAGAACTTAGTTTCCCTAATGTCCTTAGCATTCCTAGTCGGATTGGTTTGCCTCACCTCCTGCAAGAAAGAGGAGACCTTGGCGGACGGCACCCAGTTCCGTGCCACGATGGAGGGCTGCACCTCGCAAAACGGCAAGACCACCCTCAGCGGCACCGCCCTCAACTGGGTGAGCGGCGACCAGATAGCCATCTATGGCACAGCAGGCTGCGGCATCTACAGTGCCACCCCTCAGAGCGATGCCACCTCCGCAGTGTTCGACAACATAAGCGGCACGACGGGCAACGCGCCTTTCCGCGCCTTCTATCCCGCCACGCTGACCACCGACGGCACAAACATCACCCTGCCCAGGACTCAGACATACGTCGAGGGTTCTATCAACGAGTTCCCGATGTATGCCGAGAGCAGCAACAACGAGCTTGCCTTTAAGAACCTTTGCGGTGTGCTGAAGCTGCACCTGACCAAGGCTGCCACCAACATCAGCAGTATCGCCGTCACTGCCTCCAGCCCGATTAACGGCGCGTTCAGCGTCGCATACAACGGCGGCGACCCCTCACTGGGCTATGTGTCGGGCGGCACAAACACCACACGTCTCATCTGCCCCACAGCACAGAGTATCGCCGACGGCAAGGACTTCTACCTCTACCTGCCCGAGGGCAGCTACACGAGACTTGAGATAGTGCTGAACACCGACGAGGGCGGCTACTGCGTCAAGACCTCCAACACAGCTATCAACGTCACCCGTAGCCGCTACACCCTTGTCACCCTGGGTGGGGACCATCTCACTTTCACCATCCCGCAGGCACTGACGGGACTCTTCTCCATCAGTGCCACCGAGCAGGTGCACTTTGCCAAGGGCAACCTTCAGTACCGTGCCAGCACGGGCACATGGCGTTTCGCCGAGCACCAGTGGGACTATGTCGGAACACAGACTGCCGATGCCACCGGACATGTTGGAGGGAATGTGAGCGGCAGCGACAACAACGCAGTTTCCGACACCTACAACGGCTGGATAGACCTGTTTGGCTGGGGCACTGGCAACAATCCCACACTCCTCTCCGTAGATCCTAACCATTATGAGTATTACGGCACCTTTACGGACTGGGGCACTGCCATCAGCAGCGGCAATACCACCAACCCGTGGAAGACGCTCTCACAGGTCGAATGGAAGTATGTGATTAGAGACCGCACAAGTGCCTCTTCCAAGCGTGGCTTCGGCACGGTGAACGGCGTATACGGACTGTTCCTCCTGCCCGACAGCTGGACCCTGCCGACAGGCCTCACATTCTATAATGGCACCTACTTTACGAATTCGTACGACACCGACGAATGGGCAGAGATGGAGGCTGCAGGGGCAGTGTTCCTGCCTGCTGCAGGTCTTCGCGGAATTGAGAGACCTACGCCCAATATTACGCAGGTGGGCTACTGGGGCAGATATTGGACATCGACACCACTCGTGGAGGAAGAAAATCACTCATGCTACGTGACCATAAATCCGGCCTTTGTTAGCGCGAATTACTCTGGCAATACCGACCGCTGGTTCGGCTACTCGGTACGTCTGGTGCGGAATTAATCAACCTCTAGTTGCGGGCGGGAATGCCCACATACTATGATGAGAATCCCTGCACTTGGTGCAGGGATTCTTTTTATTTTTTCAATGCTCTGCCTACGGAATAATAGGGTATGTAAAAGGCGGAGAATACCTAGGGAAGATGCCGAAAACGGCGGCACCACTGCCGGTCATGGAGGCGTAGAGGGCTCCACGGTGGTACAAATCCTCTTTCAGGGCTGCGATGGCGGGGTGTGCGGGGAATACCGAGGATTCAAAGTCGTTGACAATAAGGGCACGCCAGTCTTCGATGGGACAACATACGGCTTGCCGCAGGTCGGGACGGTCGCCTCCTCGTAGGTGCAGTCCGGCGTATGCCTCGCGAGTGCTGACATGCTCGGCAGGGGGGATTTCGACCACGATGCGATAGGGCGTGAGGTCGAGGTCAATGGGTTCCAACTGGTCGCCGATGCCGGTGGCGTAGGCGGGTCGGTTTTGGATGAAGAAGGCGCAGTCGGCACCTAGACGGGCGGCACGTTGCTCGAGGCCACCGACAGAAAGGTCTAGCGAGAACATCTCGTTGAGCATCTTAAGCGTAAAGGCGGCATCGCTGCTGCCACCACCGAGGCCGGCACCGAAGGGGATGTGCTTGGTGAGGCGGATGGTGACGGGCGGGATGCCGAACTCGTCGTGCAACAGGCGGTAGGCACGGATGCAGAGGTTGTCGTCGGGGGCATTGTCGAGGACGAACCCGTCCTGGTGCATGGTGGTATGTGGGTTCGTCGTGGGTTCGATGACCAGCTCGTCACAGAAGGAATGGACTGGAAGAAAGAGGGTCTGGAGGTCGTGATAGCCGTCGGGCCGCTTGCCGACGACGTGGAGACCTAGGTTGATTTTGCAGTTGGGAGATGATTTCATGGGGATTATGGGGTTAATGGGGTGGGTGGATGGACTTGATGGGGAGTATACATACCCCGCCACTTCGTGGCACCCCTCTAAAGAGGATTACGGAAGTCCTGTGGACTTACGTGGCGGGAGCCGTCGGCAGGTTCTTCAGCCATACGGTCGTAGGCACGTATTATCTTTGTAACTAGCTTATGCCGTATTACATCGCTGTTGTCTAGCCGGATGATGCTAATGCCGTCGATGCCGTCGAGTATGCGTGTGGCCTGTACGAGCCCCGACTGCTGGTGGCGGGGGAGGTCGATTTGGGTGATGTCGCCCGTGACGACGAACTTGGCGTTGCGTCCCATGCGGGTGAGGAACATCTTGAGCTGAGCCGAGGTAGCGTTCTGCGCCTCGTCGAGGATGACGAAGGCGTTGTCGAGGGTGCGTCCGCGCATGAAGGCGAGGGGCGCAATCTCGATGGTGTTGTCCTCCCAGTAGCTGAGCAGCTTCTGCTGGGGTATCATATCGCGGAGGGCATCATAGAGGGGTTGCAGGTAGGGGTCGAGCTTGTCGCGTAAGTCGCCAGGGAGGAAGCCGAGGTTTTCGCCCGCTTCCACGGCGGGGCGGGTGAGTATGATGCGGCGTATCTCTTTATTCTTCAACGCTCTGACAGCCAAGGCAACGGCGGTGTAGGTCTTGCCCGTGCCGGCAGGGCCAATGGCGAAGACCATGTCGTTTGCCTTCACGGCTTCCACCAGCCGTTTCTGATTGGGGGTGCGGGCCTTGACCAGCAGGCCGTTGCGGCCATGCACAAGGATTTCCTCGTTGGTCTCGGCCTCAGGCGTGGAGCCGCCGCTTTCGAATATCTGCATGATGACGTTCTCGTTCAGCCGTCCCACCTTGTCGTAATAGGTCTTCATGGCCTGCAGCTTGCCGTCGAAATGGTCGATATCCCCGGCGCTGCCCACCACTTTCAACATCTCGCCGCGGGCAATCAGCTTCAGTTTGGGGAAGAGGATTCTGACAAAGTCGAGTATCTTGTCGTTGTCACCCCAAAAACGTGTGTAATCAATCTCTTCAAGAGAGAAAATCTTCTCTGTTATCGGTTCTTCCATGCTGCAAAAATACAAAAATAATATCAATCAGAACGATATTTAAAAAAAAATGCGTATTTTTGTAGTCTCGGAAACAGCCCTGACGAGGTGCTGCAACCGTGCTATTTTGCTATAAAACATATAAAAACACTTATATTATGCAGAACACATACGCAATTGGAATTGATGTCGGAGGCACCAACACCGACATGGGACTGGTAAGAGATGATGCCACCATCGTGGCACGGCGCAGCCTGCCCACGGGCAACTATACCCAGCTGGAGCCTTATATCCACGACATCATGAATGAGATTACGGCCCTCGTCGCCAAGGGCGACCCGGTAAAGGGGGTGGACTCTATAGCCCTTGAAGAGCTGACCGGCATCGGCGTCGGAGCCCCCAACGGCAATTTCTACACCGGATGTGTGGAGTGGGCGCCCAACCTGCCCATCAAGGGTCTGCTGAAGTTCGAAGAGGAGTTCCATAAGTATGTCTCCTGCCCTGTGGTGCTGAGCAACGACGCCAACGCCGCAGCCTTTGGCGAGTATGTGTATGGCGGAGCGCGCGGCATGGACCACTTTGTGATGATTACCCTTGGCACCGGCGTAGGCAGTGGCATCGTGGTGGACGGCAAACTGGTGCACGGCTATACCGGCACAGCAGGCGAACTGGGCCACAATATCCTCATCCCCAACGGTAGGCAGTGCAGCTGTGGCCGCAAGGGATGTCTGGAGGCCTACACTTCGGCCCGTGGCATCGTGCAGACCTACGTGGAACTGCGCAAAGAGAAAGGCACTCCTGCCGATGCCGCACAGCATAAGGGGTGGATTGGTGCCGAGGTGCCCGACAAGGAGGTCACCAGCAAACTGATTGGCGACGCAGCCAACGCAGGCGACCCCTTGGCCAAAGAGACCTACGCCCAGGTGGGCGAATGGCTGGGGCTGGCATGTGCCAATGCCTGCACCTTTTCCGCACCCCAAGCCATATTCCTGATGGGCGGCCCCACGTTGGTGGGCGCACCGCTACTCGAGCCGCTGAAGCAATCCTTCGAGGCCAACCTCCTGAACATCTACAAAGGGCACGTCGACATCCGCATGTCGCAGCTCAAAGCCAACGAAGTGGCCATCCTCGGTGCCGCAGCACTTGTTGAATTGAGAAAATAAAGTACTAGAAATACTAGAAAATCTAGAAATACTAGTAATCCCTGAAAGCCTAGAAAAGAAAAACATGAAACACATCCTATTAGTCCTTTGTGCCAGCCTCCTGCTAGCCTCCTGCGGCAACGGGCTGACCCGATATGTCAACCCCTTAGTCGGCACCGACTTTCATGGTCACACCTATCCCGGAGCCATCGCCCCCTTCGGACAGATACAGCCCGGCCCCGACACCCGGCTGGAAGGCTGGGACGGCTGCAGCGCCTACCACTACAGCGACGACACAGTGTACGGCTTCAGCCACACCCACCTCAACGGCACCGGCTGCGAGGACTATGGCGATGTGCTGCTTATGCCCGTTATGGCCGAAGGTTCCGACTGGCATTTCACGCCACAGATGCCCCAGTCCGAGTATTGCTCCATCTTCTCCCACCGCAGCGAGAAAGCCACGCCCGGCTACTACCGCGTGGTGCTGGACCGCAACCGCGTGATGGTGGAACTGACAGCCACCGAGCGCATCGCCGGCCACCGCTACTCCTTCCCCCGCAATGGGAAGAAGGGCTTCGTGATTGACCTGCGCCACCGCGACAAAGTGCTGTCGGCAGGGTTTGAAAAGCAAGGCAGCGACGGCACCATCTGCGGATGGCGCGAGAGCGATGCCTGGAACCCCCACCAGAAATGCTATTTCGCCCTGCGCTGCAACGTGCCTGTCGAAGAGGTGCGCTACTTCGACCAAGGGCAGAAAGCCTTGGTGGTACTGCCCGACGACTGCAATCAGGCCGAAGTGTATGTGGCCATCTCTGGCGTGGACTGCGAAGGGGCGCGCCGCAACCTCGCCACACGCGAAGAGAAGGCCTTCGACGCCTTGCGCTCCGAGTCGCACCAGCGTTGGGAGCAGACCCTCGCAAAAATCGAAGTGGAAGGAGGCAACCGCACCGAGAAGCAGAACTTCTACACCGCACTCTACCACTGCTACACCTCGCCCTACCTGTGGAGCGACGTCGACGGCCGCTACCGCGCCATGAACGACACCATATACACCTCCAAGGACCCCATCTACACCGTCTTCTCACTGTGGGACACCTACCGCACCCTCCACCCGCTGATGACCATCATCGAGCCGCAAATCACCGAAGACTGGATACGCACCATGCTCAACCACTTCGAGACCGGCGGCGAGCTGACCATGTGGGAACTGGCCGCCCATGAGACCCACTGCATGATAGGCTACCACGCCTGCCCCGTGATACTGGCAGCCCAAACTGCGGGAATTCTTGACAGTTGGACCGACCACCAACGCCTCGCCCTGCTGGAAGCTATGATTGCCACCTCCAACCGCTCCGACGCACACCTCGCCTATGCCGCGCAGGGCTACCTGGACAGCAAACTGGACAACGAGTCTGTGTCGAAAACCCTCGAATACGCCTACGACGACTGGTGCATAGCCCGCTATGCACAAATAGAGATGATGCGCGGAGTGTTCAAACCCGACACCATGGCAACCTACCGCCATCTGCAAGAGGTCTACAACACCTATATGCGCCGTGCCCAGTCGTGGCAGAACATCATGGACGAGAACGGCTTTATGCACGCCCGCCGCAACGGCGGCTTCGTCACCCCCTTCAACCCTACCGAGGTGAACAACCACTTCACCGAGGCCAACAGCTGGCAGTACAGCACCTACGTGCCACACGATGTGGCAGGTTGGATTGCACAGATGGGCGGCAAGCAAAAAGCTGAGACCTTCCTCGACTCGCTCTTCAACACCAGCAGCGCGACCAGCGGCCGCGACCAGAGCGACATCACCGGCATGATTGGCCAGTACGCCCACGGCAACGAACCCTCGCACCACGCCGCCTACCTCTATGCCTACACCGGCACCGCCGACAAGCTGGACGAGGTGGTACACCGCATCCTCCACGAGCTCTACACCCCCGACCCCGACGGCCTCTGCGGCAACGAGGACTGCGGGCAGATGAGCGCATGGTATGTGATGAGCGCCATAGGCTTCTACCCCCTGTGCCCCGGCAGCGGCGAATATGTCACCGTCACCCCCCTGTTCGACCGCGTGACCATCCACCGCAAGGGCTCTGAAGACTTGGTTATCGACCGCAAGCAGTGGCAGGCAGGCAGATTCTGGGACACCCGACAGTTCTACGATGAAAGCCAGCTGCAGTTCCCGCAAGAGCTGCGCACCACCCCTGCCCCCTACTTCAACGACTGGCAGATTAGCTTCACCGACTCGGCACTGGTGTCGCTGACATCACGCAGCCTCCCCAACGGCGCAGCCACCCGCATCTACTACACACTCAACGGCTCCACGCCCGACACCCACGCCATCCCCTACACCCATCCGTTCTACATCAAGAACGACATCACCCTCAAGGCCGTGGCCTACAGCCCCGACGGCGGCTACAGCCAGGTGGTGGAACAAAACCGCAAACGCTTCATCGCCGACAAGAAGCTCACCTACGTCACCCGCCCCGAACCGCAATACTCCGAGAACGGCCCCCAAGGCCTCATCGACCGCCTCTACGGCACCCCCAACTACCGCATCGGCGGCTGGCAGGGCTGGACGGGCGACATGGAGGTGGTCGTCGACCTGCTGCAGCCCCGTTCGCTGGTGAGCGTGGGCATCGACTGCCTGGACAACATGCGCAGCTGGATATTCTTCCCCACCAAAGTGGAAGTGAGCATCTCCAACGACGGCAAGACCTTCGTCCCCTGGGCCTCGGTCGAAAACAAAGAATACGAAGCCGTGCGCGAACGGCAGGAAGAGAGCGTGCAGCACACCTTCACCTGCCACGGCGGCTACACCACCACCCGCTACGTCAAAATCAAAGCCACCAACTACGGCAAGATGCCCGACTGGCACATCAGCGCCGGAGAACAGGCATGGCTCTTCGTCGACGAAATAGAGATAGGCTCCTATATGCCCACCTTCATCACCTCCGCAGGGCTTTCGCCCGAAGTAGGCGAATAACAGGAACGCCTCAAGTACTTTTTTAGTAGCACCTAACCTATAAAACACTTATACACTATGAAGAAAACACTTGTAACACTACTACTCGCCCTTACCAGCCTGTCCTTGGCCTCATGCGGATCAAAGGACTGCCGCTGCTACGAACTTTCGGGGTCGCATTGGACAGGGCCGCACACCACCATGACCGCGGCCGGTACCCGTTGTGCCGACCTCAACAGCCGGACGCTCAAATGCAACGAGATGGAAGAGCCCATCATCAACCCCGACGACATCGGTGTCGACAACAAAAAGAAATAACACACCCGGCATGTCAACACCAATACATGACAATGCGTTGCTGCTTGCCATCGAGTCGTCATGCGACGACACCTCGGCGGCGGTGCTGCGGGGCGACCGTCTGCTTTCCAACGTCACCGCCTCGCAGAAGGTGCATAAGCAGTATGGCGGCGTGGTGCCGGAGCTGGCCTCCCGCGCCCATCAGCAGAACATCGTCCCGGTGGTGGACGGCGCCCTCCGGCAGGCGGGGGTGACGCGCGACGACATCGAAGCCGTCGCCTTCACCCGTGGGCCCGGCCTCCTGGGCTCGCTCATGGTGGGCGTGAGCTTCGCCAAGGGCTTCGCACAAGCCCGCGGCATCCCCCTCGTCGAGGTCAACCACCTCCAGGCACATGTGCTGAGCCATTTTATTAAGAAAGACGACACCACTGAGGTGCCGCGGTTTCCCTTTGTATGCCTGCTGGTATCGGGTGGCCACACCCAGATACTGCTCCTGCGCAGCTATTTCGACATCGAGATACTGGGGCAGACCATCGACGACGCCGCGGGCGAGGCCATCGACAAGGCCGCCAAAATCATGGACTTGGGCTACCCCGGCGGCCCCATCATCGACCGTCTGGCCAAGGACGGCAACCCCGATGCCTACCACTTCGCCACGCCCCATATTCCGGGGTTCGACTACAGCTTCAGCGGCATCAAGACCTCCTTCCTCTATTTCCTGCGCGACCGTCTGGCCGAAGACTCCGCCTATATCGACAACCACAAGGCCGACCTGTGTGCCTCCATACAGAAATGCATCGTCGGCTTCCTCATCAAGAAACTGGAGATGGCCGTGAAGCAATGCGGCATCCGTCAGATAGCCGTCGCGGGCGGCGTGTCGGCCAACAGCCTCCTCCGCAGCGAGATGGTTAAACTCGGCCAACGCCACCGCTGGAAGGTCTTCGTCCCCGATATGCCTTTCTGCACCGACAATGCCGCCATGGTGGGCATTGCCGGCTATTTCAAATACCTCAACGGCGAGTTTGCCGACATTTCCCTGCCGCCCTACGCCCGCCAATAATCCTCACACCCACCACGATGACCCACGCCCCTAGACACACCATCCTCCTGCTGCTGCTCTCCCTCTGCCCCCTGCTGAGGGGGCAGGACATACACTTCTCGCAGGTAGATGGCGACCCGCTGCTGCTGAATCCTGCCTACACTGGGTTCTACAACGGCATGGGCCGTTTCGGGGCCATCTACCGCAACCAGTGGGTGTCTGTGAGCATCCCCTACCAGACCCTCGCACTCACCGGCGAGCTGGCACTCTGGCGGAGCAACACCCAGCGCAGCGGTTTCAGCATGGGAGCCTCGTTCTTCAGCGACCATTCGGGCTCGCTCCATTACGGGAGCACCTCCGCCCACCTCTCCGCCGCCTATTTTTTCGCACTCAACCGTAGGGGCAACAACTACCTCTCCATCGGGGTGGACGGAGGCTATGCCCAATCGGGCTTCGACCCGTCGACGGCCGAGATGGAAGACCCGTCGGAACTCTTCGCCATACAGCAGACCCACTACCCCTTGTTGGCAGCCGGTGTGGCGTGGTACTGCCAGCCCAGCGGCGATTTCCACACCCGCATCGGGTTTTCGGTACGCAACATCAACCGTCCCAATATCTCCTACATGCAGCTCGACAACACCTACCTATTGCCCCGCTACAGCCTGACCCTGCATGCCGAATACCGCCGCTGGCAGAGCTGCTCCCTCATGCCGGTGCTGCTCTTTCAGATGCAGGGGGAACATAGGGAATGGGTGTATGGCACCGACTTCAAATGGTACCTCATGGAAGGCGGCCACCACGAGGTCAGCCTCCGCGCCGGTGTGGCCTTCCGCCAGGCCGACGCTTTAATCGCCAACCTGTTGGTGGAGTATGACGCCTTCCTCTTCAATTTCTGCTACGATGCCAACATCTCAGGCCTCGCCGCCGCCAGCCACGGCATCGGGGCCTTCGAACTGGGGCTGGTCTACCGCCTGTCCAAAGGGGCAAAAAAGACCAAAGCCCTCAAATGCCAACCCTATTGAGGGATGTAAGAACTATGAATTATGAAGTAAGAATTATCAACTTATCATGAAAAGGATTTCGTTTTTCGCGCTATTGGCCACCGTGTCCCTCATAGGTGCTGTCCATGGTCAAAGCCACTATAAAGTAACCCATCTGGACAACACCATCAACACCACTGGCAGCGAAGCGGGTGCTGTGGTGGTGGACGACAGCATCGTGCTTTACAACACATTGAAAGACCAGGAAAGCAGCCGGCTATACCTCATCGACTTCAACCCCACCCTCACCACCATCTACCAAGCGCCGCTGGCTCAGGACGGCACCTTGGGCAAAGGCGAATTGAACAATTGGGGGCTCAACGCCAACGGCATGAACAGCGGCAACGTGGCCTACGACCGCAAAAACGGCATCCTCTACTTCACCCGCAGCAGCCCCAACAGCGACATCACCCATATTTACTATTCCAAGCGGTCGCATAACCGCTGGGGCAAGGCACAGCCGCTGGGTGGCAACGTCAACCTCAAGGACTACTCCAGCACCCACCCTACGGTGGGTTATCTGCCCGACGGCAAAGTAATCCTCTACTTCAGTTCCAACCGCCCGGACGGCTTGGGCGGCATGGACATCTGGTACACCCTGCTCATCCGCGAAGGACAACCGGGCAACTGCACCAACCTCGGAAGTCCTGTCAACACCGACGGTGACGAGGTTACCCCCTTCTACTGCAACGAGGAGGGCACGCTCTATTTCAGTTCCAACCGCGAAGGGGGGAGTGGCAAATTCGACGTCTACAGTTCCACTGGCTTCCGCAACAGCTGGCAGCTGCCCCAGTCGCTTGGGACCGAAATCAACAGCGCCTACGACGACCTCTTCTTCACCTTCCAGCCCTGCCGTTGCCGATGCCAGCAGGACACCGCCGACACTACCCACGAGGTCGAAGCCTGCGGCTTTCTGGCATCCAATCGTCCCGGCTCGTTCTACGCCACCGACAGCAACTGCTGCAACGACCTCTACCGCTGGCAGCGGCTCCGCACCCTCGACATTCCTCAGCCCCCTGTCACACCCATCAACCATAGTGCCCTCGACCTCCTTCCGCTCAGCCTCTTTTTCCACAACGACGAGCCCAACCCACACACCCTCGACACCACCACCACACTCGACTACACTGCCACCTGGAAACAATATACCCAACGTCTGGATGAATACAAAGGGGCACAGCCCAACCCCGCCAACTTCCACAAGCGCGACTCTGTGCAGAAGGCTGTAGACCTTTTCTTTGAGAATGAAGTCCGCCGAGGGCACTCTGACATGCTCCAGCTCTTGCAGCTGCTCTATCAAGACCTCAAAGCCGGACATCACATCACCCTCACCATCGACGGTTTTGCAAGCCCCCTGTTCGAGGATCTCTACAATGTCAACATCTCCAAACGCCGCATCTGTGCCTTCCGTAACACCCTGCTCCGTTGGAACGACGAGGCCCTCCTACCCTTCCTCAACAACGGCAGCCTACGGCTGGAGACCGTCGCCCATGGTGCCGCCGACACCAACACCGTGGCCCCCACCGACCCCCGCCGCGACCCCAAGAGCGTGCGCTCGGTCTACAGCCTCGAGGCAGCCCGCGACCGCCGTATCGACATCATCGGTTACCGCACCACCAAATAACACCCTAGCCATGAAGATACTCTGTGTTGTCCGCAACTATGCCCCTCATGCCAAGGAGATGAAGGCGACCCCTTCCGCCGAGCCCTTTTTCTTTCTCAAACCCGACACCGCCCTCCTCGCCGACGGGCAGCCCTTGCAGTACCCCTCCTTCTCCCACGACGTGCAACACGAGATAGAGCTGGTGATCCGCATCGCCCACCCCTGTTCCAGATGCACACCCCAGGAGGCGCATCTCTACTACGACGACATCACCCTTGGCATCGACTTCACCGCCCGCGACCTACAGCGCAAAGCCAAAGAAGAGCGCATGCCCTGGCTGCTGTCCAAAGGATTCGACGGCAGCGCCGCCACAGGACGCCTCATTCCCCTCAAAGAATTAGGAGCGGATGTCGACAACCTCAACTTCGCCCTCCTCCGCAACGGACGGACAGTTCAGCAAGGCAACAGCCGCGACATGATATTCCCTATCGGGCAACTGATATCGCACCTCTCCCAATTCATCACCCTCAGTCCTGGCGACCTGCTCTTCACCGGCACCCCCGCCGGCGTAGGCCCCGTAGCCCCCGGCGACCAGCTCACCGCCCTGCTCGAAGGCCGGCTCCTCCTCTCCCTGCAAATAAAATGAATGCGCTAACGCGTTAATCAAATCAAGCATTCTAGTTTTTCCTTTCCCCCTCAAAAGAAAAGAAGGGCCCGGCCACCCCGAACCCCCTATAATCACTATAGTTACTATAGTGGCTATAGTTACTATACTAAAGTTTGACAAGTAAAATCAGGCACACAGTCTGAGACAGTTAGAATTTTGGATTTTCACAAGTAAGTCATTGTCAGAGAGGAGTCTTTGTACAAGTTCCTTGTTAGGGAATCCGAGGTACTCGGTGAATTCCTCAAGGATTTCGCGCAGCACGAGCAGGATTCTCTCATAGAGCGTAATCTCGACCACATCGGCCTTGGTGTCGCGGAAGAGTCCGCCGAGCGTCTCGTAAGATGTCATGCGCTTGACCACGTTCAGGAGGGTGTACTGCATCAGGCAGACGGAGACGGAGGCTGTCTGGGAGTTGAAGTGCTGAGCCTGGTTGCCCTCGAGCCGGAGGTACTGTTTGCATTCCTTGAAGCAGACCTCGATGGACCAGCGCATGGCGTAGATTTCGTAGGCACGGACGAAGGAGAGGGAGGTGTCGGTGGTGAGGATGGTCTTCCAGCCGTCGGACTTGGAGCGGCGGCAGAGGAAGAGCCGCACGGGGATGTCGCCGAGCGCGGTGTCCACGACGATGTACTCGCAGCGGTACTTCCGGCAGCGCCGGCTCTGGTGCCTGAACCGGGAGACCATCTGCCCCGTCCTCAGCCGCTCCCCGCCCACGGCGAAGATGTTCACGTTGTTCTTCAGCATGCCGAGCACGTGGCTGCCGCCAGAGAGGCGGAGGACGGCCTGAGCCAGTTCCCTGCACATGAACCAGCTGTCGACGAGCAGGTATTCGAACTCGGTGCCGTTTCGGCGGGCACGGCGCACCATCTCTATGAGTACGGCTATCTTGCTGCGCAGGTACTCGTCATGGCGCGCCTTGGCGGGCGTGCCGTCCGCCAAGGCGGTCTGCTTCCTCGCCTTGCGCTGCTTGGCGGAGAGTCCCTGCGTGCCGTCCCGCCCCGCCTCGCCGTGCAGGGAGGAGTCCAGCGGGCGGAAGGTCTTGCCGTCGGTGATGCCGAGCAGCAGCCCCTTGAACCCTATGATGTGCCTGTGCTGCGTGTGCGAGAATATCCGGCCTATCTTCTCAATCTTCATGCCGCTCTTGGCTATGTCCGTGTCGTCGGCGACGAGGCACCGTATGCCGGTGTCGGACTCGGCGCAGCGGGCGGAGAGGTACTTCTCCACCCGCTTGGAAAGGCGGGCCATGCACTTCCGCCAGTCGATGTTCGGGTCACGCTCCATGCGGTAGAGCATGTTGTAGCCCACGCGCGAGAGGGCGGACAGCGCCGAGCCGGGCAGGTGGGACACGTCGCTGCACCCGAAGAAGGGTAGGAGCAGCAATGCGAGCAGTTTTTCTGAGGTCTTTCGCGAGGCGTTGCCCTTGGTCGAAAGGCCGAGGCTGC
>JAFRXG010000015.1:0-26081 GCA_017441565.1 Bacteroidales bacterium | reverse complement strand
GCTTTTTACAATCACTTTGTCAGCCTACTGCACCACCAGGCGTTTTGCGGCGGTGCCGGCTGGGGTGCGCACCAGCACCACGTAGGCCCCTTTCGGCCAGGCGGAGACGTCGAAGGCGGCCTTCCGGCCTTCCGTCGGCTGCTCCATCACCTTCTCGCCGCGCACGTCGTAGGCCTCCACGCGGTCTATGCGGTAGGAGGAGCTTATCAGGACGCTGCCGCTGGCCGGGTTGGGCATCAGCTGCACGAACCGTGCGAGGTCGTCACCAGCCTCCGGCACCCCGATATCGCCATGCCCCGTGGTGTCCGGCTCCTGATGGTGCAGCATGAAGCGAATCGGGCGGCCCCACTCGCTGTAGCGCAGCGTGTCGTATTCGTGGCACACCGCCCTCACGTATGCAACCATTTGGACATCGGCATACGAGGCATCCGAAAAGACCCACCTGTTGGTGCGCAGCGGCACCATCGCGCTGCGGGCCTCGAAGTCATTCTCCGGGCCGTACCACAGCTGGTATTCCGGGTGCAGGCTGTCGTAGTCCCACTGCACGGTCACCGTGTCGGTGTAGTTGCCCCGTGCGAACAAGCCGCTCACCGCCGGGCACTCCGGCGCGTTGGCAAACGACGTGTCCACCACCTCGATGATGGGCAGCACCATCATAAACTGGTTCGAAGGCTTCCAGTGCCATTGGTACTGTGGTCCACCAGTACCATTTCCATAATGATACATCTTCCACAACGTGGGAAAAAAATGGCATGCTGTGTCATAAGATGACTGCGAAGGCCTGTATGTTATGTAATAACAACAAGTACTATAATTGACTGTTTCGTGAGTGTAAAGTCCAAGATAAGAAAGATCAGTGCCACCCACATAGAACGAATCGAAAACTGTAATAGGCTTGTCGAAATAATAATCGAAAACTTTCCACATATAATATGGGTTGTTGGGAGATATATATTGACGACAGTCATACCCGGTATGATTGCAATTGGGCAAATTTGGATTAATCAGTTCATGGGCGGTGGGTCTGCCTGCCGTGTCAGTTTCAACCCACTGTACCTGCGCCTTTAGCTCAAACGTGTCGGGCGATACCTCATACAGAAACAGGGACTGAGGTGTCGCATTCGGGTTGAGGTCTCTTTTTGTCATGGAAATAGTGGCAGAGAGGCCTACCACCCTCGTGCCGGCAGGGTTGTCAGTATAGTTGTACTGAAGTATGATGTCAGCACATAAAGGACATTTCGACACCCCTGGATATTTTGGACTACCATACACTTTGCCATGATTTATATAGTCTGCATTGACCCATGCGTCGTAGTCGAACTGAAAATAGGGCGCGTACGAGGTGTCTCTAAACGAGTGCGACTGCGCAACGACACCTGCCGCCGCCAGCACACATGTCATTATCAAAACTTTCTTTTTCATCTTATTTGCTTTTTGATGGTTTCACATTAGGGTTCTTTGTCGCACAGCAGGTCTCTCACAACATCCTCAACAACGAATGGCTCGTCTCCAGATGGCGAATCTGGCACATTCATATTTGTCGCCATGTTGGGCGTGTCAAATGTTGTTGTAGATTTTACCCCGTTGATGAAATCCGTAACCCCGCAGCTGAGTGATGTGGTAAGCAGTTCCCTATAAAGCGTCAAAGGCCCGTGGCTTGTATTATTTCCAGAGACAATAAAAGCGTCCTGTGTGGTTCTAAAGAAATCCAGGGCATGGAAACCGTAGTTGGGGAGGTATAGGCCCTGATAGGTGCCCGCGAGCGGGAAGGCGAGGGGGAACTGGTAGACGATGCTCGTCTGGCTGCCCAGCGTCCCGCCGTCGAAGTCGTTCAACACAATCAGCCGCTGTTGCGCGGGGGAATAGCTGATGTCGCGCATCTTCCATTTTGACCCCGGCTGTCGGACGACCAAGGCATCCAGCCCCTGCCGGAACGTCGCCACCCCGCCCAAGATGTCAAAAGTCTTCACTGCCAGCCCCTCCTTGGGCGAATCGGTGTAGTGGTATGCCACGGCAAAACTGTCCTTCTCCAACGCCGTCGCCATCACCGCGTCGTCCACCTTCAAGTCCCAAAACCGCTGCCCGGCAGGGTTTGAATAATAGGGGTATGCAGGAACAAGAGGCGGAGGTGTGGACCACAAAGGTGTAAGGAAATTGCTTTTGGGAAATATCCGCATAGCCAAAAGGGAGTCGACATTGTTGCGAGCCACTGCCACCACATAGTCCTGCGTGGCGATAATGTCGGTGTAGTCCTCTTTCGCATATTTGTTGTACATGATGATGTTACTCCACGCCCCCCCGACAAAGGAGGCAGAGCCGATGCCGATGCGGCTGTCTGTCGGGAAATCCACATAGTTCTTGGCAATATATGCCATCTTGGTGCAGCCGCTGCTGTCGTACACCGCCAGCCGTGTGACATCGTAAATCTGATTAATACAAAATCCACCACCTAGAAGCGGGTCATTGTTGCAGTCGGGCATCGGGGTCTGCTGGGTCACCATCCAGCGGTAATAGCCCGACCCGTTGTAGAAGTCCTGAATGTCAAAACAGGCAAACAGCCCCAGTGGCTTACCCGTCCGCATAGTGTATCCGACAGCAAACACACTGTCGTGCAGTATGCGGAAGTCGTTCACCGTCACATCCTGCGGCACGGCTATCCTGCGAACGGTGGGCATCCCCTCGTCTACCAGCAGGAAGTGCTTGTCCTTAACAGCCTTGTCACAGGCATACACGATGCTGACGTCGTTCTTCCAGTAGCGCACAATCGAGGTGTCCGACTCATTCGCTGGAAAATGGCTTACCTGGCTCTGCCCCCTCGCCACACACAATGGCAGCAAGAACAGGAATAACGCAAATACCTTGAAGTGAATCTGTTTCATGACGAAATGGTTTAAATATTATAGAAATGTATTTTGCAAAAATACACATTTTTCCTCAAATACCAAACATATCTTACTTTTTTCGTATCTTTGCATGCCAGATTTGTAGCAGATGAATATTCGCAAATTGATAGATGTTAGTGAGTTACCGTATAATACGGCGGTGACGGTGGGCATGTTCGACGGTGTCCATATCGGCCACAGGCATATCTTGTCCATGCTGGAGCGGCAGGCTGTGCAGCGGGGGCTGCACCCCGTGGTGGTCACATTCGACTGCCATCCGCGTCAGGTGCTGAAAGCCGACCAGGCGGCCTCGTTCCGTGTCAACACCAACGAGGAACGCTATCGGCTGCTAGAGGGATGTGGTGTGCAAGAGGTCGTAGAAGTGCATTTCACGGCCGAGACAGCGCAACTATCGGCATGTGAGTTTTTCGAGCAGGTGCTTTGCCAGAAGCTTCAGTGCAAAGCTTTGGTGCTGGGCTACGACAACATGTTCGGCAACCGGCAGCGCAACGACTTCGACCGTCTGCCAGCCCTGGCCGAGAGCCGTGGCGTGGCATTGGTGGTGGACACCCCGGTCCGTTTCGGCGGCGTGGAGGTGAGTTCGACCAAGGTACGCGGTGCCTTGCAGGAAGGCGACGTGCGGCGGGCAGCCGACATGCTGGGCTACAACTACTGCCTCTGGGGCACCGTGGTAAAAGGTCGGCAGGTGGGGCGTACGCTCGGCTTCCCCACCGCCAATGTCTGCCTGGACGACCGCACCAAGGTGGTGCCAGCCCCCGGCGTGTATGCCGTGCGGGTGCGTATGCCGGATGACTCGTCTCTGAAGATAGGCATGGCCAACTTCGGCGCGCAACCCACTTTCGGACTCGAAAATACGGTGTTCGAAGTGAACATCTTTGACTTCGACGGCGACCTCTACGGCAGCCTGCTGCATGTGGAGTTCGTCGACCGCATACGCGATGTGTGCAAATTCGAGGGGGTGGAACGCTTGGTGCGCCAGCTCAACGACGACCGCACCACCGCCAGGCTTATGTTACAAACCCAAAAATAACCACACCTATGAGCCCCGTTCGCTTCCCCCTTGCCTCCTTCTGCCTCCTCCTTTTGCTGATACAAGGAGCGAAGGCACAGCCCGGCCGTGTCTACAAGTCGCTTACCGAGGTGACCGACCCTCAGCAGGTATATGTTCTGCAACTGCGGGGCAAACGGCTGAACACCATTCCCGAAGAGGTGCTGCAAATGGTCAATCTCAAAGAACTGGACCTTCGGGGCAACCGCATCGCCTTCCTGCCCGACAGCATAGCCCGCCTGCGGCATCTTCAACGCCTGGAGGTGAGCCGCAATCCTTTGATGCAGCTGCCTGCCACCCTTCCCCAACTGAAAGAGCTGAAGGAACTGGTCCTGTGGTCCACCTACGTCACCGACCTGCCGCCCGGAGTGGAAACCCTCGACGACACCCTGGAACTGCTGGACCTCCGCCACTGCCCCCTCACCATCGAAAACCAGGAAGCCATCGAACAACAGCTCCCCTCCGTAAAAAAACTATGGGATTTCGCCTGCAACTGCGGGGACTGAGCAAAGGAGGCGGGAAAGTGAACGCAGCTAATCATGAAACAGTTCTTCCTACATGATATGACACAAACCTTACTCACCGTAGCATTCTACCAGCAAGATATAGCATGGGAGAATCCAGATGCCAACTACCAGATGGTCGAACAGGCCTTCGCCCAACTAGAGGGACCCGTAGACGTGCTGGTGGTGCCAGAGACCTTCAACACAGGCTTCTCCGACACCATGGCCGACATGGCCGAAGCCCCCGAAGGCCCCACCATGGCCTTCGCCCGCAAGATGGCGCAGTGCTATAACGCCCTTTTCGTGGGTACGTGGACCGTGCGCATTGAGGGCGGCGGGGTGGTCAACCGTCTGCACTGGGTGCGCCCCGACGGCAGCGGAGGGCATTACGACAAAGGCCACACCTTCCGCATGAGCAGCGAAGCCAGCCAACTCCTCCGCGGCACCCGTCGCGAGCTGTTCGAATGGCGCGGCTGGCGCATCAAACCCGCCGTATGCTACGACCTGCGCTTCCCCAAATGGCTCCGCAACGCCGTGCCCGACAGCGAACGCCACAAGCTCCCCTCCAACGGCGTGGAACGCCCTTCGGAGGACGTGGCGTTGGACTACGACCTGCTGCTGGTGTGCGCCAACTGGCCCGGCTCACGCCACGAGGCCTGGAGCACCCTCCTCAAGGCCCGTGCCATAGAAAACCTCTGCTACGTCGTCGGAGTGAACCGTTCCGGCATCGACGGCGCCGACATCCCCTACACCGGCAACAGCGCCGCCATCGACTACAAAGGCATGGCCCTCGCCCTCTGTGGCGACAAGAAGAACGCCGTGGCCGTCGCCACCCTCGACTACGAGAAACTGCAGACCTTCCGCCGCCACTGGCCCTTCTATTTGGACTTCGACTAACCAGATAAAAAACAAAAAACACCCGCTCCCCTCAACCCCCAATAATCTTTCAAACCCCTAAAAGAACTATCCCCATGACCCTAGAAGACAAACTCGGATTCAACAAAATAAGAGACCTGGTCGCGGCCGAATGCTCCAACAGCCTGGCCGTGCGTATGGTGCAGGAGATGTCCTTCTCCAACAACTACGACCGCGTGGTACGCGAACTACAGCAGACCGAGGAGTTCCGGCAGATATTGGTGCTGGAGAACAGCTTCCCCGTGCAGGACTTCATCGACCTCACCGACGAGCTGACCCGTCTGCGGGTGGGCAACACGGTGATAGAGCTGGAAGCCCTTATTGACCTGAAAAACTCGCTGCACACCATAGGCGACTGCCTGCGCTTCCTCATGCGCGACGACCCCGTCCGCTACCCCATGCTGCACGAGCTGGCCAAGCGGGTGCAGCTGGACCCGGCCATAACCAAGACCCTCAACAAAATTGTGGACGAGAAGGGGGAAATCTACGACAACGCCTCCGAGCAACTACAGGACATACGCCGCCAGATGGCCAAGAAACGCAACGACGTGGATGTGCAGATAAACCGGCAGCTGGCCCGCGCCAAACACGAAGGATGGGCCCCTGAGAACGCCGAAGTGACCATCCGCAACGGCCGCATGGTCATCCCCATGCTCGACACCCACCGCCGAAAGATTAAAGGCCTCATCCACGACGAGTCGGCCACCCGCCAGACCGCCTTCCTCGAACCCTCGGAGGTGGTGGAACTGAACAACGACCTCCGCGAGCTGGAATTCGAAGAACGGCGCGAAATACAGAAAATACTAGCCCGCTTCACCGACATGTTGCGTCCCCAGCTGGACGCCCTCATCAACGCCTACTGGTTCCTGGCACGTATCGACTTCATCCGTGCCAAGGCACGTTTTGCCCTCACCATACGCGCCGGACGCCCCATCGTGGACAACATAGCCAAAATCAACTGGCTCGACGCCCGTCACCCGCTCCTCTATCTCAACCACAAAGGCGAGGTGGTACCCTTCGACATCGAACTCAACGACGACGCCCACATACTGATAGTCTCCGGTCCCAATGCCGGCGGCAAGTCGGTGTGCCTGAAGGCCGTGGGATTGATACAGTACATGCTCCAATGCGGAATGCTGGTGCCTTGCCGCGAGACCTCGGAATTCGGCATCTTCGACAATATCTTCATCGACATCGGCGACCAGCAGTCCATCGACAACGACCTGAGCACCTACACCTCGCACCTCCAGAACATGAAACTGCTCCTGGAAACGGCCGGCGAGGGCACCCTCTTCCTCCTCGACGAGCTGGGCGGCGGCACCGAGCCCCGCTCGGGCTGCGCCATCGCCGAAGCCCTCCTGGAAGAACTCTACCGCCGCCATGCCTTCGGCGTGGTGACCACCCATTTTGCCGACCTCAAGCTGCTGGCCGACAAATACGAGGGCATCCGCAACGGTGCCATGCTCTTCGACACCGAGCACATGAAGCCCCTCTACCGCCTCGCCATCGGCCATCCGGGCAGCTCCTTCGCCTTCGAGATAGCGCAGAACATCGGCTTCCCCGAGGAGGTGCTCAAGTCCGCATCCGAGAAGGTGGGCGGCGCCATGCTCAACTTCGAACACCAGCTCCAGCAGCTCGAACTGGACAAGCAAGAACTGGAACGGCAGCGTGCCGAGCTGCAGGTGGCCGACAGCTTCCTGGCCGAAGTGACCTCCAAATACCAGAACCTCACCGAGAACCTCGAAGGCCGCCGACACGAGATACTCAGCAACGCCCGCAAGGAAGCGCAGCAGATAATCGCCGATGCCAACCGCACTGTAGAGCAGACCATCAGCGAGATACGCACCGCCCAGGCCGAGCGCGAAAGCACCCTCAAGGCACGTGAACGCATGAAGGCCGAAGCCGAGCGCATCGCCTCGGCCCAAGAACGACACGACGAATTCCTAGACAAAGTGAAGAGCGGCAAGCACCGCCCCGATAAGAATGCCTCCAATGCCCCCCAAGGCAGCCGCCCCGCCCTCGAAGAAAGGGACGAGAAAGACGCGCCCGTCACCGTGGGCAGCATCGTCCGTATCGACGGGCAGGACACCTATGGCGAAGTGATGGAAATCAAAGGCAAGAAAGCCGTGGTGGAAAGCAACAGCATCCGCATGACCATCGCCCTGAACCGCCTCACCGGCACCCGCAAGAAGGCCATCCCCGTCGACAAGCTGAGCCGGCAGAACAGCCGCTTCCAGTCAATCTACGACGACATCAACGAGAAACGCAAGAGCTTCAACCCCACCATCGACCTCCGCGGCCAGCGCGCCGACGAGGCCATGGACAACCTCCAGCATTTTATGGACGACGCACAGCTGCTGAGCGAGAAGGAACTGCGCATACTCCACGGCAAGGGCTACGGCATCCTCAAGCAAATCATACGCGACTATCTGGCCGGCAACCGCGACGTGCAGTCGTTCCATTCCGAGCGGCTGGAACTTGGGGGCGACGGCATCACCGTGGTCCATCTCCGATAATCCCAAATTGGTCATTAGGGTTTGTGGCAGAGTGGTATTTGTTTCGAGAAGATTGTCGGCGAAACCATTGAAGGCGTAGCGGGCTACGGCGAAATGGTTTTGTTGGCAAGATTCCGAAAGAAATGCCGCTATGGCATGAAAAAGGAGATATTATCTGATAATTAGTGTAATTCCCATCCTAATGACCGATTTGGGATAAAGGCATCGCCGCCTTTGACCGTTAATCCCTTAGCGTCATAGGTCAAGCTGCTCACTTCCAGGGTCTTCTTCGCCCCACCTTGGGACTTTAAAGGAATATTGTAAGGCACTTCTAGGCTCTTTTTTAGGGTCTATAGCCTAGAATAATCTTAGATATAACTTAGATGGTTCTTACAATAAGTGGAGGCGCGCCTTTGGGACGGTTGGAGGGTTCTTTGTGGAAAAATACTTTGGTAGGAGGGAAAATTATTCGGAAATTAGGTGTATTTTTGCATCGTGAAAAGAGAACATGAATTATTAATCAAAATCGCATATAAAAATGAAACTTAGAAAGTTAGTCCTTCCGATGCTGGCCATCATGCTTTTAGCGGCTGGCTGCACAAAAGAGTATTATGGTGCACAAATCCAGACTTTTCAGTTCCAAGTCAATCCTGGTGACTGGCTCCGCAACCAAGGCCCTATCGAGCCGGGTGCCAACAATTACCTTTATTATGAGAAGGCCATTCCTGCCATCGGCCAGAATGTTTTCTTGAATGGTACGGTGCAGGCTTATTGCTGGAACGTGTATGACACGCAGAATAACCTGGGTTCATGGAACACGCTGCCTTTTGTTTATCCGTTGGAGGTGTATCTGACCAACGAAGAGGGTGAGCAAGAGCTGGTAATAGTGCCTGAGAACCTGCGCTTTGAGTGGGAATTGGGCAAGGTGACCATTGTGATTCAGGACCTCGACGGCTATGACCCCGAGAGCATGGAGCTTGCCGGGCCCATTACCTTCAAGGTGTGTGTGACCAGTAATATGTAACGAACTATTTGGTTCCCAAAAGAGAAGGCCGCCAATCGGCGGCCTTCTCTTTTAGGGTATTGAAGCGATAGAAACTATAGGGTATATAGGGGCTATAGGTTGCAGTGGCGTTTGTAGGCCTTCATGGTGTTTTCCAGAAGGGAGACGATGGTCAGGGGGCCGACGCCGCCGGGGACGGGGGTGACCCAGCTGCAGAGGGGGTCGACCTCGTGGTGCTTGATGTCGCCGATGATGCGGTAGCCGCTCTTCTTGCTCTCGTCGGGGATGCGGTGGATTCCGACATCCACCACTACGGCACCTTCTTTGACCATGTCGGCGGTGACGAATTCGGGCTTGCCGATGGCTACAACCAAGATGTCGGCCTGACGGGTCAGCTCGGCGATGTTCTTGGTCTTGCTGTGGCAGATGGTCACGGTGCAGTCGAACCCTTTGCGCGAAAGAAGGTTGGCAATGGGGGTGCCGACGATGTTGCTGCGGCCCAGCACCACGCAGTGCTTGCCCGCGGTTTCGATGCCGTAGCGTTTGAGCAGGGTGCAGATGCCCATGGGGGTGGCGGGGACGAAGGCCTCTTCGCTCAGGACCATGCGGCCTACGTTGATGGCTGTGAATCCGTCAACGTCTTTGTCGGGCGAGATGGAGTTGATGATGTTCTGCTCGTTGATGTGCTTGGGCAGGGGAAGCTGGACGATGAAGCCGTCGACTTCGGGGTCGTTGTTGAGGAAGTCGATGGAGTGGAGCAGCTCCTCCTCGGTGATGGTCTCGGGGAAGCGGTAGACGGACGAGATGAATCCGACCTCGTGGCTGGATTTTTCTTTGTTGGCCACGTAGGTCTGGCTGGCGCCGTCGTTGCCTACGATGACCGCGGCCAGATGCGGGGGGCGGTGTCCTTGGAGGGTGAGTTGGCGCACTTCGTTGGCGATTTCGTCTTTAATCTGCAGGGCCATGGCCTTGCCGTCAAGTAATTGGAACATGGTGGTTATAGGGTTTAGAGATTGTTTTATTTTCTACGGCGGGGCATTTGTGACATCTTGCCGCGGTTGCTGACGGTGCGCATCATCTTGCGGGTTTCCTCGAACTGCTTGATGAATCGGTTGACCTCCTGGATGCTGTGGCCGCTGCCGGCGGCGATGCGCTGTTTGCGGCTGCCGTTGATGCAGGAGGGGTTGCGGCGTTCGTAGGGGGTCATGCTCCCAATCATGGCCTCGATGGGCTTGAAGGCGTTGTCGCTAATTTCCACGTTCTTGGTCAGCTTGTCCATGCCGGGAATCATGCCGATGAGCTCTTTCATGCTGCCCATCTTCTTTATCTGCCCCACTTGCGAGAGGAAGTCTTCGAAGTTGTACTCGTTGTGGATGAGTTTTTTCTGTATCTTGCGGGCTTCTTCTTCATCGTATTGTTCTTGGGCGCGTTCCACGAGTGAGACCACGTCGCCCATGCCGAGGATGCGGCTGGCCATGCGGTCGGGGTGGAAGACGTCGAGGGCTTCCATCTTTTCGCCTACGCCGACGAATTTGATGGGTTTCTGCACGGCGTAGCGGATGGTGAGGGCTGCACCGCCGCGGGTGTCGCCGTCGAGCTTGGTGAGCACTACTCCGTCGAAGTCGATGCGTTCGTTGAAGGCCTTGGCGGTGTTCACCGCGTCCTGGCCGGTCATGGAGTCGACCACGAAGAGGGTCTCTTGCGGGTTGAGGTACTTTTTGAGTCCCGATATCTCGTCCATCATCTGCTCGTCCACCGCCAGACGGCCGGCGGTATCGACGATGACGACGTTGGTGCCTTTCATGCGGGCGTCGCGGATGGCTTTCTCGGCGATGTCGATGGGGTTTTGGTTGCCCTCTTCGGTGAAGACGGGCACCTGTATCTGGCTTCCGAGGGTCTGCAGCT
This sequence comes from Bacteroidales bacterium, assembly GCA_017441565.1. Lineage (GTDB taxonomy): Bacteria > Bacteroidota > Bacteroidia > Bacteroidales > P3 > Colimorpha. The sequence continues at coordinate 15,309 of JAFRXG010000015.1, read as the reverse complement.
GGCTGATGGCGGCAGGGCGGTATACGTCGCCGGCAACAAGCATGACCGACTTGTTCTTTTTGTTTTTCAGGTAGTAGGCCAGTTTGGCACTGAAGGTGGTCTTACCAGAGCCTTGCAGACCGGCGATGAGGATGATGGCAGGGGAGCCTTTGACGTTGATGTCCACGGCCTGGCTGCCCATGAGCTCGGTGAGTTTCTCGTGCACGATTTTGACCATCAGCTGGCCGGGTTCGATACTTTGGATGACGTTGCGCCCCATGGCTTCGGACTTGACCTTGTCGGTGAATTCTTTGGCGATGGGGTAGCTCACGTCGGCGTCAAGCAGTGCCTTGCGGACCTCTTTGACGGTCTCGGATATATTAATATCGGTGATTCTCCCTTTCCCTCTGAGCGTGTGTAACGCTTTCTCTATCTTGCTACTAATGCTTTCAAACATATCTTTTCGGCTCTATTAATGAAAGTGCAAATTTACATTTTTTTTTTGACTTACGCAAAATAATATGATTGCGGCCTCGGCGCGGACGTGGGTGTGAGGGGAGGGGAGAGGTGAAATGGGATGGATGCGGAAATGGATGATATTTAGGTGGTTACGAATTATTTGAAAAAAAAGTTCATTTTGATGAAACTTTTTTCATTTTTTGACGTTATGTAGAGTAATAAAAAGTGGAATTAATTATTTGCCATGAGACAGTTAAAAATTACCCATTCTATCACCAATCGTGACATCAAGTCGCTGGATAAGTATTTGCAGGATATTTGCAGTGAGGAGCTGCTGACACCCGAAGAGGAGGTTCAGCTGGCCCAGCGCATCAAAGCTGGTGACCAGGAGGCGTTGGACCGTCTGACCAAGGCCAATCTCCGTTTTGTGGTATCGGTGGCCAAGCAGTATCAGAATCAGGGGTTGAGCCTTCCCGACTTGATTAATGAAGGCAATGTGGGGCTTATCAAGGCGGCAAAACGCTTCGATGAGACACGTGGCTTTAAGTTTATTTCATACGCCGTGTGGTGGATTCGCCAGTCGATATTGCAGGCTATTGCAGAGAACTCGCGTATTGTGCGTCTCCCCTCCAATCAGCTGGGGGCCCTCAACAAGCTGAAGAAGGAAATCAGCCGGTTGGAACAGGAGCTGGAGCGTCCGCCATCGGAGGAAGAGCTGGCCGACATGCTGGATATTCCAGAGGATAAGATTAAGAGCATTCTGGGCATCTCGGGTCGCCACATTTCCATCGATGCACCGTTGGTGGCTGACGAGGATGTCAACTTTGTTGACGTGCTGCCCAATGAGGATACGCCGCCTACTGACAGCCGACTGATGCAGGAGTCGCTCTCGCAGGAAATTGAGCGTGCGCTTTCAACCCTGACTGAGTATGAGCGTGAGGTTATCAAGATGTATTTCGGCATCGGTATGCCCCATGCCCTCAGCTTGGATGAGATAGCCATGAAGTTCGGCCTTACACGTGAGCGTGTCCGCCAGATTAAGGAGAAGGGCATCAAGCGTCTGCGCGTCAGCAGCAAGAGCAAGCACCTGCAGGCGTACCTCTAGCAGAGGGGATGCTGTAGTCCAATCTGTAAAGGCATGGATTTGATTCTGAAATATTTCCCCAAATTGACAGAGCGGCAACGTGAACAGTATGCCGCTTTGTTGCCTTTGTATGAGGACTGGAATGCCAAAATCAACGTCATCTCGCGTAAGGATATGGGCAATTTCTATGAGCATCATGTTCTCCACAGCCTTGCCATTGCCAAGGTGATGCAGTTTAAGACGATGGCAGATGTGTTGGATGTGGGCACGGGCGGCGGCTTTCCAGGCATCCCACTGGCCATCATGTTCCCCGATGCCAATTTCTATCTCATAGACTCGGTGGGTAAGAAAATCAAGGTGGTGCAGGATGTGGTTCGGCAATTGGAATTGAAGAATGTGCGTGCCGAGCAGATTCGTGCCGAACAGGTGGAAGGCGATTTTGACTTCATCGTGTCAAGGGCCGTCACCACGTTGAGCGAATTTACCGGATGGGTGAAAGGCAAGGTGTCGGACTCCCATTACCATCAGTTGCGCAACGGCATTCTTTATCTCAAAGGCGGCGACCTTACCGACGAGTTGGCACCCTTCAGGAAGAAGGTGCGCACGTGGGACATCTCCGACTTCTTCGAGGAGGAGTTTTTTGAGACTAAAAAAGTTGTCTATCTTGCATATAGATAAATAGTATGGACACTACAGCTCGTAGCAAGGTTTCCCTTTTTGTGTTTTTCTTGTTGGCGGCGTGGAATATGGCTGCGCAGTCGGATCATCAGCCGCTTTCATTTGTTGTGGGTGGCTGCAGGTTCGACATGGTGTATGTGCAGGGCGGCTCTTTTATGATGGGCTGTGAGTGGGAGAACTGGCATATCGGGAAGAACGATGAGGTGCCGGTGCATGGAGTTGCTCTTTCCAATTATTATTTGGGCCGTTACGAGGTGACCCAGCAGCTGTGGACGGCCGTCATGGGCTACAATCCCTCCAATTTCAAGGGTGACGACCTGCCAGTGGAGCAGGTGTCGTATGTCGAGGTGCAGGAGTTCATACGTAGGCTGGACAGCATCACAGGCTATCGCTTCCGTCTGCCCACCGAGGCAGAGTGGGAATACGCTGCAAGGGGTGGCAGGAAGTCGCGCGGTTATTTCTATGCTGGAAGTAATGATGCCATGAAGGTGGGCTGGGCGCAGGTGAACAGCGGCGACTCGACTCATGTGGTGGGCGGTCTGGTACCCAACGAGTTGGGGTTGTACGATATGACAGGCAATGTGTGGGAATGGTGCAGCGACTGGTATCAGGACGACTACTACCTGTGGCTGATGGCGAAAAACAAGGGTGTGCCCGACTATGTGACTACCCGCAAGGCCTTAGAGAAGTGGGTGGACAACAATACCATGTGGTACTGGGAAGAAGGGAGTCTCAACGAAACCCGCAACCCGCAGGGAGCCGACAGCGGCGAGTTCCGCGTAGGGCGTGGCGGTTCGTGGGCAGATGTGGACGACGATGTGCGAAACTCCTACCGCAATTTCTGGGTGCCAGAGAACAGGCTGAGCAATGTGGGCTTCCGTCTGGCCCTTTCCGATAATGGGCACATTTCCGCGGGCTGGATGCCCAATCAATATGTCGTTGACTCGATTGTCGACGGCAAAGTGTATACCTCCATTACCACGCAGACCGTTTCGCGGTTGTCGCAAGGAGTGTTGGAGGGGGTGTTTAGCGTGTCGCCGCAGAAGCGGGTGCACTTCTCGTCGGGCAACCTGCAATATAATGCTGCCGCGGATATGTGGCGTTTTGCCGACAGGCAGTACGACTGCATCGGCATGGGCAATCTGCGTTACGGGAAGAACTATGCCGGCTGGATAGACCTCTTCGCATGGGGCACCAGCGGTTACCGCAACAGGCCTCCGTATTATTTCTCGCCTGTTTCTGCCAGTTTCGGCAATGGTGCGAAGCGAAACATCGACGGCACCAGCTATGACTGGGGTGTGTACAACCGCATCAGCAACGGTGGAAACCAGGCCGGACGTTGGCGCACGCTGAGTGTGTACGAATGGGACTACCTCTTCACCAAACGGCCCAACGCATGGCTGCTGCGCTCTATGGGGCAGGTGGGCGATGTGCAGGGGATGGTGCTGCTGCCCGACGACTGGTTCGACCGCGGGTTAGACACACTGGATTTCTTCACCATTTATACATTTTCCCCCAAACAGTGGCTGGCAATGGAACGTGCGGGAGCCGTCTTTCTGCCCGCTGCAGGAATGTGCAACCTCTCGGAATATATAGCTGCTTTGGCTGTCGCCACTGTTCCAGATAAATATAGCGGCCCTATTGAGGGGTTCAACGTGGGCTATGGCACACAGATACCTGAGGTGCATGAAAGCGTCAGTACAATTCCTGACGGTAGGGGCCCAGGAACAATTACCTTGGCTGAGAGAGAATGGGCTCGTAAAATCACTTATGCACCCCCTATCGAAGGGGACGAACAGCTTGGCTATTATTGGACAACCATCCATTATAATAAGCAGGGGGCACTGGGAGTCTGCTTTGCCCTTGGCCGAAGTGCATATATTATGCCGTTGGAACGGCTCACGCGATGCTCGGTAAGGCTGGTACAAGACGAAGAATAATGCGAAGAAAAGAAGAAAAAAGTGTGTAATTCAAAAAATAGTTGTATCTTTGCACTCTAATTAAATAACAATATTTTATATCAACAATTTAAATAACAATTAATTATGCCTGCAAGAATTAGATTACAGCGTCATGGTAAAAAGAATCAACCCTTCTACCATATCGTTGTTGCGGATGGTCGTGCACCTCGGGATGGAAGATTTATCGAGAAATTAGGCACGTACAATCCTCTGACTAACCCCGCCACCATCGTCCTGAATGTTGAGAAGGCTGCTGAGTGGCTCAAGAATGGTGCCCAGCCCAGCGACACCTGCCGTCGTATCCTCTCCTATAAGGGTGTTCTTCTGAAACGCCACCTCCAGATTGGTGTTGAGAAAGGTGCTATCAGCCAGGAACAGGCCGATGTGAAGTTCAACGAGTGGCTCCAGGCCAAAGAGGCTAAGATTGCCAACGCCAAGAGCGAGAACGAGAGCAAGCTCCGCGATGTGAAGAAAGCCCGTCTCGAAAGCGAGAAGAAGTTCAACGAGGCTAAGGCTGAGGCCGTCGCCGCCAAGCACAGAGCTGCTGCCGAGGCTGAGGCTGCTGCAAAGGCTGAAGCAGCTGCTGCCACCGAAGAGGCTCCTGCTGCTGCTGAAGAGGCCCCCGCTGCCGAGTAAGCATCATTTGCTAACCTTAAGAGCGTGCCCTCTCAATAGCGGACACGCTTTTTTATATTCTCCAGTTATGACCATAGAAGAATGCTATCAATTGGGTAAAATCACTAAGCCATTTGGTATCAAGGGGCAGGTGGTGATGTTCCTCGATGTAGATAGTCCGGATGACTATGCCCAACTTGACTCTGCTTTTGTGGAAATCAAGGGTACCCTGGTGCCTTATTTCTTTCATATTGACAACATGAACGGCAACAAGGCCGTCGTAACCTTTGAGGATATCACCAGCGAGGAGGCGCATGCCCTTGTAGGACACGACCTATACCTTCCGTTGGATATGCTGCCGAAACTGACAGGCAACCAGTTCTATTTCCATGAAGTGGTGGGCTTTCACGTGGTGGATGCCGAAAAGGGGGACATAGGGATTATTAAGACCATCATCGACTATCCGGCACAACCCCTCTTCCAAATCTTCAATAATGGCACCGAAATACTCATTCCTGTCATTGACCCCGTAATAGAGAAGGTGGATCGAAAGTTAAAAATTATTTATATCAAAGCTCCTACAGGATTGATTGATTTGTATTTGGGGAATTAATGAACATTGTGTTGATATTTTTTTCCTTTCCTTTACAAAAGTTTGCGTACTTTTGCACATAAATTAATATAGCGTGTTAATAAGGAACTAAAAAATTGTATTATGGAGAAAAAAGAAGTCACCCCCGAAAAAAATTGCTATTCTGCTGAGGAATTGCAGTTCTTTAAAGAGCTGATTCTGCAAAAGCGCGAGGAAGCTGTGAAGAATTTAGAGCTTCTGAACGAGGCGGTTGCAGGGAGTGTGAATGACGTAAATGATACCGCTCCCACGTTTAAGACTCTTGAAGAGGGCAGTAATGTCCTATCGAAAGAGGAAAATTCCCGTCTGGCGGCCCGCCAGCAGAAGTTCATCAAAGACCTCGACGCGGCACTTGTGCGTATTGAGAATAAGACCTACGGCATCTGCCGTGTTACGGGCAAGCTCATTCCCAAGGAACGCCTGATGATTGTGCCTCATGCCACGATGACCATTGAGGCAAAGATGCAGGAGAAGAAACGTCGCTAAACCCCGTATTTTTCATAATAATTTCCAGGCAGGGTCTCGTTAGAGGCCCTTTTTTTTCATTTCTGCTGGTTATTCTGATGCCATGGTATCCCTGTTCTGTGTTTTTTCACATGGTTCTCTGTATCAAAGATATGGCGCGTTTTTTCGTGCCTCATTATGATTTCTCGTTCCCGCGGCTGGGCCGGGGTGGGGGATTGCTGGCAGCGATACACTGATTGGCCGTGTAGGCCGACCACCACCGGGGGGCATCAGGCAGCACCCGTACATCACCGCCGACGCCCCGTCCCGCCCCATGCCATTCTCGCGGCCTTCCTTTCCGCTACCACTTGCCATAGCCCGGTTGCAGTCTGTGTGCTGTCCGTTTGCCGATAATAGCATCGGCAAACGTCGGCATCCGGCTTGTAAAAGACAGGCAATGTATAGGAATAACGATTAGATACACAGAATGTTGATTAGTGTAACAAGGGTTGTGGTGAGGCAAAGAGTGGTACAGTGCCGTGGCATGGTAGAGGAGTGGGGCAGGGGAGGGTGTGAGCCTGTATGCCATTGGTGACATACCAAGCTAGAGCCAAACGAGATAGAGTGTGCTGGGACGGTACATTTGAGAGAGTGTATGCGAAAGAGATGAACCAAATTTCAACTGAAAAAAACAGCCTACTTTTTGTCCACTAGAACCTTTCGTCTCAAAAATAGCCTACCATTTGTCCATTACGCCTCATCCCGAGATGAAAAGAGGGTTATGAATAAGGTAATTGACTGTTATCCAACGCTGCAATTTGCTGGATATGTGTTCCACTACAACCATTATGTCATGGCTTAAGCCAAGGATTCTGTCGGACTAATAGATTGCAACGGAGAGTGGGCAATTAAACCCGTATGTCGACAGATACTTTGGCGTGACTTCTATTGGGAGTTGAGAAATGAGGACTCAGAGTCGGGGTAGACAACAATAATGCTGCTTGGCCCCTCGTTGAAACCAATCCAGCCTGTCACTAAGACGAATAAGCTCACCCATGAGTCCTAGGAGTATCAGTTCCAACATGCCAAACGGACACCGTTTCTCGTGTAGTGAGGGGAGTGAACTAGCTATTGGAGAGCTCTTATTTCATCAACAGACAGGCCTGTTGCTTGGGCAATGGTCTCAGGGGGTAGGCCTAGGTGCTTCATGTTTATAGCCACTTGTTGCACTCCTTCAGCACGTCCCTCGGCACGTCCCTCAGCACGCCCTTCAGCACGTCCCTCAGCACGTCCCTCAGCACGTCCTTCGGCGAGACCTTCAATGCGGGCGGTGTCAAGGACGTCGTTTTGTATCATCTGGTTCTCGATATGGTGTTCGTAGACACGCTTTTCTTTGTCACTCATATTCATGTAGAGCAATTTCTGCCGTGCCTCTTGTAGTCCTGGGGTTTGGGTGTCGGACTTGATTCGACCGTTTTTTAGATACTCTATCCATTCTTCTAGCGGGGTCGTAGCCACTTGGTTGAATTCGTTCACTCTGATGATAAAGTATTCGGGGAACACTTGTTGGGGGGTGCGCATCTTCAGCGTGTCGGCCTCGTGGCGGGTGATTTGCAGGGTGTCGCCAGTGTGTACTCCGGTGAATGTCGTTATTCCGTGATACAGGTAGTCTGCCCCTTTCCCCATGGGGAAATAGATGATGTTGATGGAGTAGACTTTACGTACTTTGTCGTATTTGTCGCCTAGGTGTATGTTGTCGGTGATGACCTTGGAGACCCCGTAGAGGATGCGCTCAAGGTAGTGTATTTCGCGTGAGAGTTGCACTTCGACGATGATGTACTCGCCCTTGCTGTTGCGTGCCATCACGTCCACGCGGTTGAACTTGTCCAGCTCGGACTCTTGGTTGCCTTCGCTTTCGAGGATTTCCTCGATGGTTACCTTCTCGTTCAGCAGTACGGTCATTAGGCCTTCCAGCACGTCGAAGTTGGCCTTGTCTCGCAGCATGCGCTTGGCGGCCCAATCGAAACGGATGTATTTTTCATTAATCATGCTTGTATAACGAATGATTGGCTGTAATATTGTGTCTGGTGCAAAATACTTTACAACCGAGGGATGGCGGCTAAGAGGTGCTGGGTATAGGGATGCTGGGGGTGTGCAAAGAGTTCGTCGGATAGGCCTTGCTCTACAATCTGGCCATGTTCCATCACCATGATACGGTCGGATAGGAATTTGACCACTGAGAGGTCGTGGGTGATAAAGAGGTAAGTGTAGCCGTACCGCTCCTTAAGTTCGTTGAGGAGGTTGAGTACCTGTGCCTGCACCGAGACATCAAGGGCGGAGACGCTCTCGTCGCAGATGACCAACTCGGGTTCCAGTATCAGTGCTCTGGCGATGCAGACGCGCTGGCGTTGCCCGCCGCTGAACTCGTGGGGGTAGCGGTTGTACCAGTCTGGTTCGAGGCCCACCTGCTGCATGAGCGAGAGGACTTTTTCTTTGATAGAAGTTCTAGAGACTCTAGTATTACTAGTCTGTCCAGTAATACTAGTTTTGTGGACTTTTAGAGGCTCCGCAATAGCTTCGCCGATGGTGATGCGTGGGTTGAGGGAGGAATAGGGGTCTTGGAAGATTATCTGCATCTTGCGACGCAATGCCTTGGCTTCTGAAGAGGTGAGTTTGTCGAGGCTACGGCCGTCGTATTCGATGCTGCCAGCACTGTGCTCGATTAGTTTCAGTATGGCACGGCCCAGGGTGCTTTTGCCGCATCCGCTTTCGCCTACAAGCCCCACAGTCTCGCCACGGTAGATGTCGAAGGAGAGTCCGTCGACCGCCTTCAGCTCTTTCTTTACCTTGCCGAGGATGGATGTTTCGAGGGGGTAGGTGACTTCGAGGTTGCGGACGCGGAGCAGGGGAGGGTCTTTCTTTAATTGAGAATTGAGAATTGAGAATTGAGAATTAGCTGCCGCATCAGGATAATTCTCATTTCTAAAATCTTCATTCTTCATTTCGAGGAAGTCTTTGACGGTGAGCAGACGGCGGGGGCGGCTGTCCAACGGTGGGCGACAGGCGAGGAGTCCCTTGGTGTAGGGGTGCCGGGGTTGGTGTAGCACCTGTTCGGCTGTTCCCTGCTCGACAATCTCGCCATGATACATCACGGCCACGTTGTCGGCTATCTGGGCTATGACACCGAGGTCGTGGGTGATGAAGATAATGCCCATGCGGTATTTCTTCTGAAGGGAGCGGAGGAGGTCGATAATAGTCTTCTGCACGGTGACATCGAGAGCGGTGGTGGGTTCATCGGCAATAAGGAGGTCGGGACGGCAAATCAGGGCCATGGCAATCATGACACGCTGTTTCTGTCCGCCGCTGATTTCATGCGGATAGCTGCGATAGATTATTTCGGGACGAGGGAGCATCACTTCCTCGAATAACTGGAGAGTGCGTTGGCGAGCCTCTTTGTGGGAGACTTTCTGATGGGCAAGAAGCATTTCTTCGACCTGTTTGCCGCATTGCTGTACAGGGTTGAGGCTGGTCATAGGCTCTTGGAAAATCATTGCAGCCCGCCCTGTCATATCGGTCCAGCGGCCAGTAACCTTGACATTTTTTGGCAACAGGCCCATGACAGCAAGAGTGGTGACCGATTTGCCGCTTCCCGATTCTCCCACAATGCCCAAGGTCTGCCCTCGCATCACCTCGAAAGAGACGCCTTTCACAGCCTCAAGATACTCTCCTTCATGCTTGAAGGAGATGTGCAAATCTTCAACTTTCAGTACGGTATTGTTCATCTGGAGCAACTATTTTCTTAAAAACGCAATTTTTATCTTTTTATTTGAAATAAAGTGCGTAAATTTGCAAATTATTTCAAGTAGTGACAGTCAAGTATATTTAAACAATTCATTATAACAACAACTCAACTAACAAAAAGATTAATCTTATGACAAAATCCGAAGAATTCATGGAGATGGAAGCCCGCTATGGTGCTCACAACTACCATCCACTGCCTGTTGTCCTGGCTAAAGGTGAAGGTGCTTTTGTTTGGGACTGCGAAGGAAAACGCTATTTCGACTTCCTCTCAGCATATTCTGCCGTCAATCAGGGCCATTGCCACCCGAAGATTGTAAAGGCTTTGTGTGACCAGGCTCACGAACTGACGCTGAGCAGCCGTGCTTTCTACAACAACTGCCTTGGCGAATGGGAAAAGTATGTCACCGAGTATTTCGGTTATGAGAAGGTGCTGCCCATGAACAGCGGTGCTGAGGCTGATGAGACTGCCTTGAAACTGGCCCGCCGTTGGGGTGTGGTGAAGAAGGGCATCAAGAATGACGAGGTGATGATTGTCTGCTGCGAAGGCAACTTCCACGGCCGCACCATCACCATCATCACCATGAGCAACGACCCCGAGAGCTATGCCAACTACGGCCCCATGACTCCCGGTTTTATCCGTATTCCTTATAACGACCCTGCTGCCCTTGAGAAGGTGCTGGAGGAAAAGGGCGACAAGATTGCAGGTTTCCTGCTCGAACCTATCCAGGGTGAGGCTGGCGTGTATGTCCCCGATGAGGGCTACCTCAAGAAGTGCTACGACATCTGCAAGAAGCACAATGTCCTGTTTATGGCCGACGAGGTGCAGTGCGGTATCGCCCGTACCGGTAAGATGCTGGCTTGCGACCACGAAGGTGTCCGTCCCGACATCCTAATTCTGGGTAAAGCCCTTGGTGGTGGTGTGGTGCCTGTCAGCTGCGTGTTGGCTGACGACGACATCATGCTCAACATCAAGCCCGGTGAGCACGGCTCCACTTTCGGTGGCAACCCCATTGCAGCCAAGGTCTCTATCGCTGCCCTGCAAGTGGTGAAGGACGAGCATCTGATGGAGAATGCTGACCGTCTCGGTAAGATTTTCCGTGAGGAAATGAGCAACTTCAAGAGCCCCATGATTGAGAAGGTGCGCGGTAAAGGTCTCTTGAACGCCATCATCATCAAGCCTCACAATGGTAAAGAGGCTTGGGATGTCTGCTTGAAGATGCGTGACTTGGGCGTTCTGGCCAAGCCCACCCATCAACACATCATCCGTTTTGCTCCTCCTCTGGTCATCACCGAAGAGCAGTTGCGCGAAGCAATGGAAATCATCAAGAAAGCCATCGCATCATTCGAATAAGAATAGCGTGTGTCTATGATAATGAAAGGAGGGCATCGTAAGGTGCCCTCCTTCTATTATGTCTACAATCATTATCGGTTGTAAATGTCGTTAAGGCATTTGACGGTGACCTTCACTTGCGAGAGGTCAGCGTCGGGGTGAAGAGGGATGAATGTGGCGGTGAGAGTGGCTCCCTTGTTGAGGTCGAAATAGTTGTAATCAAAATGGCCGTCGACATGCGGTTCGGTCTGTAGCATCACGTCGCGGAGATAGTTGTTTGCCTCAACGGTGACCGACAGTCGGCCTCGCTTGTCGAGGTCTTGGTTGAGACCGTAGCTGGCTTTCGCAAGGTGCAGCCTGCGTGGATAGGTCTTGTAATAATTGTTGAACTGCTTCAAGTCCACATTGTCGTCGAAAAGGTCACGGGCACGGTAGTGTAGGGCTTTCCAATTGCCATAATAATCGATGCTGCTCCAAGAGGCTACCGGCCAGCAGTCGTCCAATTGCCAGTAGAGGGTACCCATGCAGAGGGGCTGCTGCGTCAGGTGTTGGTAGATGCCATAACCCATGCCCCAAGCTTGCAGCAATTGGCTCACATAGCAGAAATCCTCTAGCGACAGGTCCTTGCTGCTCACCCCATAGTACTGCATCATAGCCTTGTCTATTATCTCAAGGCCTCGCCCGTGCTTTTGGTGGTTCTTCATAGTAGGCGAGTCGATGCAGCGTTGGTCTTCTGGACAATAGCGGCACACGGTGCTATAGTCGGGATAACTTTGAAAGCCGTATTCCGACATAAAACGCCCTGTCTTTTCCTTGTACATCTCAAAAGGCTGTTCGCCCCACCATACGCCCCAGTAGTGGCTGTCGCCGTGGGTCACGCATTCTGGGTGCCCCCAACCGTAGAGGGGCGACGTGGTGATATATGCACGGTGAAGTGGGTCGTACTTCTTCACGGCCTGTGCCAATATGCCGTTCGTTCCAAAGAGAGTGTCTATGCCGTGCTGCAGTGTGGCAATCTGTTCGGGTGTCCAATTGTATTGCTGCTGCCAGCCCCAGTCTTCCCAGCCATTTTTCACTTCGTTGTTACCGCACCACACCACCACGCAAGGATGCTTTGCTATGCGGCGCACCTGCTGTTCGGCCTCAATCTTCACATTGTTAAGGAAGTTGGAATCAGAAGGATAAAGGGCGCAGCTGAAGTTGAAGTCCTGCCACACCATGATGCCCAACGAGTCGCAAAGGTCGTAGAAATAGTCGGGCTCATAAATGCCGCCGCCCCACACGCGCAGCATGTTGAAGTTCGCCTCCTTGGCTGAGGTGAGCAGGTAGCGGTAGCGCTCTTTCATGGTTGGTGTTAAGATGGGGAATGAATGGCAGGGTATCCAGTTGGCACCTTTGGCAAAGATGGGCTTCCCGCTCTTGTAGAAGGTGAACGACTGCCCGATAGAGTCTTTCTCCTGCCTCAGTTCCACATTCCAAGACTTGGGCTTGGCGATGGGTTCTTCCTCTCGCTTGCCATTGTAGCACTCCAGTTTTACCGAGCCTAGGATGCCCACGGTGCTCAGCTTGGGACCCCAGTCCCACCCCAGCATATAGGGTGCCATGCGGCTCATGGCGCGGTGGTCGGGCAGGTCGTATTCCATGTCGGGCCAAGGGTAGCCGTCTTCCTCGCACTCCGTCTCGGAGACGAAATGGTCTTCATTGTTAATTTCAATGGGATAAAAGGTTATCTCCAGCAGGGTGCTATCGTCCAAGTCGGGCAACATGTTGCCTTCCATCAGCACGTCGAACAGGCACACGCGGTATTCGCGGAACATATTGTCGCACATGATTGCATGCCTTTGGAAATGACCTCCGCTGACGTTTCCTTCCAACGTCACATCACAATAGGTTACCCCTTGCAGCACCAGCTCGCAGTGCTCATACCCTTCCCACATTTCGCGGGTGATGATGGTGCGGTATTTCCACACCTGTTTGCCCACCCATTGCACCGAGTCCTCGTTGGTGCCATAGAAGGGGTCGGGGATGATGCCTTGTGCCATCAGGTCGGTGTGGATGCACCCCGGCACTGTGGCGGGCAGCCACTGGTCGTTATATTGAAACTGCCAGTCGGTCAGTACTATGGTCTTCTGGTCTCTTCCACAGCCTATCAGCAGGGTGGTGGCGACAATCAATAGTGCTAGTTTCTTCATATCCAGATATTATTTAACGGAATACTCCGTTACGTCAGTCGGTTTTCATAAAGGCAAAAAAAACGGCAAGGATGATACATCCGAAGGCTACCAGATGGTTCCAGCGGATGGGCTCGCTTTTGAACACCAACGCCACGATGAGCGTGAACACCGTCAGCGACACCCCCTCCTGTATTATCTTCAGCTGCATCAGCGAGAACGGGCCGCCCGTTATTTGCGAGCCGATGCGGTTGGCAGGAATCATAAAGGTGTACTCAAACAGTGCCATGCCCCACGACAGTAGGATGATGGCTATCAGGGGCCAGTCGGTAATCAGTTTCATCTGCTGCAGCTTCAGGTTGCCATACCAGGCAAACGTCATAAAGACATTCGAGCAGATAAGCATCAATATGGTTAATAATCCTCGAGACATTTATTGAAAATTTATAGTCATTAAGTCTTCAACCTCGTCAGCAATTCTCTCTTTACAGGGGAATGCAACGCTCGGTGATTGTTGCGTATGTGGCGGGGTATGTCTTAGTTCTTACCTCTTACTTCCCGTATTAGTTCGGCCCACACGGCGTTGCAGGTGCGCTCGATGGTCTGTGCCCTGCGGTCGCCAAATTTCAGGAGCTTGGTGGTCACTCCGTCGGGTCCTGCCACAGCTATCCACACCGTGCCGACAGGTTTTTCGGGGGTGCCGCCTCCGGGGCCTGCGATGCCTGTCGTAGCCACGGCATAGTCGGCGCCCAGTCGCTCGCGTGCCCCAGCAGCCATCTCACGCACAGTCTCCTCGCTCACGGCTCCGTGAGCTACGAGGGTCTCATGACTCACTCCGAGGGCGCACTCTTTCACCTCGTTGCTGTAAGCCACCACACCGCCGCGGAAGTATTCCGACGCACCTGCCATGGCGGTCAGCTGGTGTGCCAGCGTGCCGCCTGTGCAGCTCTCGGCGGTGGCAAGTGTCTTGCCCGCCTTCTTCATGGTGTACGCCACCAGTTCGGGCAGGGTTTCGAGGTCTTCGCCCACGATGTATTCTCTGGCAATAGCGTAGAGGCTCTTCACCGCGTCGGTAATCTGTTGTTCCAGTAGTGGCCGTTCGTCATGTCCGCCACGGGCGGTCAGCCTCAGTTTCAGCATCCCTGCCTGGGGCAGGTATGCCAGCCTTATGTTCTTCGGAAGTGCCAGCTCCCACGGCTCTATCAGGTCGCTCAGGAACGACTCGCCGATGCCCTGCACTAGGATGTTCTTGTTGACAATCTGGTCAGTGCGGAAATGACGTTGCAGGCGCGGGATAATCTCCGTCTCCATCAGGTTCACCATCTCAAACGGCACCCCGGGCAGCGACACTAAAACCTTTCCGCTCATCGATAGTGGTGGGTCACCCTTTATTGTCAGCGGCGACTCGCCGAACCACATGCAGGGGGCTGTGCCCAGCACGTTGTTAATCATTGTGCAGCAGCGTGGCACCCATGCCTGCTGGCGGTTGATAGGGGTCAGCTCGTAGCCCCGTGCCTCGAAGATGCGTTTAATGTTTGCCAGCGCCTCCTCGTTCTCGTACAGCTCGCTGTCGAACAGCTCGCACAGCGTCTTCTTGGTGATGTCGTCTTTGGTGGGGCCAAGGCCGCCGGTAACAATCACTATATCGTTGTTTTTCAACAGATTGTCAATATGCGAGATTATGGTGGCGCGGTCGTCGCCAATGGCAGAAATGCCCGCTACCCGCACTCCGATGGCGCCCAGCGCACGGGAGATGTGCGAAGAGTTGGTGTCAACAATCTGACCGATGAGTATCTCATCTCCAATGGCACAAATGGCAGCCGTTTTCATCTCTTGGTTTGTTTTTTCAGATATTTTACAATGCGCTTTGCGAAGCCGGGACCGTTGTATATGAAGCCGGTGTAAACCTCTACCAGCGAGGCGCCCGCATCCAGCATCTGCGAAGCCTGGGCGGGGGTCATGATGCCGCCGCAGGCAATAACCGGCAGCAGGCCGTTGCTTTTCTGGTGGATATATTTCACCGTCTCGAGCGACTTTTCAAAGAGCGGGGCGCCGCTCAGGCCTCCTTCTCCGGCGGCGGCAATGGCTTTCTCTGCAGACTTGAGCCCTTCGCGGCTGCGGGTGGTGTTGGTGGCCACGATGCCGTCGATGCCGTT
>JAFRXG010000014.1:0-4896 GCA_017441565.1 Bacteroidales bacterium | reverse complement strand
TGTCGTGCCCGGTGGAGGTGACAGAGATAGTGGGCGGGGGCTCGAAAGAGTTTGCGCTGGAGGTGTCACTGAAAGGGTCGAACTGTATCAGCTTTGTGCCCGTGGGACGTACTACGACGCTGCATGTCAACTCAGACTGCAAGACACCCAGTTTCGCGGGACGCTACCTGCCCGCCGATCGCGAGGTGACGGACACAGGCTTCACCGCCGACTGGAAGGTGCTGGCACTGAACCGCGACTTCACTCAAGTGCTGAAGAGCCACAAGGAGCTGGCCAGCGTGGGCACGATGGATGTGGAGCTGAAGGTGCCTGTGGAGCAGTACCAGAAGACCACGCGCACCATCAAGTATGCCTACCTCATCATCTTGCTGACCTTTGCCGTGGTGTTCTTGGTGGAGAACCGCCGCCAAACGCCTATACACCCTGTGCAGTACGCCTTGGTGGGCATTGCGCTGATACTCTTCTACACGCTGCTGCTGGCCTTCTCGGAGCATATCGGTTTTGGCTTTGCCTATCTGGTTGCCGCCGCGATGACGGTGGGACTTATCTCTACCTTTATCCAAGGGCTGACCAAGCACCGCACCGCTGCGTTGGCTGTGGGCGGACTGCTGACGGTGCTGTACACATTCATCTACGTCATCATGCAGCTAGAGAGTTACGCCCTGCTGGTGGGCAGCATCGGGGTGTTTGTCATCCTGGCGGTGGCGATGTATGCGTCGCAGAAGATTAATTGGAGGTAAGAACTAAGAAGTAAGGGCGGTAGCCATTCAAACACCTATCAACAGATGAACGAGTTAAGGGCACGGCTGCGGAGTTTCCGCTATGCTTTTGCGGGAATGAGGCTGCTCTTCGGCGAGGAGCACAACGCACGGATTCACGCTACCATCACCGTGTTGGTGGTGGTAGCGGGGATTGTGCTGAGGGTGTCGCCCGTGGAGTGGGGTGTGCTGGTGATATGCATAGGCATGGTGCTGGCGGCGGAGGCGTTCAACTCTGCCATAGAGCGCGTGGCCAATTATCTCACCACCGAGCGCGACGACCGTATCCGCGACATCAAGGACCTTGCAGCAGGGGCAGTGTTGCTGTGCGCCATCACCTCAGCAGTGGCCGGACTGATTGTCTTTGTTCCACACATTGTTTACGGTTATGTCTAAAAAACAAAATATTTGGAAATGTGTCCAATTTGTTTCGGCCGTGTGTGTCATAGTTGCCACAGCGATGTGCTGGTGGGAGGAGTTTTTGTTTGTCGTCCTGATGGTTTTGGCGGGGTGGCTGCTGCTGCCTATGGTGGTGGTAGTGGTGGTGTCGTGGTTCATGAATTTGAAGGGTCGAAAGGCGTTGTTTGTGTTAGATAGTGTTGCCTTGGTCTTTTTGATAGCCTACCTCACCATAGGCAATGCCCAGCAGCGGTGCGATGCCGACATCATGGAGCGGCACCTCACAAAGAAACAGGATGCCATGCTTGCCGCCATCAACTACACCCACCAAGCCCTAGCAAAAGACAGCAGAGTGACCATTGAGTTCCGGCATGGGAGGGTGGAAACATTTTATATCAACAATGGAACCTACTCCGCCATCGATGAGGCGGATTTGCAGCAGAAGATGCGGTTTGTGGGATTGACGAAAGAGGAGATGCGCAATATCCGCCGAATGTTGCGGCAGACAGGCTGCATCGGCATAACGACACACGCGGATTACACAGAATTGTGGTATCGCCGTGTGGGCTTCGGCCTGTATTTATATCGTTTCTATAACCACCCCATCCCCGCCGACGAGTGGGACAAGATGGACTGTTCGCTCATTCCTTACAACGACACGGTGGTCTTCGAATATGCTGGTGGAGCCATCGGCGGCATCTGCTTCCCTGGCCGGGAGGAATATCTGGAGGTAAGAAGTAAGAACTAAGAGCTAAGAAGTGGCTGCCGCACCTTTTAGTTTTTACTTTTTTTGAGAGGCTCTTTCATGCTTCATTCCTTTGACGGATGTTCGGGCATTGAATTCTTCTGAGACGATTTCTGTCACTGCACCAGTGGCTTTGTTGAGCAGATAGCAGGTGGAGTCTGTGGAGTGGTAGTTTTCACAACAGACAGCCAGCACCACCTCGTCGTCCCAATAGATATTGACGGCAATATAATCATCGTGAATACCGTCGTGGGGTGGCAGCACATAGACCCCTGTTGAGGGGTGATGTGGCACCCTTTTGCACACAGCAAGAGGGTAGTCCCAAGTGTAGTAGTACCCGTCTCCCAAGTCGGTTGTGCCTATCTCGACACAAGCGACGGCCAACAACGCACCGAGTGGCAGGAGAAACAACTTCGTTATTCTTGATTGAGCAGCCATTTTTTTCCCTTTTTACGACTGTATAGATACGATTTTTTATTTACTAACTAAAAAAATGGGTGTATTTTTTGAGTTACTAACTGAAATAATTGGGTGTTTTTTTTAGTTTGTATCTTTAATATTGATATATTCGAGATATGCGTCGCGGTATTCCTCATAGGATTCTATCCAGCCTTTGTCCCATATCCGCTCGATGGTGCGACGGAACTTCTCAGGGTGCTTTTGCTCTATCTCTATCGCCACTTCCCATGGGTATTCCCAGCTGTCTGCCCAGACGGACCACATCAGGAAGTGCTCCATCATGTCGAGGCTGTCGGCGATGGCATATTGTGCTGCCAACCTCTCAAAATAAGGATTGTAACCGTTGTCAGGATATAATCCAAGTATTCGGAAAGCGCGAAACTCCATCTCGCTGCGTGGCATCAAGGCCTGCACTTCTCGAGCCGAAAGGGTCTTCCCCGCATTGAGGCTGTCCTCTGCCTCCAACAACCGCACAAAGTAGCCACAATTGTTTTCAACCACAGCCCATTGTTCGGGGATGATGTGTTCGGGTCGCTCCAGATGGCACTGCTCGGCATAAGCTTGTTCGGTGGGTTGTTCCTCAGAATCCTTTTCAGGGAGGGCGAAAACCAAGACTATCGCCACAATCAGCGATGCGATATTGATGACGAAAATCCATTTATGGAGTTTGCTTCCTGTCTCGTGAAACATCCGCCAATAGCGCACCCAGTCCCATGGAGAGTGCCATTTCTTATTATAGTACTGGCGGGCAGTATATGAGATATAGTTTCCCGTCAAAAAGAAGATGATGAAAAGGACGATGGTCAGAATAGAATCCATGTATGAATGTGTTAGTGAATGTGTAAACGTGTGAACGTGTTAATGTGTTAGTCCTTGGCGCATCAAAGACTTACGAATTAACACATTAACGAATTAACGAATTCTCATTATTTAATAGCATTGGTACTCGAAGTAGACATGTGAGAAGTTGCGATGGCGGAGGTCGTCGGCATTGATGAATAGGCGAGCCGAACCACAGTCGCCCCAGATGGTACACCAATTGCCGTCTTGGGACTCCTCGATGGTGGGGATTTGCAGCAACAGAGTGTCGCAATGGCAGCCTTCGGGGCGTTCGTCGTATTGTTCAAAGGCAGGGAAGCCCAGCATCTGAAAGTTCTTCTCCGTCGGGCCATAGTACATGGGGTTGTCGCCCATCACCAAGGCATCGTCCACTTCATCGCGATGCTCTTCGGGCAGGATTCGCTTGAGGTAATCGTCGAAATAGGGGGTCTCCATCTTGTCGCCATAGAGCTGCTTGACCGCATCGGCAAACAACTGGTCGAACTCGTTGCAGGTCCTATTGATGCACGACTCGCCCGGCAATGCCCACAGCGGGTATTCCCCCTTCACAGGGCTGTTCTCCAAATCCTCGCAGCGGGGATACTGCTCGAGGGACTTTATATCGATGTCTCGGTTGATGGTTTCGTGATAGACAACACGGCAGTTGGTCTGCGAGGTGGGGTCGTCGAAATTTATGCCGTAGCCTCCCTCCAGCACCGACTCGTCGGAGGTGATAAAGAACTGTAGCATGCCCGACTGCGGCAAGGGGTCGACATGGGGAATCTGAATCTCCCCGAAGTTTACCTGCATCACCATGGCCATAGACCTGCCCTTGGCATCGGTGGGATAGGGCTTTGCGGCGTCCCAATAGGGTACGCCACCCAGCTTGCTGTCGAAGGGGGTGATGGGGTTCTCCTTCTGGCAGATGGCAAAGTAAAGACACCGTTGCGGTGGGCATTGCTTCTTGATGTGGTCGGAGATGGCGTTGGCTTTGTTCTGCATTGCCTCTATCTCACTCGGCTTGGGGACATACGACGGTCTGCCCTGAGAAGCCAGCGAGCCTTCCAGCTCTTTGACGGTCTTACGCAGCTTGCGCTGCCCTAACAGCAACGCTGATTTGCTGATAACAAACGACACTGCCAGAATGATAAAAGCCTTCCAATGCCCAGAGGCTATGCCGCGTATCAATGCTATGATGAGCAATGCGGCCCATAGGATGTTGCGAACAAGGTCGGTAAATTTCTCTTTGTCCATGTTTTTTTGTGTACTACTATTCTGTCATTACTTGCCGCGCTCGTGAGAGGAAGGACCTATAGCAATTCCTCCGACCATCCGTGGCCGAGGTCCCAGTGGTAATCGACGACAAACTCGAAGTCTATGGGTAGGTTAAACTCATCCTCTATCAATTCGTGTAGCTTTTCTGCGTCTACTTTGTGGCCAGCCACGCCGTCATGCAACCAGCTGCCGACACAGACGTAGAATCGGTCGGTCTTCTCGTCAAGGAAGATACGTCCACGGGGGATAAGTGTGTAGTTGTGCTCCTGATAGAATATGGAGAGAGTGTCGCCCTTGGCTTCAGCTCGGTGATGTTGCTTCTGCCAGTAGGTTTTGTGGAGTTTGGAGATAGTGGCACGGCCATTGACAAAAGTGGCCTGCTCGGCATCCAGCTTCTCCACACCAAAGAGCGACTGGTTGACCACGTCGTACCAAAAGATG
>JAFRXG010000013.1:0-62774 GCA_017441565.1 Bacteroidales bacterium | reverse complement strand
TGAAGGCCAGCGGAGCCTCGAGGGGGCTGACGGTGTCGTCCATCTCGTGGCCGTAGAGTGCGAAGCCCTTCTCCAGGCGCAGGGTGTCGCGGCAGCCAAGTCCGGCAGGCATGATGCCATACTCTTTACCAGCCTCGAAGACGGCGTTCCACACCTCGATGGCTTTCTCCTTGGGGATGTAGATCTCGCATCCGCCGGCGCCAGTGTAGCCGGTGGTGGAGAGGATGATGTCGGGGATGCCGGCGAAGGTGAGAATCTTGAAGGTGTAGTACTCCATGTCGACGATGTTCTCGTCGGTGAGCTTCTGCATGGCCTTGAGGGCGTTGGGGCCCTGCACGGCGAGCTGGGCCCACTGCTCGCTCTCGTTGACGAAGTCCTTACCCAGCTCCATGCCCATCTTGTCGGCAATCTGGCTCATCCAAGCCCAGTCCTTGTCGATGTTGGCGGCGTTGGGCACCATGAAATACTCGTCGTCATGGACGCGGTAGACGAGCATGTCGTCGACCACGCCGCCCTGGCCGTTGGGGAGGCAGGTGTACTGCACTTTGCCGTCGAAGAGGTCTTCGATGTTGTTGGTGGTGACATACTGCATGAAATGCTTGGCGATGGGGCCTTTGGCGCGGAACTCGCCCATGTGGCTCACGTCGAAGACGCCCACGTTGTTGCGGACGTTGTTGTGTTCTTCAACTAATCCAGTGTACTGGATAGGCATGTTGTAGCCTGCAAATTCGGCCATCTTGGCTCCAAGGGAGATGTGAAGGTCGGTGTACGGAGTGGTTTTCATTATATAAGTATTTGATTGATTATTAATTAAACTTTGTCGCTCTAAGAAATTCAATTTACAAATATACAACTTTTTTATGAATAATAAATATTGCGAGTTAAAAACCTCTCGAAAAATCGTTCCGCCCCGGCCCGATGCCCCTTTGTCTTTTTTGATTAAAAATGTTTAATGGTTTGATACTGTTTCCGTTGCGTTTTTGTACACTGTTAAGAAATGAAATTGAAATAAGATAAAAATGAAATTTAAAACCAATTGAATGTAAGTCGTCGAGGTGGGGCGGCACTGTGTATTTGCTGGCACGAATGGGGCGTAAGAAAGAAGGCGGACGGGACTATCGTCGCCGTCCGCCTGTGGGTGAGAAGCTGCTGTCGGGGTGGGTGCTAGCGGACAAACAGCTTTATGGGTTTTTCATGTCCGATGCGGACAAGGTATACTCCGCTGCTGGGGAGGTTGAAGACTACGTTGTCGGGGTGGCTGCTGCTGCAGGAGGCGACGGGGCGTCCCATGAGGTCGTAGATGCTGATGGGTTGCTGCGAGGCCCCTTGGATGGTGATTTGCAGGTGGTGGGAGAGTACGACATAGCCGCCACCGTTTTCGGGGTTCTCGATGCCGACAGGGTTGTGGAAATGGGCTACGAAGAGGGTGTCCTGAGTCATGACGATGGAGCGTGGGTTGTCGGTGTTGTTGTCGTTCCAATGGGAGAAGGTGCAGCCGGCATGGGGGAAGGCCTGGATGACTATGGTGTCGTTGAGGGCATAGAGCCCGTCGCCGGTGACGCTGCCGAAGTTGTCGTTGTCGGAGAGGATGCAGGCATACACTTGGCCATGATAGATGGGGCAGCCTGAGAAGCGGATGTTGTTGCGGAAGTACTGGTAGGTGCGGGTGCCCTTGATGGTGTCCTGTTCGGGTCCGGGGTTATACTGGGAGGAGTGGTAGATGATGGCCCTCGGTTGGTCGATATGGTGGATATAGAAGAGGTGGTTGGGTCGGCTCAGTTCTTCGGAGTTGTCATCGATGGCGATGACCAGGTTTTGCCCGGTGTAGTGGAAGATGGAGTCGAGCAGGAGGTCGTTCCAGCCGTAGGCGAAGTTGAGTGTGCCGGAGTAGACCATGTGCAGCTCATCCATGGGGAGGGGAGGCGTTGTGTCGTTGAATCGGGTGATGGTGGTATTGGCCATATAGATGGTGCAGTTGTCATACTGAATGGTGTTGTTGTAGCCATACTCGATGCTGATGGAGTTGATGTTCTTTTCTTCTCCGATTTCAGAGGCGAGGAATATTTGTTGTGAGTAGTTGAATTTCTCGTTGTTATAGAAGGGCATGCCGCTGTGCTGTTCGTGGGAGTTTTCGCCCACGATGACCGATTGAGGGTTGTTGCAATGCTCGGTGTGGAACTTGGCGATGGGTGCCAAGGTGCTGCTGTCGGCGTACTGGTCGTTGCCGATAGGGTCGAAGAGCGCGCGGGCGGTCCATTCGTATTCGGTGTTGGGCAGCAGGTTGATGAGGGTGAGGTGCCTGGTGGTTACCAGGAGTTGGGTGAATGGCTCGTCGCTACCTTTTAGGCGGTATAGCACCCGATAGGCGGGTGAGGAGCCGCCCCATGTGAGGGTGGCGGTGGAGGAGGTGGTGCGCTGATAGGTTAGGTTGGCGGGTACGGTGCGGTTGGTGTAGTAGAAGCTGATGGTCTCACCCGGGGTGGAGATGTTGGAGATGGAGAAGGTGTAGTCGCGGGTGTCGTCGCTGAGGTAGGGGTAGGGGATGGTGGAGGGGGAGAATTCGGTGCGGTTGCGGGCGGGTGTGAAGAAGGCTTGGGCGAGATGTCCGTTGGTGAGGTTGTCGGTAGAGTTGGGGCGGAAAAGCCATATTTCGTCGCGGTTTTCGTCAGCGTCGAATCCGGCGTTGCCGTTGAAGCGGGTGTCGATACGGTATATCAGGAGGCCTTTGCCGGGCACTTTGGTGTCGAACATTTCGGTGTTGTCGCGGTATTCTACCACGTAGAATTGGTCGGGGTCGGCGCTAGGGAAGCGGAAGATGTTGGTGCCGGGGACGTTGTCGGAGACGGAGGTGAGGGTGTAGGTGCCTGGAGTGGTGATGAGTGGTATACTGTCGAGCCAGTTGCCGTATTTGTACTTCATGTATGCGCTCATGTTCTGTGGGGGCTTGGAGTTGCTGGCCATCAGGTCCCAGCTGCCTATGGGGACGATTTCGGTGAAGTTGTCGTAGTGGTAGAGGTCGGGTGCGCCGAGCGAGTGGAACATCTCGTGGCAGAAGGTGGAGGTGCCGAAGTAGTCGTCGCCCGCACCTTCGAGGGCGAAGTTGAAGGTGTTGACCTGCTTGCCGTTGATGAAGACATCATGGCCGTAAAGGTTCCATTTGTGGGGCCAGAGGAGGTCGCTCCATCCGGTGTAGCTGCCTTTGACCACGAAGTTGACATTGTCGATGTAGCCGTCGTTGTCGCAGTCGAGCACATAATTGGTGGGCACAGGGGCGGAGTCGTTGAGGTAGTTGACGGCACTGACAAGGAGTTCGAACTCGCGCTGGGTGCGGTCGTCGTAGTTGGTGTAACCTATGGGGTTGCTCTCGTTATAGGGCATGTAGTAGGCACGGGGGTGGGACGACTGGTAGGAGTTGATGACGTTGCTGTCGGGCGTTGGGGCATAGTAGGTGCGGACAAATAGTTTGTTGTACGAGACGTGCTTGAAATAGCTGTATACCGAGTTGGAGCTGGGGGAGGTGGAGTCGCTCCACATGCGGTCGATGGATTCGAGGGAACGGGTGTAGGCCGTGTCGTCGGCAAAGCGGATGAATATGACCAGGTTGCAATAGTCGCCATGGTTGCGTCCGCTGGTCTTGGGTTGCGCTATGCGGTATTGTTCGGGGATGTCCCATGCCTTGCGCCGTTGGGCCAATTGCTTGCGGGTGATGCTCAGGCCGGGCTGCAGGCCGAGGGTGGCGGGATTGACGGTGCCGAACCGATGGGCGGAGGGCTGCACTCCGCCGTCGGCAGAGGGCATGGCGTAGACCCAGTAGCCGGCATGGTCCTGAACGATGGTGTAGTTGTCGGCATCGTGGTAGCGGTGATAGAATTCGTCGCCGGTGACAAAGAAGTGGACGGTGTCGCCCGATGGTTGGATTTTGTTGACAGGCATATTCTGCACGTAGACGGCATGAGCCGAGAAGGCCATGGTGATGAGCAGGGTGCAGATAGCCGTTTTGAGAAGGTGTTTCATTTATTGATTGTATTATATTATTTGTGCATAAACGGATTTCTTGAGGCTGAGGGCCTGAAGAATGCCACGGAGGGCAAGGTATATCATGAAGGCGGTCCAGAGGATGTTGTTCCACTGTTGGGTGGTGAGGGGCGCGTGGAGCATGGCCAGTTCTTTCAGGCCAAAGTAGGAGGCGAAGAATGCCAGGGTGGCGACAAACATGCAGTTGCGCATGGCGCGCGAGGCTGTGGCGCCCACGAAGATGCCGTCGAACAGGAAAGCGGCGAAACCGCACATGGGGATGATAAGGGTCCAGAACATGTAGGTCTTGGCGCCTTCGATGACGGTGGGCTGGTCGCTGAAGAGGCGGAGGAACCATTCGCCCCCGACGGCATAGAGGAGGGTGAAGACGACGGTGAGGGCCAGCCCCCAAAGCAGCAGCAGACGTACTGAAAGACGTAGCGAGCGAGGCTCACGGGCACCGATATAGCGGCCTACGAGCGACTCGCCAGCGTAGGCGAAGCCGTCCATGATGTAGCTGAAGAGGGTGAAGAACTGCATGAGGAGCGCGTCGATGGCGAGGATTTCCTTGCTGATATGTCCGCTGGCGGCAGTGATGAAGGTGAACACCGTGGCAAGGCAGACGGTGCGCAGGAATATGTCGCCGTTGACTTTGAAGAAGCGGCGCAGCATGGGCCAGTGGAGTGAGTCGGACAGGATGACCTGAGCTTTCTCTTTGGCGGAGAGGTAGGACTGTCGGGCATAGTTGGCAAACACCCAGCGGTATTTCTTCACCATAAAGAAGAGCCCCATGGCCAGCCCGCTGTATTGTGCGATGACTGTGCCTAGGGCGACCCCCCGGATGTCCCAATGGAGCAGCAGGACGAATATGAGGCTGCAAACGATGTTTATGGTGTTGAGGAAGATGGCTATCCACATGGGGAGTTTGGCATTCTGCATGCCGATGAACCAGCCTTTCACAGCGTAGAGCCCCAGGGTGGCAGGGGCAGCCCATATACGGACGAAGAAGTAGGTGAGGGCCAGCTGCATGACGGCGGGGCCGTCCTTGACTTGGAAGATGAGCAGCGACAAACGGCTGATGGGCCATTGTAGCAGCAGCAGCAGGGCGGCAACGGCCAGTGCGATGGCGATGGCACGGACGAAGATGCGGACAGCCTCGTCCATGTTGTTGGCGCCATAGGCCTGGGCGGTGAACCCGCTGGTGCCCATGCGGAGGAAGCCGAAGTTCCAGTAGATGAGGTTGAATATTTGTGTTCCGATGGCAATGGCGCCCAGATGGTCGGCACTGAGATGGCCGACGATGGCCATGTCGACCATGCCCAGAAGAGGCACGGTGATGTTGGTGATGATGTTGGGTAGGGCCAGACCTAGGATGCGCTTGTTCATTCTAGGCTATTGGAGGTTGCATTGGACACAGTTGATAATCTCGCGCGAATCCTTATAGGAGATGAAGGCTATGAGGCTGCAATGTTCCGGCACGCAGCCTTCACGCAGGTCGAATTTCACGTTGCCCTTGCATTTGGTGCCGGCCGAGCCGTCGGCAGTGAGGGCGGAGCCCCATTCGTCGGTGATGATTTCGCGCAGGACGTGGTTCTGCTGGTAGTCGTCGATTTTTGAGCTGCCGTCCAGTTGGGAAGTATGGATGTCGTCTTCGATGAGGAGCAGGGTGAGTGTGAGGGGTTCGGAGACGGTTTGGAAGAATTGGATGAAGACATCGACATTGTACTGCGAACCCAAAGCACTTTTGCCGGACACCATATCCAGGCCGATGGAGGCCGGTGAGTTGAGCACGCTGTCAACCTTGTCGTCGAAGCCGGCGCTGGGGTTGAAGAGTGCCCAATTGCTGCCCAATTTGCTGCGATTGATGAGGCCGGTGGGAAGGGCTGGGTTGGCACCACAGAAAAAGGCTGCCCAGGTGCTGCCCTTGTCGGTGCGGAGGTCGGGGTCATCTTGATTCAACGGATTGGCCAGAGAGGTGCAATGGACGGAGGCCACGGAAAGGCGGTCGCCATATTTGACCATGGCGGCGTGGATGGTATTGTCGGCCGAGGGGCAGTTTTTGCACCTCACACCGGTGTATTTTTCCATAAAGACACGTTGGGTGTTGGAGACCTCGACATCGCTGGCCTCCCATCTAAAAGTGGCTCCCAGGAAGGTGACGAGGTTGTCGTTCTCTATTTTGTCGCAAGAGGCAAAGCTGAGCAGGGCGGCAGCAAAGAGAGAGAGGTATTTGATTCTTTTCATGATGGATTGTCTATTGGGGTGATACATTAGAAAGAAGTGGTGAGGCTGAAGGTGAGGCCGTTGCTGGCAGGCACCTGACGGCACACGCCGCCGATGCAGAGGAGGCCTTCACGCTGCTTGCCATAGCCCAGCTGCATGCGGGTGGCGCCATGGTTGTAGCCGAGGCTGACATTGTAGTAGTTGCCAATGCCGTCGTTGTAGGCATACTGGTCGCTGACAGACAGGAACCAGGCACCGGCGAAGTTGTATTCCACCAGCCCCATAATCCAGTCGCCGCAGCGTTTGTCGTCGTTCTCGACATCGGAGCCGTTGATATTGAACACTTCGCCATATTTGCTGTCGCTCCCCATCCATTCGGCTTCGAAACGGAGGACGTTCTTTTTGTTGACTTTCCATGTGAGGTCGGCGACGGCTATGTGGTTGTGGTGGATGTTGCCGATGTGTCCTTCCACGGTGGGGTTGAACACTTGGTAGCCGTAGGTGGCGGAGAGCTTTACGGCCGAGCTGAGCTTCTTAGCCACTGCGAGGGTGACGTCGCCATAGTAGAGTTCGCCGGTCTTGAACCACTGCGATTCATATCCCATGGTGCCGGCGCCGCCGATACGGCTGGTGTCGATGCCGGTGATGATGGCGGCGTTGAGTTGGATGTCGGTGCCGTATTGTCCGCCGAGGAGGGTGCCCTTCTTAATCTTGTACATGATGTCGCCCTGTAGGCCCATCTCGCCAGTGGTTTGGGTGGCGTAGGGATACATGCTGAGGAAGGCGTAGGTGTGCTGCTTGGTGATGGCGGGGATGTAGTTGATATAGAGCATCTCGCCGCTCTCGCTGCGGACTGACTTGTAGCTCATGTTGTCGACGCGTTTGGCTTGGACGTTGGCACTGAAGCCTTTCTTGGCATAGGTGGCGTTGACCATGAGGGCTTCGCCATGGCGATAGATGTATTCGTTCATAACGCTGGGGTCCTGACCTTTGCGCGCATATTCGGTCTGGAGGCTCCAGTTGCCGTAGGAGAGGTCCATACGCACAGCGCCGGCACCCACGTTGAGGGGGAGTCGGAGTTTGTAGGAGGGGTCTTCGGAGATGATGGTTTCATCGTCCTCGTATTTGCTCACGAAGCCGGCTCCCAAGGTGGCGCGGAACTTGCTTTCGGCCATGGCTTTGATGACGCTGTTGAGGTTGATTTCGCCATCGATGCCGCGAACCAGGCCGTTGCCGTAGCTCCAGAAGTAGCGTTGTTTGCCGATAAAGGCTTTGACGGTGACACCGTCGAAGGGCCGCAGGGCGACGTCGAGGCCCCGCAGTGAGTTGTCGACACCCAGATAGCGGTCTTCGTAGGCGCGCAGTATCATGCCGCTGCCAAACTGCTCGTAGAAGTTACCGGCAGTGACGCTGAGGCGTTCGGCCTGATAGCTGACAAAATAGTTGGCGATGCCTTCGCCTTTGTAGCGTTGGTCGAAACCTAGGAGCGGGTTTTGGTAGACCTCGAAACGCATGCCCGCGCTGAAGCCTCCGTTGGTGTAGAGGATGTCGGCACGGGCGTTGAGAAGAAGATTCTCGGGCACGTCTTGAGCACCGATGATGGAGTCGGCACTGGATATTTGGCCGTCGAGTTGTATATTACCTGTGACATGGCCACCCAATATGCCTTGTCCGTAAGCGGTCATGCCCGTCAGCAGGAGTGTCACGAGTGACAGGATGCTGGCGTAGTTGTTTGTCCTTTTCATGAAGTCGGTACTGATTTGTTAATGGTTGCTGCTATTATTCTTCTGCTGCGGCTTTTTTGACGGCTTCATACAGTTCCTCTTCGTCTCCGGGGACGAAGGAGGCATGCTGATAGACGATTTCGCCCTTGCCGTTAATCACAAAGGTGTGGGGAGGGTTCACCACGTTCATGGCACGTTTGAAGTCTTGATTTTGGTCGAGGTATATTTCATATTCCCAACCCATTCCGGCGACATCGGGTTTCACTTTGTTGGCACTGCGGGCATCGTCGATGGAGACGGCCACCAGTTTGACACCAGTTTCGTTCTGCCAGTCTTCGTAGACCTCGTTGATGGTGTTGAGTTCGACGTGGCAGGGTTTGCACCATGTGGCCCAGAAACTGATGATGATGGGCTTGCCGTCGTTCTGGATGGTGGAAGTCTGCACGGATTGGCCGTCCAATGTCTTGAGTGTGACATTTTGGGGGAGTTGGGCATTCTGAGCCAGCACAGCACCGGCAAAGGCCATGAATACGAGAGATAAAAAGAACTTTTTCATTTGATGATGATTTTGATTTTCTATTTAGTATTGTTTTTGTACTATTAATTGTAGGGGTATGTGTTTTATTGATTTGTTGGTTGCGGGGACAAAGGGGAGAGCAGGTCGAGCAGTGATTGGCGTGCGGGGGAATGAGGTATGGTTTGGAGGGCGTTGAAAGCCATTTGGGTGTGGTGTTTGATTAGCTGCTGGGTGTCGACGTTGAGGTTGGGGGTGGCATCGTGGAGGGTGTTGATGTCGTGGTTGTCGTCGTTGATTTGGAATACGATGCCGTAGTTGTAGCCAAAATCGTGCATAGCCTTGCGATAGGTGGAGCTGACGGAGCCATCCATGGGGTAGGCTCCCAGCTCGCAGCAGGCGGCCATGAGAGAGGCTGTCTTGCAGCCTATGATGTCGAGATAGCTGTTTTGGTCCAGTGGCTGGTTGTTGGTGGCCAGCTGCTTGAGTTCGCCTTCGCACATGGTGGAGACGGTGGCGTTGATGATGGCGGTGACTTGGTCGTCGTGGATGTCGTGGAGGGTTTTCATGGTTTGGGAGAGGAGGTAGTCGCCGCAGAGAACGGCTGCCTGATTGCCCCATTGTTGTCTGATAGCGGCGTGGCCGCGTCGGGTGTCGGATTCGTCCACCACATCGTCGTGCATGAGGGTGGAGTTGTGTAGTAGTTCCATGACGGCGGCGACCATTATGTGCTGAGGTTTGAGAGTGCCACATGCCTTGGCAGAAAGAAGTACCAGGAGCGGACGTAGCTGCTTGCCCTGATATTGAGTAAGGTAGGAGGATACCTCTTGTAGTACGGGTAAGTTGCCTTGGAGCCGCTTGAGGTATTCTTTTTGGAATTGCTCGAACTGTGCAAGGACGGGTTGGCGTATTTGTTGGATGGCAATCATTGTTTAGTTAGAAAGGTGTATTCCGGTAGTGGTAACGAGGGCGATGGCTTTGCCCTTGGAGTCGTGGATGTGGATGTTGTAGACGCAGGTGCGGCTGCCTTGTTTGACGCATGTGGTTTCGGCAATGAGGGTGTCGTCCTTCGTCTGACCGAGATATTGTATGCTGCTGCCTAGTGATACCCATTCCAGAGGACGGCCGTCGATGAGGCATCGGCTGTTGGAGGCAATGGCAAAGGCCAGGTCGGCCAGGGTGAACATCACGCCTCCCATGATGGCCCCCATGGCGTTGCGATGCTTGGTGTCGAGGGTCAGTAGGCAGCGGGCATAATCTTCGCGCACCTCGTCGACTTTGATTCCTGTGGCCTCGGTGGCAAATCGGTCGTGCTGGAAGACTTCTTGCGCTTTATGCGTTAAATTCGTCATTGAATTGCGACAACTTGTTGTAGAGGGGTTTGGACACTTTGACCAAAGGCATGCGGAGTGTGTTGACAATCTTGCCTTGGATTTCCAAGAGGGCTTTGATGCCGGAGGGGTTGCCCTCTTCGAAGATGGCGTTCATGAGCGGCAGCATCTTGTAGTGAAGCGGCAGGGCTTTCTTCAAGTCGCCTTTCAAGGCAAAGCGTACCATCGAGGACATCTCTTTTGGAAATGCGTTGGCAATGACGGAGATGACCCCCGAAGCGCCCAAGGTTATCATAGGATAGGTGAGGGCATCGTCGCCCGAGATGACAAGGAACTTGTCTGGCTTGTCCTTCAGAATCTGCATCACTTGGGAGATATTGCCGGAGGCCTCTTTGATGCCGATGATGTTGGGACATTCCTGCGCCAACTGGAGGGTGGTGTCGGCAGTGATGTTGACACCTGTGCGACCAGGGACATTGTAGATGATGACGGGTACCGGCGACGATTCGGCAATCTGTTTGAAGTGTTGAGCCAACCCTCGTTGGTTGGGTTTGTTGTAGTAGGGTGCTACGGAGAGGATGCCACTGATGCCGTCGAAGTTGGTGTTGGCAATGGCGTCGGTGACAGCCAGCGTGTTGTTGCCACCCATGCCCAGCATGATGGGGCAGCGGCCCGCGACGGTCTCGATAATGAAGTCTTGAAGGGCGTGGCGCTCGGTGTCGGTCATGGTGGCGGCTTCGCTGGTGGTGCCAAGGGCAACGATGTAGTCGGCACCGCTGGCGATGATGTGGTTGATGAGGGCTTCCAGCTTGCTGAAATCTATGGTTGTCTGTTTTCTAAAAGGGGTCACAAGTGCGACACCTGTTCCGATAAAGGGATTTTTCATAGAGCTTAATACTTTATTGTCTGTATATTTGTCTAGATGGGGTCTTTCTGATTTGGATGAGATAATTGAGGATGTCGGTGAGGTATTTGGAGAGCACCAACGGGCCTTGCCCACGGATGATGAGGTCGTAGGTGGAGAGGATGATGTCTTGTATGGGCTGGGTGGTGTCGTAGTAGATGACGCGCAGGTTGGAGGAGGCATTCAAGGTGACGAAGAGTCCGAAGATGTCGTTGGTAGGGGTGGCGTCGATGAGGAGGTCGTAGTGGTAGCTGGTGAAGAGTTGGTGGTCGACTTTGGGAATACCATACTTGTCGAGTTGTTCATCGGGGTTGCCGTTTATCTCAAGTTTGCGAACCATGGTGCCACGGTTGGTGGTCATGTGGTGTGAGAACTGTGTCAGCGTGATTTGCTCTTCGTCGTTGAGGTTGTGGACGATGATGCCGATGCTGCGGATGTCGTCGAGGTGCATGATGCGTTTGCGGTGAGGTTTGGCGGCCAGACCTTGCAGCAGCGCTGTTTTATGCTGTTCACGTATTTTCTCTACAGGGTTCACTTGACGGTTTGAACTTGGGGTTTGACGGAGGTTTTCTTTGAGGTTTGACGTTTGGGGTGAGGTGTGCTGGCAGACTTGGTGAGTTTGAAAGAGGTGCGGTGCACTGGGGTAGGGCCGTATTGGGCCAAAGCGGCATAGTGGGCGGCAGTGGGATAGCCCTTGTTGTTGTCCCATCCGTAGGAAGGGTATTGTTGGTGAAGTGAATACATATAGTCGTCGCGGTAGGTTTTGGCCAGAATGGAGGCGGCGGCAATAGAGAGGTATTTCCCATCGCCTTTTACAATGGTGTAGTAGGGGATGAGGGATTCGTTGTAGAATCGGTTGCCGTCGATAAGCAGCAGTTCGGGGGTGACATTGAGCTTTGCGATGGCCAGATTCATGGCGTGCATAGAAGCGCGTAGGATATTGGTTTTGTCGATTTCTTTTTCCGACACAGATGCCACCGCCCATGCTAGGGCGTCATGCTCTATCTGTTCGCGAAGGTGGTAACGTTGGCGTTCGGTCAGCTGCTTGGAGTCGTTGAGTTGCTCGTTGTGGTAGTCTTTGGGAAGCACCACGGCAGCCGCATACACCGCACCTGCGAGGCATCCACGTCCGGCTTCGTCGCAACCGCATTCAATCAGGTCAGGTGTATATTGGGCTTTCAGCATCAGATGAATCTCCAAATGATAAAGAGGATAATTAATAGTAGGAATATGATGTTGGGGCCTAGCTCTTTTCGTTTAGGTTCGATAAAGAGCGAGGTGGTGCAACAGGCAAATGGGATGGCAAAAGCTTGGGTGGGGACGGGCACGACGGTGGTGTAGAGGGTGTAGAAGAGGCCGCCGAAGAGGAAGAGCAGTATGGAGGATATGTTCTTCTTGAAATTGATGTTACGGTTCTGGCTGTTCAGAACGGCAGCACCCATGCCTATAAAAAGTGTCAGCAGGAATATGCTGCTCCCCACCCAGTCGCCCCAATCGGCATCAATTCTCAGGTTTATGTCGGTGAATCCATAGAGGATTAGGTAGTTGCGATAAAACATCTGGTCGACAACGAAGAAGTAGGTCTCCATTAGTATGTATGGTGCCAAGAGCCCCAGTATCAGCATGGTCCAGTCGCGCCAACCATAGAGGCTGTAGTTGAACATGCACATGAACAGCGGTATGAAGAACACCATCATGGCCGGGCAGAAAAGGGTTGCCAGGGCAATGCATGCTGCGGCACCGAATATCTTGTTCAGTGGCAGGGAGAGTAAGGTGTTGGTGAGCATCAGCTGGTCGATGGTCAGAATAAGCAGCAGGCTTCCCAGCAGGATGGGGGAGAGGGTGTGGGTCCCCAGGCTCATGGCGATGATGTAGAAGAGCATTGGCATGAGGGTGTTCTGTGTAATCATCTTGTGACGATAGAGCATGCCGTTGAGCAGAAAGCCTTCGACCACTACCAGCAGGAAGGCAATGATGGCACCCGCCAGAGGTGACAGCCAACCGGTGAGCCAATAATAGAGTTGTCCACCCCCAACCATAGGCATAGGCTGGGGATGGCTGAAGACACCAACCCATAGCACCAGCGACACCACGATGATGATGACGCTCTGCATGAATATGTTGGTGCGGAATATCTTGAGCATTTCCGAGGTCGGTTATAAAGGGGTGGGCCAAAGTCATTAGTGGACAAGCCGTGCGGTGCGGGCACCACATTTGACTATGTATACGCCGTGGGGCAGACGAGAAATGTCGATGGAGGATTCCATCACCACTTTCTGACTCATCATGAGGCGGCCTTCGGCGGAGTAGATGCTGACGGTTTCAGGGGTGTGACGTCCCGTGAGAATGGTGACTTGGCTGGAGGCAGGATTGGGGTAGAGTTGCAGTGATTTGGCAAACCACTTTTCGTCGGCTTGCTGGATGTCGACATGTGCCAGGGCCTCATTGACGGCAGCCAGGGCGTTGACTTTGCCCCAGCCCCAAATAAGGCTGATGCTGTCGCGCTCATGTAGCGGGCCGGTGGACGCATCGTTGCGGGCTGTGGAGGTGAGAATGTCGCGCACCTGTTGCGGGGTGAGGTCGGGATTGGCTTCGAGCATCAGGGCTACAATGCCGGTGACGGCAGGGCCGCTCATCGAGGTGCCTGACATTCTGGCCCATACATACTCACGTCCGCCAAAACGGTAGGTCATCACCGGGGAATAATACTCCGTAGTGAGCGAGCTCAATGAGGAACAGACGTTTTTGCCAGGGGCGGAGACATCGGGTTTGTTGCGACCGTCAAGGGTGGGGCCGTGGCTTGAGAAACTACAGATAGGACCCGGTGCTATCTCGCCATTCGGCTTTTTGCTGTCGGCGAGGTGGGCGGCTACGGCGATACACTTTTCGGCACAGGCAGGTTCGCCGATACTGTATTCGTTATCGCCTTCGGTATAGTTAAGAGAACGTCCGCGAGTGAATTCCGCACCCATGTTGCCGGCCCCGTTGGCCAGGGTGGTCATGTTCCACACATGTACGGTGCCCTCTTGGGCAGTGACGGCAATGTGAATCTCGTAGCTGCTGTTCTTTGCAATGTCGATATAGATGTGGGGACGGTTGTTGAATATGTTGGCCTGTTCGACGATGATGTTGAAAGGCAGGTTGTCGCTGCCATTGTTAAGGGAGCTGTCGAGTTGGAAACTACCATCGGCGGTGTTCACCCAGCGGAAGCATACCGAGTCGTTGCCTTTCACCATGGCAAAGGAGGCTTCGAAGCTCTTGTTGGGCTCGCCCCACATGATAATGCCTTGTCCGATTTCTTGATAGTTGTAGTAAGTGGCCAGCGAGCGTAAGGTATCGGGTGTAGTGGGTGTGAAAGTCTTGGAGATGTGGAGTCTGTCGTAGCCACAGTTTCCTGCGCTGGTGACAAACACGATACCGCTGTCGCTCAAGTTGTTGATTGCCTGGCTGACGAGCGAGGTGCCATCAATGGGGCCTAGGGTGTACATGCCCCAGCTGTTGTTGATGACAAGCCGCTTGCCTTCGGCTTTGGCCACGTCTTTCATCCATGCCACGGCGTCGAGCCATGCGGCACCATTGAGATAGAATGAGGCAAAAACGAGGTCGGCGTAGGGTGCCTGACCAGTATATTGGCCGTCCACACCACGTCCGGCTGCAATACCGGCCACGTGGGTGCCATGGGTGGCGTAGCCATAAAGGCCCGAAGTGTCGCCACGTACCGCAATCATTTGTGGGCGGGTGGTGAACTCGGTGCCATAGTCAAATCCGGCAGGGGCAGGACCGGAGAGTTTGAAATGGTCCCAGGCACGCAAAACACGGTGGTTGTCGGCACCGTTGTTGTTGTAATTGGGGTGCATATAGTCGAAGCCCCAGTCGGTGATTCCGATAATCACGTCCTTGCCAGTATAGGCCTGGGGTAGGCCAAGACCCGCCTGCACGCTGTCGGTGCGGGTGTCGGTGCGGGTTTTGTTGAGGGTGGGGTAGATGGGGTAGGCGTAGCTGTATTGCAGGATGTCTGCATCGTTTTCAAGCAGTTGCGTTTGCTCGGCAGTGAGGCGCAGGGTTATGATGTCGCCAGCCTTGGAACCCACCACGATACCCTGCTCTTTTAGTTTGCTGGCATCGAAATGTTGGTTCACCTTGGCCAGAAAGCGCATCTCTTTTCCTGAGTCGGGGCCTTTGCCTTTCAGTGCATTCTCAATTTTAACTTGCGTGATGGCATCGCACTTGCCGTTAGAATTCAGGCGGTGAGTCTGTGCCATGACGGAGGTGGTTATAAGCATGGCTGTCAAAAGTATAATCTTGCGCATGACAATAATAGTAATTGATTGGTTATATAGATGTTTGTTCTCTTTTTTGCAGTACTCAATCCAATCGGGGGATGCGAGGACACCCCCTAATTAGTTTTATGAATGAGCATCAATCGTGGGTTTTATTCAGAGGCTTTAGTTGGTGCGGCTTCTTTATTCTGAGGTGCGTCAAATACCTGGATGGGCTTTCCGTTTTCGTAGATGGCGTGGGTGGAATTGCCCTCGGAGTCGGTATAGGTGCCTTCGCCATTGTATTTGCCGTCTTTCCATAAACCAACGTAGCGTGCGCCACTGCTGAAGGTGTATTCGCCCTGGCCCGACATCTTGCCTTTGAGCCAGTGCCCCGTATAGGTGGCGCCGTTGGGCCATACGCGGGTGCCTTCGCCATCAGGCATACCGTCGACCACGTCGCCCACATAAGTGCCGCCTTTGGCGAAGGTGAAGGTGCCGTTGCCGGTCTGGCTTTCGCCATCAGTGAATGTGGCTTCAAGGACATCGCCATTGGGGAAATAGATAGTGCCTTTCCCAACCATTTTGCCGTCTTCCCAGTTGCCTTCGAAACGGCCTCCGTTGTTGGCGTAGGTCAAGACACCTTCGCCGTGGGGTTTGCCTTTTAACCAATTGCCTTCATAGACGTTGCCGTTGTAATATTTCATTGTACCATATCCCGACTCGCGGGTGCGTCCGTCGAACTCGCCGGTGTAAACATTGCCGTTGCGGTATTTCATAGTACGTACCTTTTGGGCATAGCCCAACTCACTGCATAACAAAGCAGTCAGGAGGATGATAAGCGATAATCGTGTTTTCATATTGTGTGTATTATTTTTTTGCAAAGGTACGAAAAAAAAAACACTTATTGTGCTTTCATTTAAAAAAAATGTGCCCCACCAAGCCAACGTCTCCTTCGCTGTCGTTCCAATTGCTTTTTACACAAAAGGTTTCCTTTTGTTTTGCATTTCCTCCCTACAAGATGAGGGAAGCTTTACCTTGGGTCAATTTAAGTTTTGGAGTAGGAGTGAAGATACGACGAAGGCACTCCGCACAGGGGGCGCGGTGGATGGTATGGGGGATGGGTGTGTGGAAGAGGAAAATTGTCAACTATACAAATTGTTGTATGATAATATTTTGTGAAACTATCAACATTGCTGGGCATTTTCTTTTTTTGTTTATTTTAATTATTTGGAATAAAGTTCGTATCTTTGCATTTTAAACACATAAAGTATTTTTCAATATAAAACGTATCAATATGTCAAAAGAACAGATAGTTAAAAAGGACGACATCGTAGTCCGTTTCGCTGGCGATTCGGGTGATGGCATGCAACTTTCGGGAACTCTGTTTTCCGATGCGTCGGCCCTGACGGGTAACGACATCGCCACATTCCCCGACTACCCCGCCGAAATCCGTGCTCCGCACAACACCATCGCAGGGGTGTCTGGCTACCAGGTTCATGTGGGTAAGCACATCTACAGTTCGGGCGACAAGTGCGACATTCTCGTTGCTATGAATCCCGCCTCCTTCAAGTCTCAGTTGAAATGGGCCAAGAAGGGCGCTACCGTTATCGTGGATGCTGACACGTTCACCCCCGAAGCCCTAGAAAAAGCCGGCTATAAAGAGAATCCTTTCACCGAGGAGTTCGAACGCGCCTATACTATCGTACATGCCCCTGTCACATCGTTCACTCAGCGTATCGGGCAGGAACAGGGTGTCGATAAGAAGACTGCTGACAAGAGCCGCAACATGTTTGCCCTTGGCATGATTTTCTTCCTTACCAACAAGACTTTGGAAAAGACGTTTGCCTATCTGGAACGTAAGTTTGCAAAGAAGCCAGAGGTTGTGAAGCTTAATAAGGCCGTTCTTTCTGAGGGTTACGAATATGCCGAAAAATTGGAACTGATCCACTCCAAGATTGTTGAGGTGGCCAAAGCATCAGAGATGCCCAAGGGCCGTTATCGCAACATTACAGGCAATGTCGCCACGGCATGGGGGCTGTTGGCTGCCGCCGAACGCAGCGGTCGTCGCCTTTTCTTGGGCAGTTATCCCATCACTCCCGCTACTGATGTGATGGTTGAACTGGCCAAGCATAAAGGTTTGGGCGCACGTGTCTTTCAGGCTGAGGACGAGATTGCCGGTATTTGCTCTGCCATAGGTGCCAGCTATGCAGGCGCATTGGCATGCACCAGCACTTCCGGTCCTGGTCTGTCGCTGAAGAGCGAGGCTTTGGGTCTGGCTGTTATGACTGAGCTCCCGCTGGTCGTGGTCGATGTTCAGCGCGGTGGTCCCTCCACAGGTCTGCCCACTAAGACCGAGCAGAGCGACCTGAATCAGGCCCTGTATGGCCGCAACGGTGAGGCTCCCCTCATTGTTGTTGCGGCCAGCAGTAGTGCAAACTGCTTCTATTGGGCTTATACGGCCGCCAAATTGGCCTTGGAACACATGACCCCCGTCATTCTCCTCACCGACGGTTACTTGGGTAACGGTTCTCAACTATTCCGTATACCCAAAGTGGCCGACCTGCCCAGCATCACCCCCCGTCTGGCCAAGCCCAACGATCCTAACTACCGTCCTTTCCGTCGTGACCCCGAGACTTTCGTACGTGAGTGGGCACTGCCCGGCATGGAAGGTCTGCGTCACCGCGTCGGCGGTCTCGAAAAGGCCCCCGAGGGCAACCTCAGTACTGATCCGGAGAACCATGCGCTCATGGTTCACAACCGTCAGGAGAAAGTGGATCGCGTGGCCAACAACATCCCCGACCAAGAGGTGACCGGCAATCCCGATGCCGACCTGCTCGTCGTGGGCTGGGGTGGCACATCTGGTGCCCTCACACTCGCTGTCGAGGAGATGAACAACGAAGGCAAGAAGGTGGCCTACACCCACTTCAACTATATTTGCCCACTGCCCAAAAACACTGGCGACATCTTGCGCAAATATAAAAAGATTGTGGTCTGCGAATTGAATAATGGCCAGTTCCTTGGCTATCTCCGCACAAAATACCCCGACTGCCCCATGACTGCTTACAATAAGATTATGGGTCTGCCCTTCGAGGTATCAGAATTGAAGGATCACTTCAACAGCCTCCTCGAAAAATAACCACATTAACGACTTTAAAATTCATAATCGATATGGAAAGACATTTCGTCCCCAAGACAGACGCTGAATATACAAAGATTGATTTCACCAGCGACCAGATGGTGAAATGGTGTCCTGGCTGTGGCGACCACGCCATCCTCTCTTCTCTCCTTACTGCTTTCCCCAAGCTGCATGACAAGAAGGAGAACATCTGTATGGTATCTGGCATCGGTTGCTCGTCCCGCATACCTTATTACGTCGACACCTACGGCTTCCACGGCATACATGGCCGCGCCTGCGCTATTGCCACTGGTGTGAAACTTGCCAACCCCGAACTCAGTGTTTGGGTGAGCATGGGAGACGGCGACAGCATGGCTATCGGTGGCAACCACCTCATCCATGCCATCCGCCGTAATCAGGATTTGGACATCACCATTTTCAACAACGAGATTTATGGCCTCACCAAGGGTCAGTATAGTCCCACCACCAAGTTCGGACAGGTCACCAAGACTTCTCCCTATGGTACTATCGACTACCCGTTCAACCCGGGTGAGTTGGTGATGGGAGCACAGGGTACATTCTTCGCCCGCACCCTCGACTGTGTGCCAGCTCTGACAACTGATGTTATGGTGCGTGCTGCCGAACACGACGGCACCTCTGTTATCGAAGTGTTGCAGAACTGCATGATTTTTAATGATAAGACACACGTAGCTATCACCGACCGGGCCGTGCGCGACGACCGCACCATTGTGTTGGAACACGGAAAGCCCATGATTTTCGGAAAAGAACGCAACAAGGGTCTTCGTTTTAACGGACGCCAACTTGAGGTGGTCACTATCGGCGAGAACGGCATCACCATTGATGACATCATGGTCCACGATGAGACCATCGAGGATACAGGCATCCACATGATGCTTGCCCACATGGGCGGTGACATGCCCGTGGCCCTCGGTGTCATCCGCAACATCAAGAAACCCTCCTATACCCAACTTTACGAGCGTCAGATGGATGATTGCAAGGCCAGTTCCAAGTATAAATGTGTGGACGACCTGCTCAACTCTGGCGACACTTGGGAAGTCTGAGTAAACTAAAAAAGTGAAAACTAAAAACTAAAAAGTAGATTGTATCACTTTTTGGTTTTTAGTTTTCACGTTTTGTCATTATTATAGTTTTTACTTTTTATTGTTTAGTTCAATACAATGTCTATCGCACCAAAATTTGACCCCCATATTGTAGAAGAGAAATGGTATTCCTTCTGGTTGGAGAAAAAACTCTTTCATTCTGAACCCGATAACCGCAAGGCTTATACTATAGTCATCCCACCGCCTAATGTGACAGGTGTGCTTCACATGGGCCACATGCTTAATAACACCATTCAGGATGTACTGATACGCCGTGCCCGTATGCTGGGCTTCAACGCCTGCTGGGTACCCGGCACCGACCATGCCAGCATCTCCACCGAGGCTAAAGTGGTGGCTATGCTCAAGGAACGGGGCATCGACAAGCGCGACCTCACCCGCGACCAATTCCTCGAATATGCATGGGAATGGAAGGAGAAGTATGGCGGCATCATCCTCAAGCAGCTGCGCAAGTTGGGCGCCTCCTGCGACTGGGACCGCACGGCCTTCACTATGGACGAGGTGCGATATGAAAGCGTTATCCGCGTCTTTGTCGACCTTTACAACAAGGGGCTCATCTACCGCGGAGTGCGCATGGTCAACTGGGACCCCAAAGCCCTCACCGCCGTCAGCGACGAGGAGGTGATTTACAAGGAGAGCCACGGCAAACTGTTCTACCTGAGATATTATTTGTCAGATCAGTCGGACTTGTCCGACTTGCCAGACGAGTCGGGTATTAAGAAGGACGAGAAGGGACAGTATATTGTGGTGGCGACCACGCGTCCCGAGACCATCTTGGGCGATACCGCCGTGTGTGTGCATCCCGAAGACCCGCGCTACACGGCCCTGAAGGGCAAGCGGGTGATTGTGCCGGGTGTTGGCCGCTCGGTGCAGATTATCATGGACGAGTATGTTGATCGCGAGTTCGGCACGGGAGCCCTGAAGATTACTCCCGCACACGACATCAACGACTATAACCTCGGCATGAAATATGGCCTGGAGTCAATCGACATCTTCAACGACAACGGCACGCTCAACGACAAGGGTATGCAGTATGCCGGTATGGACCGCTTTGCTTGCCGTAAGGCTATCATGAAAGACCTTGAGGAAGCAGGGCTGGTGGAGAAGGTTGAAGACTATACCAACAAGGTGGGTCATTCGGAGCGTACCGATGCCGTGATTGAGCCCAAGCTTTCTACCCAGTGGTTTGTGAAGATGACCGAGTTGGCCAAGAAGGCCCTCGAAGTGGTGGAGGACGACACCATCCAGTTCCACCCCGCCAAGTTCAAGAACACCTACCGCCACTGGCTTGAGAACATCAAAGACTGGTGCATCAGCCGCCAGCTGTGGTGGGGCCACCGCATCCCCGCCTATTATTACGAGGTGGACGGCAAGACCGAAATCGTCGTTGCCTCCAGCCGTGAGGAGGCCTTCCGCCAGGTGTGTGAGAAACACCCCGGCGCAGTGAAGTGTGCCGACGACCTGCGGCAGGACGAAGACGCGCTGGATACCTGGTTCAGCAGCTGGCTCTGGCCTATCAGCCTCTTCGACGGCATCCGTAACCCCGACAACGAGGAGATTAAATATTACTATCCCACCGACACCCTCATCACCGCACCCGACATCATCTTCTTCTGGGTGGCGCGTATGATTATGGCGGGCGAGGAATACCGCAACGAGGTTCCTTTCCACCATGTCTATTTCACGGGTATCGTGCGCGACAAACTGGGCC
This sequence comes from Bacteroidales bacterium, assembly GCA_017441565.1. GTDB lineage: Bacteria > Bacteroidota > Bacteroidia > Bacteroidales > P3 > Colimorpha. The sequence continues at coordinate 41,837 of JAFRXG010000013.1, read as the reverse complement.
GCAAGATGTCGAAGAGCCTCGGCAACAGCCCCGACCCCATCGAGCTGATGGAGAAGTTCGGTGCCGACGGTGTGCGAATGGGCATGCTGCTCACCGCCCCCGCGGGCAACGACATCCCCTTCGACGAGAGCATCTGCGAGCAGGGCCGCAATTTCGCCAACAAGATTTGGAATGCCCTGCGCCTGGTGAAGGGTTGGAAGGTGTCGGATGTCTCCGACCAGTCAGACAATTCTGACCAGTCCGACACCATTTACAACAACAACGTCAGCGTCCAGTGGATGGAGATGCGCATGGCTCAGGTGCTGGAAGAAATTGAGAAGGACTTTGCCGAGTTCCGCCTGAGCGAGGCCCTCATGAAGAGCTACAAGCTCGTCTGGGACGACTTCTGCTCGTGGTACTTGGAGATGATTAAGCCCGCCTTCGGCACACCTATCGACCGCGAGACCTACGATGCCACCATCGGCATCTTCGACCGCCTGTTGCGCATGCTGCATCCTTTCATGCCCTTTGTCACAGAGGAAATCTGGCATGAGTTGGCCGAGCGCCCCGAAGGTGCCAGCATCATGGTGCAGCACATGCCGCATAGCGTGTTCTACGACCAGCGCATGCTCGACGACTTCGAGATGGCTCGCGAGATTATCGCAGGCGTGCGCAACATGCGCAACAGCAAAGGCCTCTCGCCCAAGGAGGTACTTGACCTCTATATCAAGGGCAACAGCCCCGCCATGTTCAACGGCATCATCTGCAAGCTCGGCTGCGTGGGCAAGATTGAGAGCGTCACCGAGAAGGTGGAAGGCGCGCTGAGCTTCATGATTGGCACCACCGAGTGTTTCGTGCCTATGAGCCAGAACATCGACAAGGAGGCCGAGCTGAAGAAGTTGCAAGACGAGCTGAAATATGCCGAAGGCTTCCTCGCCTCGGTCATGAAGAAACTCTCCAACGAGAAATTCGTCAACGGCGCCCCCGAGAAGGTCGTCGCCGTGGAGCGTCAGAAGAAAGCCGACGCCGAAAGCAAGATAGCCGCCCTCAAAGCCCAGATAGAGGCTTTGGGTTGATGCTGTCTCTTATGAATAAAGAGGGTTTGCCGATGGTTTGGCAAGCCCTCTTTCTGTTAACAACGACATCTGTACGTTCGGAAAAATGTGGTTTTTGCTCCGTTTGTCGTCCGAATAAATGTATTTTTTCTTCCAATATTCGTCCAAAAAAATGTATCTTTGCATCGTGAATACGTCTGAAAAAATGTAGGTAAATGTTATGGAACGACTGATATATAATGATTTGCTTGAATGGAAGGGTAGGAGTGGAAGAAAGCCTCTTATCTTAAATGGGGCACGTCAGGTGGGAAAAACTTGGATTATCCAGGAATTTGGCAGGCGGGAATATGCCAACACGGCGTACATCAACTGTGAGAGCACCCCTCAGATAGAGGAGGTCTTCAAGGACTTTGACACACGCCGTATGGTGACTGCCCTGTCGGCTGTCTCGGGTGAATCCATTGCAGCGGGTTCTACTTTGATAGTCCTTGATGAGATTCAAGAATATCCGCGTGCCCTGATGGCATTGAAATATTTCTGTGAGAATGCACCCGAATACCATGTAATCGTGGCTGGCTCCCTGTTAGGCATATCACTGCATCAGGGCGTTTCTTTCCCTGTGGGGAAGGTGGATATGATGAATCTCTATCCCATGTCGTTCATCGAATTTGTGATGGCCATGGGGAAGGAACAGGCGGCCGAGATGTTGCAGAATGGTGATTTCTCCTCCACCAGTTCACTCAACAGTTTCTTCATCGAACTGCTGCGGCAGTACTATTATGTGGGAGGAATGCCGGCAGCGGTGAAGTCCTTTGCAGAAGAGGGCAACCCCCACGAGGTACGCAAGATACAGAAACAGATACTAGCAGACTACCGCAAAGACTTCTCCAAGCATGTGTCGCGGAGCGAGGCAGAGCGCATCGCTATGGTGTGGGATGCCATCCCGATGCAGCTGGCAAAAGAGAACAAGAAGTTTAAATATTCGGATGTGAAGCCTGGCAGCCGTGCCAGCGACTACCTGCTTGCTATTCAATGGCTGTTAGATGCCGGACTGGTGTATAAGGTCACCCGCGTCAGCGCACCCAAGATGCCGTTGCGTTTCTATGAGGAGCCTTCGGTATTCAAGCTGTATATGAACGACGTGGGGTTGCTCGGTGCACAGATGGACGCACCAGCAAAGGATGTATTGTTGGGCGATAATGCATTTTCAGAATACAAAGGAGCCTTTTCGGAACAATATGTACTGTCGCAGATGGTTCCTTCCGCGCTCCTCATCCACTATTACACAACCAATGATTCGCAGATGGAGGTCGACTTCATCGTACAGGCAGAACAGCGTATACTGCCTATTGAGGTAAAGGCCGAGGCAAATGTACATTCCAAGTCGCTCCGCACTTTCATAGAGAAAAACCCCGACCTGAAAGGCGTGCGATTCTCCACATTGCCCTACAAAGACCAAGACTGGATGGAGAACGTTCCGCTCTACAATGTTGAGAAGCTAATCAAAGACAATAACCAATAACACCATGGGAACATCATACCTACTATTATGAATACACTTACAACCATGCAAGAGACATTTGTCTCCGACATACGCTCCATTATTAACAATGCCCGCACCACAGCCGTTCGCAGTGTGGATTTCTGTCGTGTGCAGATGTATTGGCAATTAGGCAAGCGCATCTTTGAGGAGGAGCAACAGGGTAAGGAACGCGCAGATTATGGCTCATACCTGATTAAGAACCTTGCCCTGCGTTTGGAACCAGAATATGGCAGCGGATTTGGAAGGCGACAACTTGAAACCTGTCGTCAATTTTATCGCGAATACCCAATTGCGAACGCACTGCGTGCGCAATTGAATTGGGCTCAGTATCGGCTACTTATACAGATTCCAGACCCCGACAAACGAGAGTACTATGAGTTAGAAGCGGTAAATAACGCATGGACTGGGCGAGAGCTGAAGCGACAGATAGACTCCCTATTGTACGAACGACTACTGATGAGCAACGACAAAGAATCTGTGCTGGCCATGGCTCGCAAGGAGCGTATCCCCGAATCCCCAACAGAGATTGTTAAAGACCCCATGGTGTTGGAGTTTCTCGGAATTAAACCACAAGCATCTTACTATGAACGTGATTTGGAACAAGCCATCATATCCCATATTGCTGAGTTTATGCTCGAAATGGGAAAGGGGTTCTCTTTTGTGGCAAGACAGAAACGAATCCTGCTGGAAGACGATGAGTTTTTCATCGATTTGGTATTCTACAACCGCCTACTACGATGCTTTGTCGTGGTGGAATTGAAGACAGGGGAACTCACACACCAAGACCTTGGCCAGTTGCAGATGTATGTGAACTACTATGACCGTACCGAGCGCGTTGCTGGAGAGAATCCTACCATAGGAATCCTTCTCTGCACCCGCAAGAATGATACAATGGTGCGCATGGCATTGCCAGAGGACAACAACACCATTCTTGCCAGCCAATACCAACTCTATCTCCCTACCACCGAGCAGTTACAGGCCGAAGTGGAAGAGGTGAAACGTCTGGCAAAAGTGAACGAAACAAAAGTAGACAATGAATAAATTGTAAGAAAATGGGAACATCTGTACTACATATCAAGACCGAGGTAGAATGCCGCGTCTACCTCTTCGACGAGGAGAAAGGCATCGCCAAGCCCGGCACCTATTTCAACCTCGAAGTCCGCAAAGGAGTTTAATTCTGTTTAAAGGAGAATGTTTTACAAATAACACATAAATATTCGTGTAATAAAGTAAACTAATTAATGCTATGGATAAGTTAGGTAAGATGACAAGGATTACCGATTTGAGATCGGTATGGCCGCATGAGGCGAATGATTTCACGAAATGGCTGGCACAAGAAGAGAATCTGATGCTTTTGAGTGATACGATAGACATTGAATTAGAACTGGTTGAAAGAGAATCTTCTGTAGGTAGTTTCAATGTGGATATTTTTGCAAAAGAATGTAATACCAATCGTCGTGTGATTATTGAAAATCAGTTGGAAGATACTAATCACGACCATTTGGGAAAACTGATTACATACGCCTCAGGCAAGGGAGCTGAAGTGATAATTTGGATAGTAAAACGAGCACGAGATGAGCATAGGCAAGCTGTGGAATGGTTAAATCAGCATACAGACAATAACATTGGTTTCTTTTTATTGGAAATTGAATTATGGCAAATAGGTGACTCGGAGAAAGCTCCACGCTTTAATGTTGTTGAAAAACCAAATGATTGGGCAAAAACAATGAAGACAGTGGAAGGAATGTCTGATACAGGATTGCTCAAACTCGAATTTTGGACAGGTTTTAATGAGGCGATGGGTAATAATATTAATTTTACAAGTTTATTCCGTTCTCGTAAAGCTGCTTCTCAGCATAATTATAGCTTGAGTATAGGTAGTTCGGCATATTGTGTGGTTCTTACTATTGAAACTCAAAAGAAGTACTTTGGTGTGGATTTGTATATCAATGATGATAAAGAACTATTCGAAAAGTTTAAACAGAACAAGGAAGAAATCGAAGATATGCTTCAAAGTGAAGTGGAGTGGAGAGAGTCTGGTAAAAAGAAAGCTTGCCGGATAATGGTAAAATACAACATGAATCCTACGAAACGTGACTGTTGGCCAGAAGTATATCAGTGGTTCTTAGCAAAAGCTATAGTATTTAAAGCTATAGCATCAAAATATGGGGAATGATTATTTGTTATATGTGAACACTTCAAATTATTTCTTCTTCGATACAGAGACTACGGGAGTGCCGAGGGATTATAAGGCACCGGCGAGCAATACGCGGAATTGGCCAAGGCTGGTGCAATTGGGGTGGATTGTGACAGATGAAGAGGGAAATGTATTATCGCAGGGCAACGAGATTGTGAAGCCGGAGGGGTTTGTTATTCCTGCCGATGCGGCGCGGGTGCATGGCATTACTACTGAGAAAGCGCAACGGGAGGGCAAACCGCTTAGGGAGGTGATAGAGGCTTTCTTGAAAGATGCAGAACAGACGAAGTGTATCGTGGGACATAATATCTCGTTCGACCAAAAGGTGGTTGGTGCTGAGTTGTATAGGCTGGGTATTCCTGACACAATAAGTACGGCTAAGAGCCTCTGCACCATGCAGGCGGGTACGGATTACTGCAAGATACCGGGCTACTATGGCTATAAGTGGCCTAAGTTGCAAGAGCTATACCATAAGTTATTTGGCTGCGATTTTGAGGACGCACATGATGCTATGGCGGATATCACCGCCACGAAGAAGTGCTTCTTTGAGATGCGGAAGAGGGGGCTGATTTGAACTTAAACGAACACGAATTTCACGAATGACACGAATGATTCGTGTGGTTTAGTATAATTCGAAGTTATTCTAAAAGGAGTATTCTGATGGAAAAATATCAATTTGTTGCGATTTTATTTTGCTGAATGAAAAAAAAGTTGTACTTTTGCAGCGGAAATCGCAATATATTGGTATTATGGACTTGAAGGAAATTGGACAGATTATCAGGGAGCGACGGGCGGTGCTGGGGGTGAACCAGCGCACCGTTTCGGAGCTTTCGGGGGTTGCCGTTAACACCCTTGTGGCCATCGAACGCGGTGAAGGAAACCCACAGATAACCACTTTGCTGGATATAATGGATACTATTGGGCTACAGCTTGACGTTAAACCTAAAGTGATGGAGTATGAGACAAGGTAAGGTATATGTAAACGGCACAGAAGCTGGCATCCTTCAGGAGGATGACAGCGGACGGTACACGTTCTCCTATAACGATGACTATAAGGGCAGACCTGTATGCCTCACCATGCCGTTACGGGATGAGGAATACAAGTCCGACTACCTGTTTCCGTTTTTTTTCAATATGCTCTCGGAGGGTGCCAACCGCAAGATTCAGTCGCAACTGCTGCATATCGACGAGTATGACGATTTTGGCATCTTGCTTGCCACAGCCCAGACCGACACTATCGGTGCCGTAACCATTAAACCGATAGTATGATGGAAGAACTGAAATATTGCCCCTCAACGCTAAAAGAAGGTTACAGCACCTATTCTCCCGAAGCCTGTCGCAAACTGTTTTGGGGGAAACATGTGTCGCATATACTTGATTTCGACAGCCCCAATAACAACAGTGCCGATTCCACCGACTATGTTGAGCATATCGGTCGCATCTCTCTCTCAGGTTTTCAGCCCAAAGGAGCGCTTGTATTAAGGAATGGCTCATTATCTATCCCTAAGGAAGGGAAACAGAGCCAGTATATCCTGAAGCCCGCACCAGCGTCACACGCATTGCTGGAGCGTAAATACTGTCCTGCCAACGAACACCTCACCATGCAGATGGCGGCGCAAGCATACGGGATTGAGACCGCAGCCAATGCGCTATGCTTTTTCCGCGACGGTGAGACGGCCTATATTACCAAACGGTTTGATGTGGCACCCGACGGCTCGAAATACCCGCAGGAGGACTTTGCATCTTTGGCAGGACTGACGAGGGTTAACGGAGGAAGCTATTACAAGTACAACGCACTGAGCTACGAGGACTGTGCCGACATAATACGGCGGTATGTCCGAGCAGCACAGGTGGATTTGCTTCGCTTCTTCCGCGTGGTGCTTTTCAACTACATCACCCTGAACGATGATGCACACTTGAAGAACTTCTCCTTGATAGACCGAGGGGGCGGCGACTACCGCCTTGCACCAGCCTACGACCTCATCAACACAAGCCTGCATCTGTACGAGCCTAAAATCTTTGCATTGAAGAAAGGCCTGTTTAAGGAAGGTATGAAGATGACCGACATCCATACCGTGGACCGAAACGATTTTGAGGAGTTTGGCCGAAGAATCGGCCTGCCTGACAAGATGATCAAGCGTGAGATTGACACCTTTGCAGAGGAGTCACCTCTTGCCTTGGACTTGATAGAACGCTCATTCCTGTCAGAAGAGCTAAAGAAGAGTTACAAACAGTCATATCAATATCGTTGCTTTACATTAAAATGAAAGTAAAAAGTTCAATCATTTGTTGTTTGCTGCTGCTGCCCATGATAGGGTGGGGGCAGAGCGAGGTGACGCAGAGGGTGAGTGCTGCGGAGATGGGGTATAAGGGCAGGGTGAAGACGGTGCAGAGCACGGAGTTCTGCATGGATTCGGCACACAGATACTTTGTCACCACGGCAGAGGCATATAATGAGGCGGGATTTCGGACAGACATATCCATCATAGAAGATATCTATCAGACCAACTATCACTATGAGTATGACGCCAACGGGCAATTGGTCTATTATGTGGCGACCTATTCCGAGGGAGGGAAGGACAGTATTGTGTTCCACTACGGCAAGGACGGCTGCCTGTTTGGGTATGAGGAATACTTTCTCAGTTATGACCCCACCGAGGGTAACAGCGTGACGGACTTCCTTGTTACCTGCGATGCCCAGTGCCGTCCGTTGATGGCAGCCTCGGTATGGGAAGACACCACGACGTTTGTCTATGACGGGCTGGGGAGGGTGGTCGCCAAGACCGCTCCCACCGTGTACGCTCCACACGTGACATGGACATATTACTATGATGAGCAGGGACGGTTGGCAAAAGTACGCACGGGCGACAAAAACTACGAGGACACGCATTACCGCTATAACGAACAGGGCGACACCCTTGAGGTTTGGCACACCAACTGGGAACACTGGGAGGGTGATGAAGGTGCCCATGAGATCGGCGAGCATAAACACTTCAACTATACTGCCTACGACGACCACGGCAACTGGACCAACGCCACCGTTACCGCAAGGAAGCACACCTATTTTATTGCCAGGACGTTCAGATATTATGAGTAGGCCTTTATACATACCTGGCACTTCGTGGTTTTACACACCCCGGCCTCACGCCACCCATCTCTAGAGGGGACGGCTGACGCACTATGTTGGTTACGTTGCAATTATGCTAACTGTGATTAATATGATGTGTGCTGTTGAAAAAAATATGTCGGTGTTACGATTTTTTTTTGTAACTTTGTAGCATGGAAACTATGCCTAAAAATACCGTAAGACGTAAGGAACGAATGTCTTACGAACAGGCCTTTAATATCAACGGCGGCAATAAGCCGCCGCAGGCTGTGGATTTGGAGGAGTCGGTACTGGGTGCGCTGATGCTGGACGCGAATGCCCTGAACACGGCCATCGAACTGCTGCATGAGGAGTATTTCTATAAGCCCGAACACCAAGTTATTTTCCGCGCCATTCACAAGCTGTTTGAACAAAACCAGCCGGTTGACATGATGACGGTCACCCACCAGCTGCGCCACAGCGGCGAGTTGGAGGCAGCGGGCGGTGCATACCATATCACCGAGCTGACCAGCCACGTGGTCAGTGCCGCCCATATCGAGTACTATTCACGCGTGCTCAGCGAGAAACATATCAGCCGCGAGCTCATCCGCGTGTCGACCGAGACCATCAAGAACGCATACGATGAAACCACCGATGTGATGGACCTCCTCGACAAGACCGAGGGGCAGCTGATGGACATCAACGACAAAAACTTCAAGACCGACTTCCATCCCGTGGGCGACCTCGTGTATGCTGCCACTCAGCAAATTGAGGAGGCAGGGACAAGCACCAACGGCATGTCGGGCGTCCCCAGCGGATTTCAAGACCTCGACCGCATCACCGCCGGCTTCCACCCCGGCACCCTAGTCATCCTTGCTGCCCGTCCCGCCATGGGTAAGACGGCTTTCGCCCTGTCGATGGCACGCAACATCGCCATCCAGTTTAACAAGCCCGTGGCCTTCTTCTCGCTTGAAATGACGGGCGTTGAGCTGGCCATGCGCCTCATCTCCAGCGAGGCAGAGCTTCCGGGCGACAAACTCAAACGAGGCGAGCTGGCACCCCACGAACGCCAGCAGCTGGAGACGCGCACACAGGCTTTGAACGATGCCAAGATATTCATCGACGACACCTCGCAGCTGACCATCTACGAGTTGCGCGCCAAGTGTCGAAGACTGAAGCAGCACCACGACATCCGGATGGTATTTATCGACTACTTGCAGTTGATGACCGCTGGAAGCGATGCCATGAACCGCAACGGCAACCGCGAGCAGGAAATCAGCACCATCAGCCGACAGCTCAAGTCGTTGTCGAAGGAATTGAACATACCCGTGTTGGCCATGTCGCAGCTGAGCCGCGCGGTGGAGACCCGCGGCGGTACCAAGAAGCCCCAGCTGAGCGACCTGCGCGAGTCCGGTGCTATTGAGCAGGATGCCGACATCGTCATGTTTATCTATCGTCCTGAATACTATGGAGTCCAGGAAGATGAAAAGGGGTCTACGGCTGGAATGGCCGACATTATTGTGGCCAAGCATCGTAGCGGCGATGTGGGCGAAGTTCGCCTTCGTTTCAACAAGAACTTCGCCCGATTCGAGAATCGCGAGTTTGTGACCAACGAGCAGCTGGCCAACGCCATGCTGCCTCAGAATACAGGGTTCGACCAGGCGGGCAGGCCCACCATCATTGTGGACTCTAAAATCAACCGCCCTGACGAGCCTCCCTTTGCCAGCAGTCTGCCTGCCGACAACGAGCCGCCCTTCTAACCCTTGTGAAGTAAGTAATAATCAATAAATAGAGAACGTTCAAATGGAAAACATCGAAAACCTCACCAAGCAGGATCTCCTGAAAGAGACCATCAAACACATCGACATTAAGAAATATGACTCCACCGAGCTGATTGACGCCATGCGCGGCATGTCGTTCACCAGCCGCGACACCGCCCGTGCCGCCGACATCCTCACCATGATGTGTAAAGAGAAAGACTGCACCAACATCCTCACCATCGCCGGTTCCACCAGTGCTGCCGGGTGTATGCAGGTGTATGTGGACATGGTCCGCAACAAGATGATTGATGCCGTCGTCTCCACCGGTGCATCCATCATCGACATGGACCTCTTCGAAGCCCTGGGCTTCAAGCACTATGTGGGTACCAAAGAGAACGTCATCCCCGACACCAAGCTCCGTGAGCTCTATATTGACCGCATCTACGACACCTTCATCGACGAAGAGGAACTGCAGGCTTGCGACAACGCTACCTACGAGTTGGCCAACATGCTCGAACCCCGTCCCTACAGCAGCCGCGAGTTCATCTACGAGCTGGGCAAATGGCTCCACAACGGTCGTAGTGTGAAGAAAGACAGCCTTATCCAGACCTGCTATGAATGTGGTGTGCCTATCTTCTGCCCCGCCTTCAGCGACAGCAGCGCCGGCTTCGGCATCGGCAAGCACCAGTGGGAGCGTGCCCAGAAGGGCGAGAAATACCTGAGCATCGACTCGGTGTGCGACTTCGTGGAACTGACCAAGATTAAGATGAACTGCCCCGAAAGCGGCCTCTTCATGGTCGGCGGAGGCACCCCCAAGAATTTCGCACAGGACACTGTGGTGTGTGCCGAAATCCTTGGACATGAAGTCCCGATGCACAAATATGCCATCCAGATTACCGTGGCCGACGTGCGCGACGGGGCCTGTTCCAGCTCCACTCTCCTCGAAGCCGGCAGCTGGGGCAAGGTGAGCGAGGAACTCCAGCAGATGGTCTATGCCGAAGGCACTACCGTCATCCCCGCCATCGTCTCCTACGCCTACCACAACGGCTGTTGGAAAGACCGCGAGTACAAGAACTGGCAGAAACTTTTTGAAAAATAGGCATCAGGCACCTGTATCCTGACGAGGATATTCTAATTATCATGGAAGAAAGAGTCCGCAAGCAGCTGCGTGAGCTGCTACAGCAAGAGGTAGTCCTGGCCACGGGCTGTACCGAGCCCGGGGCCGTGGCCCTCTGTGTGACCAAAGCACGTGAGTTGCTGGGTCGTGAACCTGAGCACATCGAGCTGAAGCTCAGTAAGAATGTATTCAAGAACGCCATGGGGGTCGGCATCCCCGGCACGGGCATGATAGGGCTGCCTATTGCCGTGGCTGTGGCCATCGTCGCCGGTGAGTCGCACCGCCAGCTTGAGGTGCTGACCGTACCCCGGAAATGTGTCGACGAGGCCAAGAAATGGCTGGCCAACAACGCCAACCGTATCAGCATTGGCGTTAACGAAGAGGGCGACAAACTCTATATCGAATGCATCTGCTCTGCGGGCTCCGACACCGCCACGGCGGTCATCAGCCAACGCCATACCAACTTCACCTATCTTGCCCACAACGGGGAGGTGTTGCAGGAGCATTGTAAAGTAGTGGCTCCGGAGTCTTCTTCCTCCTGCACGGTGCCCGAAGACCTCCAGCTCACCGCACGGCTGGTCTACGACTATGCCACCACCGCACCCATCGAGGAACTGGACTTCATCCGCGAGACCGTCAAGTACAACGATGCCGCCGCTGCCGAAGGGTTGAAAGGCTATGGCCTGCAGACCGGCAAGATACTGATGGAGAATGCCGCGGGAGACATCGTGCATACCGTCATCGCACGCACGGTGGCCGCCTCCGATGCCCGCATGGACGGCTGCACCCTGCCAGTCTACAGCAACAGCGGCAGCGGCAACCAGGGCATCGCCTGCACCCTACCCGTATACAATTACGGCAAGGCCAAAGGCTGCGACGAGGAGAAAATCACCCGCGCGCTGGTGCTCAACCACCTGATGTCAATATACATCAAACAAGGCATCGGACGCCTCAGTGCCCTCTGCGGCATCGTCAACGCCAGCATCGGCGTCACCTGCGGCATCGTGTACCTCCATGGGGGGTCGTTCGACCAGATGTGCTATGCCATCAAGAACACCATCAACACCATCGCGGGCATGGTGTGCGACGGTGCCAAACCCAGCTGCGCCTTGAAGATGAGCACCGGACTGTACAGCGCCTTCGTCAGTGCCGAGCTGGCCTATCACGACCGTGTGGTCGATGCCACCGACGGCATCAGCGAGAGCGATGTCGACTGCTCCATCCACAACTTGGGCCGCCTAGGACACGAAGGCATGGACCAAGTGGACGACACAGTCCTGTATATTATGACCCACAAACAGTAGCTCATTCTCCTTGAAAAGAAAGACTGCATGGCACTTAAAAACACACCTTAACTGCCATCTGTTAATAACTTTCTTGAAAAGACACCTGCTACTTTAAAAATAATAGGTATTTTTGCAAAACGTAAATATATATTGTAAAGAACATGGAAAACAGAAAAGAAGAATTGTATTCGCAGGTAGTGCCTGCTGGTAAGCGTCGTTATTTTTTTGATGTTAAGGAGACTCGTGGAGGAGACAAGTTTGTCACGATAACCGAAAGCCGCCGTCTGTTCGACAACAATACAGGCGAAATGTATCACGATAAAAACAAGATTTTCCTGTATAAAGAAGACTTTGAGAAGTTCCAGAAAGGACTTGCCAACGCCGTCTCGTTTATCGAAACGGGCATCGAGCCGGAGCCACTCTTCGAGGAGAACGACTTCGGCGGTTTCGACAACAACAGCCACGAACTGCCCAAAAACGACTTTGACGACATCGATTTCAAATTCTAATCACTCGACATGGGCAAGATAATCTCTATCGCCAATCAGAAGGGTGGGGTGGGCAAGACCACCACTGCCGTCAATCTCAGTGCCGCCCTGGCGGTGATGGAGTATAAGGTCCTTTTGGTTGATGCCGACCCTCAGGCCAACGCCTCGTCGGGGTTGGGTATCAATTCCGACGAGCTAGAGAAGAGCGCCTACGAGTGCTTCCTTGGACAAGCCGACATCAACGACTGCATCGTTTCCACCGACACCCCCAACCTCTCACTGCTGCCCACACGCATCGACCTGGTGGGCGCCGAGGTGGAACTGGTGAATGAGAAAAATCGCGAGTACCGTATCGCCCATGCCTTGGAGCCGGTGCGCGACAACTACGACTTCATCATCATCGACTGCAGCCCCTCACTGGGACTTATCACCGTCAATGCCCTCACGGCGAGCGACTCCGTCATCATACCCATACAGAGCGAGTATTTCGCCCTCGAGGGACTGGGCAAGCTGCTCAACACCGTCCGCATCGTTCAAACCAGGCTGAACCCCAAACTCAATATCGAAGGGCTGTTGATTACCATGTACGACTCCCGCCTTCGTCTGGCCCGCCAGGTGGTAGAGGATGTGCGCTCGCACTTCAAACGCCTTGTCTTCGACACCCTCATCTACCGCAACACCAAGCTGGCCGAGGCCCCCAGCTACGGCAAGTCCATCATCATGTATGATGCCACCTGCGCCGGAGCTGTCAACTACCTCAACCTCGCCAGCGAGATACTCAAACGTAATAAGCTTAAGCAGAAATAATGGCAAAGAAACCTATCACCCCGGGTCGTGGATTGGATGCCATCCTCGGCAATATTGATGTCGACACCCTCAGCGGCAACGAGTCCGATGTCACCGCCGCCATCAGCATGGTCGCCATCAACGACATCGAGGCCAACCCTTTCCAACCACGTAAGGAGTTCGACGACACAGCCTTGCAGGAACTGGCACAGTCTATCCGTGAACAGGGTGTCATCACTCCCATCACCGTCCGCCGTATGCCCGACGGCCACTACCAACTTATTGCTGGCGAGCGTCGTCTCAGAGCCTCCCAGATGGCAGGCCTCACCGAGCTCCCCGCCTACATAAGGGTGGCCACCGACGGCCAGATGATGGAAATGGCCTTGGTGGAGAACATCCAGCGCGAAAACCTCAACGCCATGGAAGTGGCGCTCTCTTATAACGCACTCATCGAAGAGTGCCGCCTCACCCACGAGCAGCTCAGCCAGCGTGTCGGCAAAGACCGCTCCACAATCACCAACTACCTACGCCTGCTCAACCTGCCTGCCGAAACCCAGTTGGCCCTCAGCTCCGGACAAATCAGCATGGCTCATGCCCGCGCCCTCATCAATGTAGAGGACCCCGAACGGCACCTCGCCATCCTTCACGAGATTGTCAACCGCCACCTCTCCGTCCACCAGACCGAGCAGCTGGTCAAAGCCTCCAAGACCCCGTCCCACCCCCGTGTGACAGTCAAAGAGGAACTCCCGGCAACACACAGCGTGGCACAATCCCAAATGAGGGAACTCCTTCACTCCGACGTGGAAATCAAACGCTCACGCCGGGGTAAAGGCACGATGACCATCCATTTCAATAACGACGAAGACTTCGAACGCATCATCCAATTGCTCAAACACTAATAATCCACCACCTGACAGCCTACCGTGTATAGACGTCTGCTCATACTTCTGATTCTCTTTGTGGCAACCGTCTCGGTTCATGGCCAGCAGGTGGATGTGCGCCCTTCTGTCGTCACCGACGTATCCTCCTTCAAACCCCACAACCCTACCAAGGCGTTGCTGCTTTCCCTAGTGCCAGGGGGTGGGCAGATATATAACGGTCAGGCATGGAAACTTCCCATCTTCTACGGCGCACTGGGTGTGATGGGCTATCTGGTCTATACCAATTATGCCGATATGAAAATGTTCAAAGACGAATATCTGCGCATCGGCTACAACGGCCGCTCCACCTTGGATGAGTATCCAAACTATCCGGGCAGCAGCATCTACAACATGTACCAATCCAGCAACAAGAGCTTCCAACGCTATGTGCTCATCACCCTGGCCGTATATGGTGTCAACCTGCTGGATGCCTACGTCTTCGGTCACCTCTACGACTTTCAGGTCAGCGACGACCTCTCGCTCAATCTTTCACCATCCCTCACTCCGCTGCCTACGGCTGGTGAGGGTGTTGCTGTAACCCCCACGTTGAACCTCTCATTCCATTTTTGATAAAGAAACACATTAAACTATTAATTTTAAACCTTTAATTTTCAATGAACCCATTCTTAATGATTCAAGCCGACATGGCTGAAACGCAGACGGTGGTAGACAGCATGGCAGCTGCCGCAGCACCCGTGGAACGTATCTCTCTTTGGCAGATGGCCCTCAACGGCGGTTGGATTATGCTCGTCCTGGCCCTGCTGCTCGCCCTTGCCATATACATCGCAGTGGAACGCTACCTGGCTCTCCGTCAGGCCGTGAAGGACGAGGACGACGACCTTTTCATGAACAACATCAGAGACTATATTCACAAAGGGGATGTCGACGGCGCCCGCGCCTTGTCGAAACAGACCAATTCGCCCCTTGCCCGCATGGTCGACAAAGGCCTCTCACGTCTGGGCCGGCCCCTCTCCGACATACAAGCCGCCATTGAGAACGAAGGCAAACTGGAGGTGGCACGCCTCGAAAAGCGCGTCTCCCTCGTCGCCACAGTCGCCTCTCTGGGCCCCATGATTGGCTTCTTGGGTACCGTCACCGGCATGGTCACCTGCTTTCAAGACATGGCTTTTGCTGGCAACAACATTGAAATCAACACCCTTGCCACCGGCATGTACCAGGCCATGGTCACCACCATCGGCGGCCTTATCGTCGGCATCATCTGCTACTTCCTCTACAACGTGCTGGTCACCCGCATCAACAAAGTGGTGCTCGACATCGAAGTCCGCGCCACCGAGTTTATGGACCTCCTCCACGAACCCGCTTAATGAAGAAACCAGGCAATCCTAGGCAATCCTAGGCAATCCTAGGCAGTCCTAATAAATAATAAAGAAAATGATAGAAACAAGAAAAAAACTCTCCATCGAGACCAACAACTCCACCATGTCGGACTTGGTGTTCCTGCTGCTTGTTTTCTTCATGATGACCTCCACGCTCATAAGCCCCAACGCCGTCAAGCTGCTGCTTCCCGAAAGCGGCAGCAAGACCATGGCCAAGCAGAACGTGACGGTCTATATCGATGAGAACAACAACTTCCAAGTGGGCGACACCCCCACCGATGTAGAAGGCCTACAGCCCCTCATCGCCTCCGGCATCGAGCCCGGCATCTCCGATGCCTGTGTCGTACTGCGCTCCGACAAGACTGTCGCCGTGCAGTATGTGGTCAATGTCATCGATGCCGTCAACGCCATCAACGAACAGACCGGCTCCAAACACAAGGTCATCCTCGCCACATCCCCAAAGAAGTAATGTAAATCCCTAGTATTACTAGTACCACTAGAAATACTAGAAAAACTAGAATAACTATGAACCAAGAAGAGAAAAACAAGATAATATCAGGCGGAGTCACAGCGGTAGTGCTGGGACTGATACTGGTTATATGTCTCGCGTTTGGGTATGACCCGCCCGACCCGCCCATACCCGAAGAGGGTGTGGAAGTAAACCTGGGCAACAGCGACAACGGGTTTGGCAACAACCCGATGCCGTCAGCCTCCGAAGCCTCCAGTGCCCCGCGTCCTGTCTCTGCCACCGAGCAGGTGTCGACTCAGAAAACCGAGTCCACCACTCCTATGCCCACGTCGGAGAAACCTTCTACCGCAAAGACCGACAACACCACACCTACCACCACCAAACCCGAACCTCCCAAAGAGCCGGAAATCAACAAGAACGCCCTGTTCAACGGCAGCCGTTCGAGCAACAAGAACAAGAATGGCGGCAGCGAGGGCAAGACCTACGGCTCGGGCAATCAGGGCAAAGAGGGCGGCGACCCCAACAGCAATCGCTATGATGGCACACCCGGAAAAGGCGGTGCAGGCTTCAGCCTTGCAGGCCGCAGCGCCCGTGCCCTTCCTTCCCCCAACACCAACACCAACAAGGAAGGCAAAGTGGTGGTGAAGATATGGGTTGACCGAGGTGGCAACGTCACCCAGACCAGCGCCCCGGAAAAGGGTTCTACTCTTACCGACCAGGCACTCGTCAATCAGGCCAAGACTGCTGCCATGAAGGCCAAGTTCAGCCCCAAAGAAGATGCACCGGAAGTACAGACCGGCACCATCACCTACGTGTTCCGTAACAATTGATGATATGGACGAGCCGATAAGAATAGACAAATATCTGTGGGCTGTGCGGCTCTATAAGACGCGAAGCCTTGCCACAGAAGCCTGTCGTTGCGGACATGTGCGCATGAATGGGCAGCCCGTCAAGGCCTCCCACGAGATAAAGGTAGGCGAAGTGTATGAACTGTCGATTGAGCAGCTCCACAAAGTTATCGAAGTCAAACAACTGCTCGGCAACAGGGTAGGAGCGAAGCTTGTGGAGAACTACATGCTCGACCGCACTCCGCGAGAAGAATACGAGCGCATCCAGATGGTGCGCCAGTACGCCTTCGAGAAACGCGACCGAGGCTCCGGCCGCCCCACCAAGCGCGAACGCCGCGACATAGAGGAATTTAAATATAAATAGTCCTAGGCTATCCTAGGATTGCCTAGGACAGCCTAGGATAGCCTAGGGTAGCCTAGGACAGCCTAGGATAGCCTAGGGTAGCCTAGGATAGCCTAGGATTTCTAGAAATAATCCCAGCTCCCTGCAATAAATCACACATTAAATATACATAATAACAGATTCGAGAATGAACGAAGAAGAGGTCATACGCGACATATTGGCAGGCAATGTCAACCGCTATGAAGAGATAGTGAAGGAATACCAGACTATCGTCGCCAACCTTTGCTTCAAGATAGGAGGCGCAGGTATTGACATACAGGAGATGACGCAGCAAGTGTTTGTGGAATTGTACCTTGCACTACCCCGTTTCAAGTTCAAGTCGAAACTGAGTACATTCATTTACCGTCTCACCGTCAACGTCGTTTGCAAGGAATTGAAATACCGCAAACGTTGGGTGACCCCTACCGAGGACATCGTAGCCCCCGAAGCCCCCTCCAACGACTACAATATCGAGCAGCAGATTATCCGCAACGAACAGTCACGCCAGCTCCACCAAGCCCTTGGCAAACTCCACCACGAACAGCGTACAGCCTTGGTGCTCTACACGTTCAACAACTTCTCCTACAACGACATCGCCGATGTAATGCAATGCACCACCGCCAAAGTGGAATCCCTCATCTTCCGTGCCCGCAAGAACCTCAAGAAGATGCTAAGTTAGCCGAAGACAGAGACCATACAGAGACTAATAACTGAACGACTCTTTTACACAACAAGATAAACAACAATGACTATGACAGACAACGACATACTACAACAGATACGCGACATGCGCTACCCCCACACCGTCGACGTGGTCGACCAGGTGATGGAACAGGTGCGGAACAAACCGCTCCTAGTACCTCGTCACGCCCACGGGACCAACCTCCGCCGCATAGCCACAGCAGTGGCCGCGTGCCTCCTGCTGGCCGTCGGTGTCAATTTCGCCCTCCTCTTCACCCATGATTACAACGAAGCCCAAATAGGCAATATGATAGCCGACGTGTATGCATTCCATGCCGACTATGGTTCTTCCGCCGACTCCTACAGCGATTTGGGAGCTATCGTTTCGTTTTACTAACACCCATTACTCATCAGTCCCCAACAACCACAAAACAATACGCCATGAAAAGAACACTCGCAATCGTAATGATGCTCATCACCTGCTTTGTGCTGCAAGCCCAGCCAGGACAGGACCGCGAACGCAGGGCCAAAGAGCCGCCTAAGATTGAAGAGATGGTCAGCGACCTCTCACCCATGCAGAAGAAACGCCTCACCACCGTCATGGAAAACAGCCGCAAAGAGGTGGACAAGCTGCAGGCCGAGCTCGACAACGTGCGCAACCAAATACGCTCCCTTATGGATAAAGACGGCGACAACACCGAGCAGCTCTTCCCGCTCTTCGACCGGGAGTCCGACCTGCGTGCCGAAATATCCAAAGAGATGTACCGCACCCGCCAACAAATCGACAAGATACTGACCAAAGAACAGTTGGCAGAATTCCGCAAACGCTGCAAAGCCGACCACAAGAAGCACAAAACAGACAAACCCGCCCTCGCTCCAAAGAAGGACGACGGCTCTGGCACCCCGGCAGACAAACCTCGCCGTGCCAAACGCAGCTAAATGACGTAAGCCTCGTAATGTAGTTTTGTTAATAGTAGTTCCTGCCCTTGATTGGCGGGAACTGCGCTTTTATTCACCCCGAATTCATCGCAACAATGCCCTTCACTTTCCCTTCAGTTTCCTTTTAGTTACTTTTTTATATCTACTTTTATTTAGATGATAGAATTAAAAGGCAGAAAAAAACGTAAGAAACGATAGTGTAAAATGTGAAAAAAGAGGGTGACTGCTGTTTTATTTCTGATAAAAGAGTTTTTTTTTGTATCTTTGCAAGTGATAAATTTGTGCTATTTGGCGTAAATCGTTGATTAGAAATAATAAATACTAAACAGGATGAAAGATATATTTGAACGTATCAAAGAATCTACTGGCGGTCCGTTGGGCCAGTACCAAAAATATGCTGACGGCTATTTTTATTTCCCCAAGCTCGAGGGCGAGCTGGGTCCCGAGATGGTATTCAACGGCAAGAAGGTACTGAACTGGAGTTTGAACAACTATCTGGGTCTGGCCAACAACCCCGAAGTGCGTGCAGCCGATGAGGAGGGTGCCCGCCGTTGGGGGCTGGCATACCCGATGGGTGCCCGTATGATGAGCGGCAACACCTCGCTGCATGAGGAGGTGGAGGCCATGCTCTGCGAGTATACCCACAAGAAGTACGGCTACCTGCTCAACTTCGGCTACCAAGGACAAATCAGTATCCTCGACACCATGGTTACCCTGCGCGACGTCATCGTCTATGACAGCGAGGCTCACGCCTGCCTAATCGACGGTTTCCGCGTGACTGGTGCCAAGCGTTTCAAATATCAGCACAACGACATTGAGAGCCTGCGCAAGCAGCTGAAGCAGGCTACCGCCTTGGCCGAGAAGCAGGGCGGCGGCATCTTGGTTGCCACCGAGGGTGTGTATGGTATGGAAGGCGACCTGGGCGCACTGGACAAGATTGCCGCCCTGAAGAAAGAGTTCAACTTCCGTCTGCTCATCGACGACGCCCATGGTATGGGCGTGATGGGTCCCGAAGGCCGTGGTACTCACACCCACTTCCATTGCGAGGACGAAATCGACCTCTATTTCTGCGCCTTTGCCAAGACGATGGCCATCATCGGCGGCTTCATCGGCTGCAACGACCCCGACATCATCACCTACCTCCGCATGAACATGCGCAGCCAGATTTACGCCAAGAGCCTGCCCATGCCCATTGTGTATGGTGTGAAACGCCGTCTGGAGATTATCAACCAGCATCCCGAATTCCGTGAGAAGCTGTGGGAGGTGGCCAACCATCTGCAACACTCGTTGCAGGCCGAGGGCTTCAACACAGGTGTCACAGAGTCGCCCATCACCCCGGTCTTCTTCCCAGGCGATGTGAACCAGGGCACCAACGTGGTGGTTGACCTGCGCGAGAACTACGGCATCTTCTGCTCCATCGTGGTCTACCCTGTGGTGCCTAAGGGCCAGATTATGCTCCGTATCATCCCCACCGCAGTTCACACCATGGAAATGGCCAACCGCACCATCGAGGTGTTCAAGGAGGTCAAGAAGAAACTGGACGCCGGCGAGTACAACAAGCCGATGCCCGTGATGAGGATTAAGAAATGAAATACCAGTTAAGATGTAAAAAGTGTGGCAAAGTCATTCCTGACTTTGCCACATGGTTTCAGCAAGACCAGAAGTGCGACTGCGGCTCCGGCTATGCCGAGGTGGAATACTTGGAGCTGCCCCAGTTCCCGCCCCAAGGCGCAGCAACGGATAGCTTTCAGGACTACTATTTCGACTTCCTGCCTCTGACCCGTCGCGAGAATGTGGTCAGCTTTGGTGAAGGCATGGTAGCCATCGAGCGGTGGCCCCACCTCGAAGCTGCCGCCAAGGAGATGGGGGTGGACTGCCAAGTGTATGTCTGCCGCAACGACCAAAACCGAGGCAGTGGCACCTTCAAGGACATCAGCGCCGCGTTGGCTGCCTCCGTGTTGAAAGAGCAGGGGGTAAAAGATTACTGTCTGGCGTCGACGGGGAATGCTGGTACAGCCTTTGCCACCTATCTGGCCAAGGCGGGCATACGGTTCACCCAGTTTGCCCCTTCGTTTATGGATGCCGCCTCAGCCGAGGCCATCCGACAGGCGGGACAGACATTGGTGGTGTCCAAAGGCGGCTATGGCGATGCCAAGGCTGAAGCGGCCGACTTCCACAAGAACCATCATGTGCTGATTAGTGGCGGCAACACCGACCCGCTGCGCATCGAGTCGAAGCGGACGTTGGTGTTCGAGTGCCTCCGTCAGATGGGTGCCCTGCCGACGGTGTATATGCAGGCCGTGGCGGGCGGCACCAGCCCGCTGGCATTCGAGAAGGGCTTCCGCGACTTGTGCGGGATGATGCCTGACAAGAGTTATCAGCTGCCCCGCATGATGCTGGTGCAGCAGGATGAGTGCGACCCGATGGTCACCGCATGGGAGAAGGCCACGGCGGCCGGTTTCCCCGAAGGATGGGAACACCAGTATGAGGCCAAGAAGGACATGCACACACGTATCGGCATCCTCACCGCTGCCAACCCGGGCAACTATCCCTTGGTGGCGCCGCTGGTGAAGAATACCAACGGCACATTTATCCGCATTAAGGAATCGGAACTTCCGCAATATGGCCGTACTATGTTGCAAGAGCAGGGTGTGCTGATGGGTCCAGCGTCGGTTGTCTGCTATGCCGGTTACTTCGAGGCGCTGCGCCAAGGTCATATCCACAATGGTGACAAGGTGCTGCTCAACACAGGCGAAGGCTGCGACAGGTCGCAGTGGTTCGATGATGAAGTGAGAAGTAAGAGTTAGTGTATCGCGACCCAAATCAAAAGAGTCATGCTTTTTAACAACAAGATAGTATGGATTACGGGAGCCTCGTCAGGAATTGGCGAGGCTACCGCTTATCGTTTCGCACGTGAGGGTGCCCGTCTGATATTGACTGCGCTGGAGGATGACCTGCTGGAGAGGGTGGCAGAGCGTTGCAAAGAACTTGGAGCACCCGATGCCAAGGCTCTGCCTTTCGACATTTCGCAGACCGACCAGCTGGACGCTCTGGCCGAGAAGGCATGGAACACTTTCGGCAGCATCGATATCTTCTATAATAATGCCGGTATCAGCCAGCGCGGCACCACGGTGGAGACCGAGATGAGGGTGTTCCGCAAGGTGATGGACATCGATTTCTATGCCCCGGTGGTGCTGACGAAGAGCGTCCTGCCGCGTATGATAGGGCAGGGGGGCGGCCAGCTGGTGGTGACTACCAGCATAGCCGGATGCTTCGGTTTTCCGATGCGCTGTGCCTATTCGTCGGCCAAACATGCCCTCTATGGCTTCTTCGAAACCGTTCAGGCAGAATATTATAAGGACAATATCCGTGTCACCATTGTCTGCCCGGGTCGTGTGCAGACCAATATCTCCATTCATGCGTTGGAGAAGGACGGAAGCCAGCACGGAAAGATGGATGCCGGACAGGCGGGCGGTGTCACGCCCCAACAGGCGGCCGACCGCATCGTAAAGGCGGTTTACCGCAAGCGTCGTGAAGTATTGGTAGGCCGCAAAGAGTTGTTGATGGCCTATATCAAACGCTTCTTTCCCGGACTGTGTGCCCGACTGGCACGCAAGGTCAAAGCGATGTGATGATTTCGTAGGCGGCAGAGCGTCCGTCGTTGATGGAGTCGCTCAGCGTCATGGGTCGCTTGCAGGCGCCGGCGACAAAGAGGCTGTGTGCCGAGGTCCGGCAGTCGCGCAGATGAGGGTCGGCCGACTGGGCAAAGCCGTATTCGCCGCAGATGTGGCACATGGTCGAAAGTTGGCGGGTGCCTTGCGAGGCTTCCATTCCCACCATGAGCACCAGCAGGTCGCTGGTCATCTTCAGCGGTCGACCCAAGAGGGTGTCTTCGGCCTTGATTTGCACACGTCCGTCGAATGTGCCGCTGGCTTCGGAAATGCGGCCTCGGACGAAGTTGATGTCATAGTCCTGCTGGGCAGTGCGGTACATCTCCTCGAAATGCTGCCCCCACATGCGCAGGTCCATGTAGAAGAGGTACACCTCGCAGTCGGGGAGGAGTTTCTTAGCCTCAATGGCCTGTTTCACTGCCGTCACACAGCAGAGCTTGGAGCAGTAGTGGTTGCCCGATTTCTCATCGCGCGACCCCACGCACTGGAGGAACACGATACGTTTGGGTTTCTCGCCGATGGTGTTGACGATGTTTTTCTCACGTATCATCTTCTCCATTTCCAATGAGGTATGTACGCCAGGGTAGATGCCGTAGCCCAATTCCTCTTTGCGGTGGGCGTCGAAAGGGGTGTAGCCCGTGGCCAAAAGCACCATATCGTATAGTTCGTCGTTGACCTTCCATACAGGGGTGCCGGCAAGGTTTTCTTCTTGGAATCCGGCGATGAAGGAGGGTATCAGTTGTGTTACCTCAGTATTGCAGCGGAGGGTGATGAGAGGGTTGTCGAGTTTGGCACAGAGGGCTGCGGCTACCTCGTCGGCAGATGCAAAGTTTGGGAAAAGGAATGCCTTGTCGGTGATGTTGGCCAGCGGCTGGGGATTCTTCTCATAGAGGGTCACTGGGCACTGGTGTGCGGCAAGCATGGCGGCGGCTTCTATACCGGCGGGGCCGGCTCCTAGGATGGCGATTTTCTTCATCTTTTACTTTATTATTTTCAGGCTAGGATTACTAGTATTGCTAGGCTGATGGAGTTTTACACTTTCAAGAATTCGGGTTTCTGGGGTGAGGGGTGGATGCGTCCGCTGATGCCGCGGTATTTCTCGGAGGGGTTGTAGGCGATGCCTATCTTGTCCATCAGCCGTTCGCATTGCACTTGGTGCAGTTGCAGCCCCAGGGTCCAGGGGTCGTAGCCGAGCAGCAGACCGGTGAGCTCCTCGTATGTGAGGACGGGAATGCCATAGCCTTCTTTGTCGTAGGTCTTATGCTCCATCTCGGCGATGGTGTATTGCCATTTGTCCAGGAACATGCTGCATCCGGGGCAGTTGGTGAGGATAAAGTCGGGTTCGAAGGATTCCATCGACTCAAATTTCTTCTGTGTGTTGGCTATGCTGTAGCCACGGTTCTCCTGCACCAAGTACTGACGGAAGCCGAAGCCGCAGCAGTGGCGGCGTTCGGGATAGTCTATCACATCGCCGCCCCATGCCTCAATCATTCCGGCTAGCACGTAGGGGAACTCGGCATTGCCCACACCGTGGTGGGTAAATATCTTGGCATAGTGGCATCCGATATGCTCCACCACGCGCAACGGTTTTCCTGTGAAACGGTTGATGAGCTGGTACTTCATCTTCGGCTTGAGGTCGAAGCGGAACTTATAGATGATATCGCTGGGGTGGACGATGTTGTCCGGCACTTCGAACTCGCGTTTGCATGCGTCCCACAGATATTGGCGGGCCTTCTCTTTCAGTTCGGGTTGTTCTTCCCATTTGGCCATCATCTCAGTGAAGACACCAAAGCTGGTTACACAGGAGGGGACGTAGTTATGGTAGCCATATTCGGTCATGAGTGAGAAGAGGCGGGCCACCACGGTCATGGTGGTTTCGAAAGGCACCACGTCGGTATGATAGCCGATGCCGGTGCAGGTGTGCTGGTGGGGATTGTCGCAGATGTCCTTACCCAGCTCCTCTCGCAGTATCCTTAAGAATGCTGCCTCTGAGCCGGGGAAGAAGGTCTGCCGGATGCAGCTGCGTTCGTAGAAGTAGTGGTCGTCGGCTATGTTTTTTTGGTATCCGTTCCAATAGCGTTTCATGGGGTCTGAAGGATTAGTTGTTTAGCAATGATTTCGGCAATATCGCTGACAGGGAGGTCGTTGGCACGGTTCAGCGCTTTCTTGCACATGGGACATGCGGTACATATTCTGTCGGGTTGTGGCTCTGTGAGATTGCGCAGGGCAGCGTCGCGGATGAGTTGCTGCTGCGAGGTCTCTATGTGGGTGTTGCCAAGGTTGTAGCCGCAGCAGAGGCTTTTCTCCCGTTCCTCGCGGGTGGTGAGCAAGGTGGTGGCGGAGGAGAGAACGCGGCGCGGTTCGTCGTACACGCCACATCCGCGGCCAAGCTCGCAGGGGTCGTGGTAGGTGACGCGCATGTCGCTCTTGGCTACCTTGATGCGCCCGGTCTTTATCAGCATGTCAATATATTGGGTGTGGTGCATCACGGGGATGTCCAACTTGTACTCCTGGGTGAACGACTGGTAGCATATCGGGCAGGAGGTCACGAGCATGGTGGCCTTTGACTTGGCAATTAAGCGTTTGTTGAGGTTTCGTAATTCATCGGCCTGTCGTATAAGGCCTTGCTGTAATAGCGGACGGCCACAACACATGGTGCTTTCCTTGTCCATATACCAGTAGTTCTGGTTGGCGGCTTGGAATATCTGCTCCATGGCTTCGGTGATGCCCGGAGTGAGGTGGGACATGCAGCCGCCGAAGTATGCCACACGGCCGATGGCGTTGAAATGCTGTTGCCGTTTGAGGTATTGAAATCCGTCGGGATGGTCGATAGGCTTCACAGCCTGGCTGCGCACCTGGCGGCGGATGGTGGCGAGGTCGATGCCCACAGGACATTCGGTAGAGCAGCGTCCGCACACCATGCACATATTGGCGATGTCCTGCTCCTTGTTGAAGATGTCCTTGTTGCGGATGGTCTGCAGCAGGTAGACCCCTTGGATGTTGGTGATGTCCAGTTCACGGTTGATGGGGCATCCGTCGATGCAGATGCCGCAGCGCGAGCAGGCACTCAGTTCGTACAAGGTGTAGCCGCTTTTCTGGTCGCCTTCGCGCAGTCCCAGCTTGCGGAAATAGATGAGGAACACCTCGGTGAAGATGTGCATGTAGCGGGTGAACGGCATCAGCGTGAAGAAGACGCCCAGTGCCAAGGAGTAGAACATCCAAGTGTTATACTCGAAGATGTCGTTGTCGAGCCCCATGGCCCGCAGCAGGTTTCCCATGGCCACCACGAGGAACCCCCCGTTGTGGTAGATGGCAGAGGTGGCTCCTTCGGCGAGGAGGCGGAAGGGGAAGATGCACCAAAGGGCTGCCTTGGCCACGCGGTCGGTCAGATTGTGGCGAGTGGTGCGCTTCATGCCCAGCGGCTTGGACCAGAACTTCTTGAATATGGCCAGGGTGAGACCTGAGAAGACATACAGCAACAGTATGTCCATCAGATTGGCAAACTGGGTGGCCGATGCAAAATGGGCCATCTCGGTTGCCCTGGGTTCGAAGAAGTTGAAAAAGATGGCCACATAAAAAGGATGGCCGTTGGGGAAGGCGAGGATGGCCTGCACGGCCCCCACCGCAATCAGCAGGAACCATCCGAAGGCGAGGCTCCTGTGCATGTAGCCCAGTATGACGTTGTGGCGTGTGATGCGCCAGTGCAGCAGGCTCTCGCGTATCATCTCCCAGATGGCGGGCAGGAATTTCCACGACAGTATATTCTTCCGAATCAGAGCTTGCTGCTTGCGGTCAAAGCCACGGTACCAATTAAAGTACTTGATGACAGAAATGACCAACAGGGCCAGCACTCCAAGGCAGAAGGGTATTACGAAGAGTGAGAACATGGTTGTCGTTGGTGATTATTGTTTGTCGTTGGATGCTAATGATTGTCTCATTTGGAGTATGAGGCCGCGGGTGTTGACACCGCGGGGGCATACGAGGATGCATTTGCCGCAGAGCATGCACTTGTCCAGATTGGTGTCGGATGAAGCGTCGCTGGTAATCTTGTCATACTGGCCACGGCTGAAGAGGGTGTGCGTCTTGCGTATGTTGAAGTCGGTAAACTGCCCTGCCGAGCAGGTGGCCGTACACCCTCCGCACCCGATGCAGTAGCGGTAGGACGGCACCACGGCAAGCATCTGCTTGTATTTGTCCCGGTCCGTATTGTCTAAGTCGATAGACCGTGGGGTGGATATCTTAAAGCCAAAGTTATTCATCTTCTACTTTCTTTTTGAGTTCCATACCACCCGTCACCTCGAATATGCGGCGCACCTCCTCAAGGTCTTCCTCTGGTATGTCACGCAGGGCTCCCGGACCAGAGCCGTGATAGTTGGCTCCCAGCTTAGGCGCAATGTCTTCTATATGTTCGCGATACCATTTCCAGATGGGTCCTTGTTCGGGGTGATAGTCGGGGTCTACGCGGTCGGGGTAGACGCAGTAGCCTATCTCTAAGATGTTCCCTTGCAGCGTCTTCATGAGAAAGGTCTGTTGGCGCCCCTTCTCGCTGTTGTGGAAAAGCCCCAGGTCCTGCGATGCTTTGCGCAGCACGCTGATAAGCTCGCCCGGCACATTGCCACGCGGGCAGCGGGTCTTGCACGACATACACTGTCCGCAATACCAAATAGTGTCGCTCCTGAGCAACTGCTCTATTGCTTCTTCGTCGCCCCGCTGCACGGTGTCGCAGATGCGCCGGGGGTCGTAGTCGTAGAATTCGGCGGCAGGGCAGATGGCCGTACACACGCCGCAGTTCATACAGGCCTTCAACGCTTCGGCAAAGCGGACGTCCTTCTGTAAATACTCGGTGAGATTCACTTGGCTAGTTATTAAATTTTACCTTATTCAGTCCCATCAGGCGGAAGAAGAACTTCGGGAAGGGCTTCTTCCTGTCGCGAGTGAGCATATTGATGGCGATATGTGGATGCTTGATGATTGTCAGCTTGTGGGCCTCGACAAACTCGATGAGGGTGCCGTCGGGGTCTTCAATATATGTAAAATGTCCGCTGGCCTCGCCCATGTCGAAGTGGCCTTCATCCTTGCAGCTGTCCACGGTGAAGGGGTAACCCAGTTCAATGCAGCGTTTCTCCAGCTCGCGCATGTGTGTGACGTCGAAGCATATCTGGATGAATCCGGGGTCGCCCCAGTAGCGTCCTTCGTATATCTTGCGGGGCTGGCGGTCCAAGGCTTGCACCAGTTCGATAGTGCTGTTTCCGTAAAGGGGTGCGAAAGCCCCCTCGCGAGGCTTGTCGGTGGCCAGGAGCACACGGCGGTAGTTCTGCTCGCCGTTCAGCATCGCGCCAAAGTCGTCGAACACGCCAATCTTGTCGTACACCACGCGGCTGTAGCCCAGCAGGTCGCGGTAGAGGGGAATGCTCCTCTCCACATCGGTGCAGCCTATCATGCCGCCCACCACGCCGCCGCTCAGCGTGTTCTGTGGGATGAAGATAGATTTGTCCTCCACCACTTGGAAGTAGTTGCCCCACGGGTCGGTGACGATGAAGCACTGTGTGCCGTCGGGCAGGATGCTCAACGGCCCCACGCGGTCATATTTGGCCTTCAGCTGGGTATGGTAGGCCACCACGTCGTGGCTCTTTATCTTGGTGGCGAAGATGCCCAAGTCGCCCACGGCCACTTCGAAAGTCTTTGGCATCGGCTTGCGCTCCGAATACTGCCAAATCTCAAAGCCGCCGCCGCCCTGTAGGTTCACGGCGATGCAGGCATGGCGTTTCTGCGCCTTGCCGCCTGTGTAGGGGAGCATGCGCTCCGCCACCGTATCGTCCTCGAGGATTCTCACGTTCATCTGGAACATGTTGATATACCACTTCCAAGCCTTGGAGAAGTCCTCGACTCCCACGCCCATCTGCTGTATGCCTGAGATTAGATAATCGTTCATAATAAGGTCTACATTTTAAAATGCAAAAGTACGAAAAAAAAATGTATATATACAATATTTATTTCACCCGCACTCAATTATTAACACTTCACCCCGACCAATCGGTTATGCCAGCATCAGGCATTATCCTGACCTGAGAGGTACTTGTCGATGGCTTTGGCGGCTGTGCGGCCGGCACCCATGGCGAGGATGACGGTGGCAGCACCGCTGACGGCATCACCGCCGGCGAAGATGCCCGGTCGGCTGGTCTGTCCCTCGTCGTTGGTCTTGAGTCCGCCCCATGGCTCTGTGTCGAGGCCGGGCGTAGTGCTCTTGATAAGCGGGTTGGGGCTGGTGCCGAGGGCTACCACTACGTTGTCCACCTCCATCTCGAACTCGCTGCCTTCGATGACGCTGAACTTACGGCGGCCTTTCTCGTCGAGGTCGCCCATCTGCATACGGACGCAGCGCATACCGCGGACGTTGCCCTGCTCGTCGCCCAGAAATTCGGTGGGGTTGGTGAGAAACGAAAATCGGATGCCCTCCTCCATGGCGTGGTGTACCTCCTCACGGCGGGCGGGCATGTCGGCCTGGTCTCTGCGGTAGATGACGGTGACGTCGCTGCCTAGCCGCTTGGCTGTACGTGCGGCATCCATGGCCACATTGCCACCGCCTATCACAGCCACATGCTTGCCCAGATAGATGGGGGTGTCATACTCTTCGTCGTAGCCGTGCATGAGGTTGGTGCGGGTGAGTAGCTCGTTGGCCGAGATGACGCCCACCAGCGTCTCGCCGGGTATGCCCATAAACTTAGGCAGTCCGGCACCGCTGGCTATGTAGATGGCGGAATAGCCATAGCGGTCGAAGAGTTCGTCGATTGTGACGCTCTTGCCGACAATGACGTTGGTCTTGATTTCCACACCCATACGGCGCAGGTTGTTCACCTCGGGCTCCACCACATCGTGCTTGGGAAGGCGGAATTCGGGAATGCCATAAACCAGCACACCGCCCGCGTGGTGCAAGGCTTCAAAGATGGTGACCCCGTAGCCCTTCTTGGCCAAGTCGCCCGCGCAGGTGAGGCCCGAAGGACCGGAACCGATGATGGCGACCTTCTTTATTTTAGAATTGGGAATTGAGAATTGAGAATTAATAGGTGTGTCAGTCAAATTCTCCATTCTCATTTTTCCATTCTCACTTTCCTTGCGTTTCCAATCCGCGACAAAGCGTTCGAGAGTGCCGATAGCTATTGGCTCGCCCTTTTTGCCAAGGATGCAGCTGCCCTCGCACTGGGTTTCCTGCGGACACACGCGGCCGCAGACGGCGGGCAGTGCCGAGTCCTCAGCAATGATGTCGGCGGCCAAGGCAAAATCGCCCTCGGCCACGGCATGGATAAAGTCGGGTATGCGGATGCTCACGGGACATTGGGTGACGCACAAGGGCTTCTTGCAATGGAGGCAGCGGCGCGCTTCGGCCACGGCCTGTTCGGCAGTAAAGCCGAACGAGACCTCCTTGAAGTTGGAGGCACGGATTACGGGGTCCTGCTCCTGAGGACGTTGGCGGCTGACGGCCTGCTCCACAGCGGGAGCGAGGTTGCAGCGGTGGTCGGCAGGAGCGTCGGGGCTGACAGTGGCAATACGGTACTTCCGCTCGTCGGGAGTTTTCAGCCGTCGGCCTGCCTCGTCGAAGTCGACCAGATGCCCGTCGAATTCGGGACCGTCCACACAGGTGAACTTCACCTTGCCGCCCACCGTCACACGGCAGGCACCGCACATGCCGGTGCCGTCCACCATCATGCAGTTCATGCTCACGATGGTCTTCAGCCCCAGCTTCTTGGTGAGCAGTGAGACGAACTTCATCATCGGCAGGGGACCGATAGCCACGCAGTGGGAGTAGGGGAGGGTGGCGGCTGGTACCAGCTGCTCAATCTTGGTGGTCACCAAGCCCTGCTCGCCGTAGCTGCCGTCGTCGGTCATAATATAGAGGTGGTCACACACGGTCTTCATCTCCTCTTCGAAAAAGAGCAGGTCGCGGGTGCGGGCACCAATGATGACATCTGTAGGGATGCCCAGGTCATGAGCCCATTTCACCTGAGGATAGACCGGTGCGATGCCCACGCCGCCCGCCACGAACAGCAGGCGCATCTGGCTGCGCTCCTCGGCGGGGGCGGTGACCAGTTCGCTGGCGCGTCCCAGCGGCCCGACGATGGAGTAGAGGCTGTCGCCTTCATCCAGAAGGCTGAGTCGGCGGGTGCTTTCACCCACCACCTGGTACACGATGCTGATGCTTTCGCGCTCGGGGTGTATGTCGCTGATGGTCAGCGGCACCCGCTCCCCCTTGTCAATAGGGATGACGATGACAAACTGTCCGGGAAGTCCGCTGCTGGCAATCCACGGCGCATGGACTTCCATCAAATAAATACGGTTGCTGTTGAGAAGCTCTTTCTTTAGAATCGTGTACATTGCTCTTTCAATTTTAAAGTGCAAAAATACGAAGAAAAAATGGATTGTAATAAAAAAATGAAGAAATAGATGAAATAATAACAGTCCGTGCCGTCGGCCTATCGCAGTGCCGACAGTGTTTGCTCCACCAGTGCAAGCCTGCAGCACCCCTTTCCAGACATGCAAGAAAAGAGAAAAATGACCGTAAGATGCAATAATAATCGGGTGTGAGCGTTATACAAAACATGAAAAAAATAATTCTCACAGCAATGGTTGTGTCCACTTTGCTGGTTGCATGTAATGACGAACCGGCAGTGGTGGAGCGTCCCTTATACCCCACAGAAGGGGCCATCAACGCACGCTATAGCATTGATGACGGCGTAACGGTGGTCTTTGCCAAGGGCAACCTGCAATATCAGGCTTCCACCCGCACCTGGCGTTTCGCCAGCAACCAGTATGACGTGGTGGGCGAAGGCAACCACTTGACCGACACTACCTATTCCGGATGGGTCGACCTCTTCGGCTGGGGCACCTCGGGCTATAACGGGCTGATGCCCTACACTGTCACCGATAACGGCGAGCTGTACGCCTTCGGACGCTACGACATCACCGACAGCCACTACGACTGGGGTCTTTTCAACGCCGTCAGCAACGGCGGGAATGTCTCAGGCCGTTGGCGTGCGATGACTTACGACGAGTGGCAACACCTCTTGCGCTTCCGCACGGATGCCAATAAGAAGAAAGCCCTCGCCACCATCGAGAATGTGAGAGCCGACGGGTCGTCGATGCACGGCATGCTGCTCCTGCCCGACAAATGGGAGCTGCCCGACGGCTGCACCTTCCAGTTCGGCACCAAGGATGGCTTTGAGACCAATGTCTACAGTGCCGCCCAGTGGAACCGTATGGAGGGGGCCGGCGCGGTCTTTCTGCCCTGTGGCGGCGAACGCGACGGGTCGGTGGTGAGCATGGTGGGCGACTATGGCTGCTATTGGACCACCGACGGCTACACCCTCTCGTCGGCCTACGAGCTCTATTTCCTCTCCTCCGGCTATGCCTTCTATCCCACCGACCGCTCGGCAGGCCACAGCGTGAGGCTGGTGAGGGTCAGTTGATAATGAATAATTAATAGTTGATATGGAAGACATTACTACCATTGTTGAACGTCAGAGAGCCTTTTTCAGAACCGGCGCGACGCTGGATGTGAAATGGCGTATCGCACAGTTGAAGAGGCTCAAGGCAGCGGTGAAGGCCCATGCCGAGGAAATGGAACAGGCCTTGGCCGAGGACTTAGGCCGCTCCGATGTGGAAGCATACCTCTGCGATGTGCTGCCCATCATCTTCGAGATAGACGAGACCATACGCGGTCTGCGCCGGTGGGCACGTCCCGAATGCCACTACAGCGGACTGGCATGCTTCCCCAGCATGGTGACCAAAGTGTATAAGATGCCCTATGGGGTGACGCTGATTATCAGTCCTTTCAACTTCCCCATGCTGTTGACCCTCGGTGTGCTGACGGCAAGCCTGGCGGGCGGCAACACCGCCGTCATCAAGGCCAGCTCCAAATCGGCTGCCAGCACCGCCATGCTCAAACGGTTCATTGCCGACCTTTTCCCACCCGAATATGTCACGCTGGTCGACGGCGGACACGACATGGCCGATGCCTGTCTGGCCCAACGGTTCGACAAAATCTTCTATACAGGCTCGCCCGCCGTGGGCAAACATGTGATGGCCGAGGCCGCCAAGAACCTCACGCCCGTGGCTCTGGAACTGGGCGGCGAGACGGGCAACTGGTGTGTGGTCCGCAAAGATGCCGACCTGGAGGATGCAGCGCGCAAAATAGCCTTCTTCAAACTCTGCAATGCCGGACAGATATGCATCAACATCAACCAGGTGGCTGTAGCCGAGGAGGTGGCAGAAGACTTCCTCACGGCGTTGAAGGCCGCTTTCGCCCGGCACATCGGCGACACCCCCGAACACAACGACGAATACCCCAAGCTTATCACCGAGGCGGCCTACGACAAATGCGCCGCTCTGGCCGAAGAGTATCGCGGCCGAATCGTCTATGGCGGACGTGGCGACCGTGCCTCGCGACGCTATGCCCCCACAATCATCTATCCCGTCAACCCCGACGAACCCATCGTTCAGCACGAACTCTTCAACCCCCTGCTGCCCGTCGTGCCGTTCAAGGATGCCGACGTGGAGCAGCTGATGGACATGATAGCACAGCGTGAGCATCCTTTGGCCATGTACCTCTTCACCAGCGACCTCCGCTGGGCACGGCGCACCATGCGCCGTCAGCAGTACGGCGGCGGATGCATCAACGAGGTGTGCATCCACCTGATGGTGAAGGGCGTGCCGTTCAACGGCACCGGCCATTCGGGCATGGGAGCCTACCACGGCGAATGGGGCTTCCGCGAGTTTACCCACCCCTCCACGGTGCTCATAGGCAGCCGCCGATTCAACCTCTCCCTCCGCGAGCACCCCTATTCGGGCAAGGCCGGTGAGCGTAAGATGAAATTGCTGAAACTAATTAGTAATCTATAACATCACATCATGAAACATTTAATACTAGTTATCATTACATTAGGGATGTCGTTTGCAGCCATGGCACAGCAGCCCGCAACCAATTCCGACACCACGGGTCACGAGAAACAAGAGATGCCCACCGGCAAGATTGCCGTGCCCCAGAAGGCAGAGCAGTCGTCGCCCATCACCGTGCTGGCACCCGAGACGATGGTGCTGAAAGCCGGAGAGGAAAACGAGGTGCGCATCAAGATTGAAAAAGTGGGAGTGAACAACATGATTTTGAAGGTGGTCAACGAAGATGCCTGCGACATGCGCAAAGGCAGCGAGCTGGGCACCTACTACATGACGCCCAAAGTGAAAGAAGGGACGGTGACCGTCAGAGTGGGCTATATGGACTTTATGGGAGCCTATTTCAAGCTGGCAGACCTGGAGTTCGAGATAGAGTAGCCAACATCTTGCTCGTCAATCTGTTTTTGCTCGGGGCGCTGTGACCGCGTCCCGAAAGTGATGCCATTGCGGTCAGGTCGTCCATAAAGGGCCCTGAGGGGTTATCCTTTCAATTTATTATTTTTTTTCTTTCGATATTCTTTTTATATTGTTTCTATAATAGAGAATATTTGGAAGGAGACTAGTGGTATTGTGCGAGGAAAGCAATGGGTAAAGCCCTGTCTTGCCCATAAGGCGGGGTGTGGTTAGGAAGATGTTGGGGAGGAAGGTGTGGCACGCGTCAGCTGCATCACTGTGTGACGGTGGTGGCGAGGGTGAAGGCGAAGGCTTTTTCCACAAATAGTTGGGTGGTGAGTTGGATGCCGGGGTGCGGGGTTACCAATATGTCGCGCAGCTCGTGGGTGATGCCAGTGCCGAGCAGTTTGAAGAGGGCCTCCTTTCGGGTCCAAAGGGCGGCGAACTGCCGTTCGGGGTGGTCGGCGTTTTTCACCAGGTTCACCTCGTCGGCATTCATGCAGTAGTTGAGCAGCGATTCGGAGGGCTCGACAAAACGCTCCACATCCACGCCGATGGGTGCATCGTCGACGGCCACGGCTATGGCGTTGGGGCAGTGGCTGATGTTGAAGTGGATGCCGGGGTGAGCGGCCAGATGGGGTTTGCCATGGGGGTTGTATTCGAACAGGAGGGGGTCGTCAGGCTCCACCTGCTGGCTTTCGACGAGCAACTCTTTCAGCATGAGATAGCTCTTTAATGTGGCAAACTGCCCGAAGGTATGCTTGAAGCGGATGGCCTCAGCCTGTTGTGCTTCAGGGACTAGAGGCAACAACCGCTGCACCTCGTCGGGGGTGCAGCGGTCCATATTGTCAAAGATGGAGTAGGTCATTGTCAGAGAGCTTTCATTACAGCCTGGAGGGACTGGATGATGCTGCGCGACGAGTAGGTGGCGCCGCTGACAGTGTCGACCTTCTTCTTGCGAGCTTTCTTCACCTTGAGGCCGTCCCAGCTGTTGAGGAGTCCGGCTTCGGTGATGCGGTTCAGATAGCTGGCGTTCTCCTTGTTGTGGAGCAGGGTGACGGAGAGAATCTTCTGCTTGGGGGTGAAGGCTATGAGCAGGGGGGTCTCGCCGTTGTAGCCTACGATGCCATCGCTTTCGGGTTTGGAGTATACGACGTAGCCGAGGAGCTTCTTGTATGAGTCGTAGACGGCAATCCATTTGCCGTTGGTTTGGATGCCTTTGGCGTCGGGAAAGACTTTAACAATCTCGGCGGCGATGCCGTTGATGGTCCGTGGCTGGTGGGTCTGGGCCTGGTGTTGAGGGCAGTTGCCGCAATGTTGTCCGCTGTTGTGCTGCTGTGCCATAACAGGGAGGAGGGCCAGGCTGAGGATGGTGATAAGGAAAAGTTTCTTCATGGGAATGTCAATTGTTATTGTGCAAAATATTCATAGAAATAGGGGATGGTCTCGATGCCTTTGAAGAACTGCTCGAGGGGGTAGTTCTCGTTGGGTGCATGGATGTCGTCGCTTCCCAAGCCGAAGCCCATGAGGATGCTCTTGGTGCCGAGGATGTTCTCGAAGCCTGCCACGATGGGGATGCTTCCGCCGCTGCGGGTGGGGATGGGACGTTTGCCGTAGGTGGTCTCCATTGCCTTTTCGGCGGCCTGGTAGGCCTTCATCTCCAGAGGGCTTACGTAGGCGGCGCCGCCATGGCAGGGGGTGACTTTCACGCGGACGCAGTCGGGTGCGATGCTCTCGAAATAGTTCTGGAAGAGGTCGCTGATTTTGTGGAAGTCCTGGTTGGCGACCAGACGGGTGCTTATTTTGGCGTAGGCCTTGCTGGGCAGCACGGTCTTGGAGCCTTCGCCCGTATGCCCGCCCCAGATGCCGCACACGTCAAGGCAGGGACGTATGCCGGTGCGCTCCTTAGTGGTGTAGCCCTTTTCGCCGTGGACGGCCTTGATGTCGAGCTCCTTTTTGTAGGCTTCCTCGTCGAAGGGGGCCTGAGCCATGAGGGCGCGCTCCTCGTCGCTGATGACCAGCACGTCGTCGTAGAAGCCGGGGATGGTGATGTGGTTGTCCTCGTCGTGCAGGCCGGCAATCATCTTGCAGAGTATGTTGATGGGGTTGGCGACGGCACCGCCGTAGATGCCACTGTGGAGGTCGTGGTTGGCACCGGTCACTTCTACCTCCCAGTAGCAGAGGCCGCGCAGGCCGCTGGTGATGCTGGGCACGTCGGGGGCTATCATGCTGGTGTCGCAGACGAGTATCACATCGCTCTTGAGCAGTTCCTTATGCTCCTCGCAGAAGCCATAGAGGCTGGGGGAGCCAATTTCTTCCTCGCCTTCGAGCATGAATTTGACGTTGCAGGGGAGCTGGCCGGTCTTGACCATGAATTCGAAAGCCTTGGCCTGCATGAAGCTCTGTCCTTTGTCGTCGTCGGCACCACGGGCCCATATCTTGCCGTCCTTCACCACAGGCTCGAAGGGGCTGGTGCGCCAGAGTTCAAGCGGCGCCACGGGCATCACGTCGTAGTGGCCGTATACGCAGACGGTGGGCTTGGCGGGGTCGATAATCTTCTCGCCATACACCACGGGGTTGCCGGTGGTAGGCATCACTTCAGCCTTGTCGCATCCGGCCTTCAGCAGAAACTCCTTCCACTTCTCCGCGCAACGGAGCATGTCGGGTTTGTGCTCGCTTTCGGCACTGATTGACGGGATTCTAATGAGTTCGAACAGCTCTTCGAGAAAGCGGTCTTTGTTCGCTTCAATGTATGCTTTTACATCTTTCATAATGAGTGGTATTTTGAGGTGCAAAGATACGAAAAATATTTGTATGACAAAGATTTTTGTGTTAATGCGACGGCGAGTGTTTGAAAATCACTAGTATTGGTTATTTATTAATTCATAGAAAAAGCTTACCTTTGCACCACTATGGAAGAAATAAAAACAATTAACATAGCCGTTGTAGGCACTTCTGGCAGTGGCAAATCCACGTTTTGCCAACGGGCTCCGAAGGAGTTTGTGGAGGGTGCCAAAATGGAATGGGTTGAGGTGGAAGACCCCGAACAGCTGGTCAGCCAGCACCCCGATGTGGTGGTGCAGGTGGTGGACTGTATGGACTTGGAGGAGTCGCTGGTGCTTACGCCTCAGCTCATCGATATGCATCTGAAGCTGGTGTTGGCGCTGAACCGCTACGACCAGCTGCTGGCCACCGCTCATTCTATTGACTATGAGCAGTTGGGACATCTGATGGGCGTGCAGGCTTTTCCTGTCGACGCCTTGGACGGCAAGGGGGTGGACAAGGTGGCGGAGGGTGTGATGGCCGCATACGAAGAGAGAGAACATTCGGGCCGTCATGTGCATGTGGTGTATGGCTCCGACATCGAGAATGCCATCAGCAACCTGCTCGACGAGGTGGCAAAAATACCTAATGTTAGTGATAGCTATTCGAAACGCTACTTGGCCATCCGCCTGTTGGAGCGACCCGAGGTGACCCTTGCGATGCTGCACGATGTGCCCAACTATATGGCTCTGGCCTACGCCGCCGAAGGCAACCGGCGCAAGATTGAGAAGTCGATGCACCAGTCGCCAGCCGCCATCATTCACGAAGCGCGTCATGCCTTCATCCGTGGCGCACTCAACGAGACTTTGCAGCACAGCGACCATACCCGTTTGGAAAAACTCGACGCGCTGCTCACCAGCCGATGGTTGGGACTGCCCATCCTCATCGTGGTGCTATACCTCGTGTTCCAGTGCACCTTCACCCTCGGAGCCTATCCGCAGGACTGGATACAGTCAGGCATTGACTGGCTGTGCGACCTGCTGCACTCCATCATGCCCGACACATGGTACACGTCGCTCCTTGCCGACGGCATCGTGCAGGGCGTGGGCGCGGTACTTTCGTTCCTGCCCAACATCATTATTCTCTTCTTCTTCATTTCCCTGATGGAGGACACCGGCTATATGGCACGCGTGGCCTTCCTGATGGACAAGCTGATGCATAAGGTGGGACTGCACGGACGCTCCTTCGTGCCCATGCTGGTGGGCTTCGGATGCAATGTGCCGGCTATTATGGCGGCCCGCAATATCGAGAATAAGAAAGACCGCACACTCACCATGCTCATGATTCCCTTCATGAGTTGCGGGGCTCGTCTTCCCGTCTACCTCCTTTTTGTGGGAGCCTTCTTCGCCGAGCATAAGGCATTGGTGATGATGTCGCTCTACTTGATAGGCGTACTGCTTTCCATCCTCTTCGCCCTCATCATGAAGCGCACCAAGTATTTCCGTCAGGACGACGAAGACTATGTCAGCGAGCTGCCCGCCTTCCACCGTCCCGTGTGGCGCAACACCTGGCTGCACATCTGGGAGCGTTGTGAGGATTACTTGAAGAAGATTTCCACGGTCATCCTGTGGGCGTCCATCATCATCTGGGCACTCTACTATTTTCCCCGAAACGAGGAGCTCACCCAGCCCTATCAGGCGCAGATTGAGCAGCTGCAGCAGGTGGAGGTCGACGGTTATGTCACCTCTGACGATGTGCTGAGAGCATCGGCAATGGTCGATTCCCTTGCTTTCGAGATGGACGTGGTGCAAAAAGAGCATTCGGCCCTCGCAGCCATAGGTCGTTGGATGGAGCCGGTGATGCGTCCGCTGGGTTTCGACTGGCGCATGAATGTCTGCATCCTCACTGGTCTGCCCGCCAAGGAGGCCATCGTCAGCACCATGGGCATCCTCTACCATCAGGACAGCGACAGCAAGTTAGAGGAGTCCTTGCGCAGCAACCCCTTCTTCACCCCTGTCAAGGCATTTGCCTTCCTCATGTTCGTGCTGCTTTATTTCCCATGCGTCGCCACCATCGCCACCTTGCGGCGTGAGATAGGGCGCGGCTGGGCGTTGTTCACTGTGGTGCACAGCCTCGTGCTAGCATGGCTGATGGCATTCTTGGTGTTCCAAGGGGGATCTATATTGTTCGGTTAAGCATCTGGATGCGGCAGCTAATTCTCACTCCACCAACAGGCGTTTGGTGGTGGTGCCGGCGGCGGTGCGGATAGAGACCACATACACTCCCTTGGGCAGACGGCCCACGTCGAAGGTGGCGGCAGTGCCCGCGGCCTTCTGCTCCAGCACCAGGTGCCCCTGCACGTCGTACACGGCCACATGGTTCAGGCTGTAGGACGACTGCACCGTCACCAGGCCTGTCGCCGGATTGGGCGCCAGCCGCGTGAAGAGGCCCACGACGTCGACAGACACCGTGTCGGGTCCCTGCGTGGTGTCGTCGGGCTGGTGGGCGGTGGTCTGCAGCTCCACAAAGGGGCTCCATTCGCCGTACTCTGAGTCACGGGCACACCAAGCGCGCACATGTGCCAGATAGGTGGTGGTGGGGCGCAGCCCCGTCAGCGTCACCCGCGGCGTGGTGGTGGTCACGGTGTATGCCGTCATCCCGTCGGCCTCGGCATACTCCACCTCCCACTGCGTGGCGTTGTCGGCACGCCAGGTCAGCGTGATGCTCGTGTCCGTCGCTGTGAACATGCTGACCTCCCGCACAGGGTAGCACCGTGTGGTGTCCTGCGGCGTGAGAATGGGGAAGAATCCGCCCCAAACACCGGAGGGAATTCGAATTTGGTCAGAACAGAAGTTTACCTTGTCCAATGATGTCTCAGGAGGTTTGTAGTTGTGATATTCCCCCATCGGGTACACTGTGGTGCCATATACTTCCATCCACTCGCAATACAGGAGGGCCAGACTATCGACATATGGAAAACTTACCCCTATCAGAAAGGTGTCGATGACAGATACCGGGTGGTCGAAATAGAACTCGTATGAGTACGCCACATAGGGTTGTTGGTAAAATGCTTCGAATCCTAGCGGCGGGTACTGGCTGTATTCGAAGTAGCGGTATGGGTTGTTGTGGCGTATCCACTTCACCGAGTCCACGCAGTATATTTCGCCGTTCGTTTTCCTGAACAGATAGGCGTACAGGTTGAAGTTCGAATCTGTGATATAGCCTATGTTATGCAGTTCTCCGAGAGTGTATATGCTGTCAAGGTATCGACCCGAATTGAGATAATGCACACTACCTGTCGTGGCGGCAATGCCGTATATTAACGTCTGTCCCGGAGCCACGTATTCTTTGAATCTTCCATAAGTGCGTTTTTTACCTGGATAAATCCAGTAATATATATCCGTCAGAGGGTCTAACACCGGAATCCACCCTTCAGGAACCATAGCACCGAGCCTAATCGCATATTCTGAAAAACAAGCCCACGTTTCACCGAATCCCCATGTTGACATATTTTGACTAACAGAAGAACCTTGTACACTGTCAATCCCATAAGGATTGTACATATAGCAGGAATCAGGGTACCTTATTGTATCCTGCGCTTTCAACGCACCTGCGGCGGCCAGCAGGACGGCCAGTATCAATATCATCTTTTTCATAACGGTAGTATTAGTTAGGGTATAACACATTTCCCAATCATCCATATTTTGTCGTAAGTCTCATTACAACATGATGAGGGCGAGGGGGGTATTGTAAGCGAAAGAAATCCATAATTATCCGATATGGGACTAGACAGCTTGAGCCCCCTGACAGGATGGTCTTTTGTCACGTAACAGGTGGATGTTGGATTATTGTACGTCACATCTCTCATCATCCAGTAGTCCCCGCCGGCTGCCACTATATGCTGCGAGGACAGTCTGTCCACCGAGGTGAAGCTGCGGTCGTCGGACTCGTAAATCTTTTCCATGTTGTAGGGGAAAACTGTCTCGTAGGGCTTCAGGAAGCAAAAGGTGTGATGAAACTCTACCAAGTAGGAGTATGTCTGGTTTGTCAGCAGCACCAACTTTTGGACATCGGGCAGGTAGGCCATCTCATAGACGTCATCCTTGTCCTGCAGGTCGAACACCTGCGCATAGGGCATGTTCATCGTCGCCAAGTCCACCACCCGCACCTGCATGTCGTCCACCCCGCCGCCATAGTCGAACACCGAGGCCACCGCTATCGTGTCCCCCTTCATCTTGCAGCCGCTGAAGACCACCCTCCCCGATGGGACGGTATAACGATAATAATAATTGAATGACAGCGGACCCAGCACGTTGCTCTTGTCGCAGCGGTGGATAATCAGCTCGTCAGCTGCGGGGAAGGTCACCACCGCCACATAGTTGTCCGTCTCCACCACGTCGCATGCGTATTCGAAATGGCCGTTTACGTCATCTAGTACCTTGTTGCCCAAATGCGTGAACGAGCCAGACTGATATTTGTATTCAACGACGATATGGGCGCAGCAGTCTGTCATATATGGGCTGGCAGGGCATGGGTATATGTTGGGGTCAGGTGTTCCGTTATACCAGATGTCGCCGACCGCCACTATACGGAAAGGGTCCGTAGGGCTTTCTTGGTATGCTGCCAGCCGATACAACCGGGAGGTTTTAATACCTGAAATATTGAACCCCAGAAACTGAATATGCGGGTTCTGGGCCTCGATGTCGCTGACCGTGGCATGCCCCAGGAAGGCATGGTTATTGCTTCGGTCCATCCCGCAGAAGAAGATGTCGTCGTCCACGATGCGGATATCGGCTATTTCGTGGTAGGGGTCCATCTTGGCCGATATGATGTCGATCAGCCCCACGCGGGCCAGACGATAGTTCGTCCCGTCCCAGTAGGAGGCTATGACTTTCTGGTTGCTCACCGTCCGCACCACCGAGCCGGACGGGGAAAAGCTGTCGCCCCCCAGCGCATAATTGTACAATATTTGTCCTTCCGCCAAGGGGGGCTGCATTACATAAAATACTGTGAATGCTACAGATAAAAATAATATCTTCTTCATAATGTTATGTATTTATGCCTACAAAGATACACATTTTTTTTGAATTGCAAGGCTCTAGTTTGATAAAAGACTGATTTTTTAACAGCATCGAAGATGCTGAATTTCAATAACCCCACACAAGGAACGCAGTGTGGGGTCAACGAAAACCCT
>JAFRXG010000012.1:0-18169 GCA_017441565.1 Bacteroidales bacterium | reverse complement strand
GGCGTAATGTTGCAGCCCTGTAGGCTGCATCTGTCGGCATGGGGACTGATTCCTAGGGCGTTGCCTTAGGCTATATCTGTTCCAGCCCTTTGGGCTGGGGCCGGAGTCGCATTGCCGCACATCGTATATGAACTTTCGGCATACCTGACAACTGATTTTGATGCGTTTGCCCTGACATTTTTATCTTTTTCTCCACCATTTCTTGAATGCTTAAATTAACATGACACATACTAAAATTCCCAAGGCGGCGTTATAGAGATAACAAGGATTGCTTGATTGTTTGATTGCTTGAATAATTGGTTAGAGGTTAAAGGTTACAGCTTAAAGGTTACAGCTTAAAGGTTACAGCTTAAAGGTTACAGCTTAAAGGTTAGCGGGGGGCGGCAGCAAATTCTCAATTCTCAATTCAAGCATTGACCCTTGTTGCCTGCCCTTAATAGAATATAAGATGAAGCCACTACTTATCATATTGTTAACTTTCATTGGACTATCTGCATGGATTATCTGGCTGGTTAGCCGCCCAGGCGGTGTCACACTCATGGAGGGGTCGGCACAAGAGCAGCTGGACGCTTATCTTCCCCCACAACCGACTGAGGGCAACCGTATCACCACCTTCACAGACTTTGGACCATTTCTAAACTCACTGCTTGCCGACATTTCCACTGCAGAACACCACGTACATGTCCAGTTCTTCAAGTTTGAATCAGATGCGGTGGGACAATTGATAGGCAACGCCTTGGCTGAAAGCGCTGACAGAGGAGTTGAGGCTCGACTGTTGTATGACGACTTTGTATGCCATCCCTGGCACCGATACTACAGACACCTCAACCAACAGGGCGTGCAATGCGCCGGTTTCGGTCCTGTACATTTTCCATTGATACGCCGACGCGACTACTACCGCAACCATCGTAAGGTTGTGGTGGTAGACGGCAAAGTGGCATACCTGGGTGGAATGAACGTTGCCGAGCGTTACCTCCACGGACTATCATGGGGATGCTGGCGCGATACCATGATCCGCATCGAAGGGCCTGTGGTCGCGTCACTTCAACACGCTTTCCTTGCCGACTGGCACTATGCAACCAAAGAGCTGCATGCCTCGCCAAAATACTTTCCAGCAGTACCTTCGGTTGGCAGTCTTCCCATAAGCATTATCACTTCTGGCCCTATTGGTGCGGGACACAGCATCCTGGACTTCACAATAGAGCTGCTGGGCCGTAGCAGACAGTGTGCGTGGTTCGAGTCGCCCTACTTCATCCCGCCGAAGCCGCTAGCAGAAGCCTTGAAGCGCTCCGCCCAACGCGGAGTTGACATCCGCATCATATTACCTCCCCGTGGCGACCGTGGCGAAACCACCCAATGGGCATCCAAATATTTCTTTACCGAGATGATGAACGCTGGTATCAAGTTCTATCTGTATAACAAGGGATATATGCACTCAAAAATCATTGTTGCCGACAATTCCACCGCTGTCGTAAGCTCCTGCAACATTGACCCTCGCAGTTATTTTTTATGCGAAGAGGTGGCAGCTGTTATAGACTCCCCCATCTACGTGAAGGAGCTGAAAAGCATATTCCTGACCGACCTCGAAAACTCCTCCTGCCTCCAGCCCGACATTTGGAGCCATCGGCCGACATCCCATAAGATAAAAGAAAGCTGCGCACACCTCATCTCATCACAATTATAGCACACCTATCAGTTTATCCATCGAAATATGATTAACAATATAAAGCAAGCAGAACGGATTCAGACCTCCGTCACCAACCGTTTAGAAAGAAAAACTCTCATCTGGCTGGCCCGACATCAGCCCAGTTGGGTCACCAGTGACATGCTCACCATACTCGGGAGTATGGGTGCATTCCTTGTCGGGCTGGGCTTTTTCCTCACCCGCTACGGTATCGATTGGCTGTGGCTCAGTTCGGTCGGACTGGTCATTAACTGGTATGGCGATTCACTTGACGGGACCCTTGCGCGTGTACGCAACTGCCAGCGACCTATTTACGGATACTATATTGACCACACGGTCGACTGCATCAATGAAGCTTTCATGTTCATAGGTGCCGGATTATCCCCTCTTGTAAACCTCAATCTGGCCCTCGCCGTATTCATCCTCTACCTTTTCATGACAATTAACGTAAGTATCAATGCTCATCTGAAAAGCGAGTTCCGCCTCACTTACGCCAAGCTTGGACCCACAGAGTTCCGCATCCTCATCTTCCTTGCCAACACCATTTTAATAGCATTCCCCCGGCTGGTAACCCTACGGGTTTCACTCTGTTCCTGCTCGCTGACACTGCTTGACCTTTTAGCTTCCATCCTTGCCATCCTGCTGGCCATCATATACATCACGGTTGTCATCGGCGACGCACACAAATATGCCGTTGCCGACCCCAAGAAACCCAGGAATTAATGAATTGAGAATTGAGAATTTGCTGCCGCCCCCCTCTAACCTTTAAGCTGTAACCTTTAAGCTCTAACCAATTATTCAAGCAATTAAACAATCAAGCAATCCTTCTATATTGCCATACAATGTTTTGTCTGAATAATTATTGGAGGTCACTACTAGTAAAAAGGACTAAAGATTCGAGGGTTAACCCACAAATCTTTAGCCAATTAATATGTTACTTGTCCACTAAAACAGGTCTTCCAGCACCTTGTCGTCAACAAGGTTGGGCATGGTGACCTTTAGTTCGGGGCAGATGTCCATAGCACGCTTGAT
This sequence comes from Bacteroidales bacterium, assembly GCA_017441565.1. Classification (GTDB taxonomy): domain Bacteria; phylum Bacteroidota; class Bacteroidia; order Bacteroidales; family P3; genus Colimorpha. The sequence goes on along the minus strand of JAFRXG010000012.1, from coordinate 15,453 downwards.
GGCGAACATGGCGCCTTCGTTGCGTGCCCAGCTGCGGCGGCTGATGCCGTTGTTGACATCCCAGTGGAGCATCATGCGCAGACGACGGTCACAGGCTTCGCTGCCGTCAAGCACCATGCCAAAGCCCCCATTCATCACTTCTCCCCAGCCAACGCCGCCACCGTTGTGGATGCTGACCCACGTGGCGCCGCGGAAGCTGTCGCCGATGACGTTCTGCACGGCCATGTCGGCGGTACGGTTGGAACCGTCGTAGATGTTGGAGGTTTCGCGGAAGGGGCTGTCGGTACCGCTGACGTCGTGGTGGTCGCGACCCAGGACGATAGGTGCGGAAATCTCACCTTTCTTGATAGCTTCGTTGAAGCGGGCGGCTATCTTGGTGCGGCCTTCGCAGTCGGCATAGAGGATGCGGGCCTGAGAACCGACGACGAGGTGATTTTCCTTGGCACCGCGAATCCACTGTATGTTGTCGTGCATCTGCTGCTGTATCTCGGCGGGAGCGGTGGCCGCTATCTCACCGAGTACTTCCATGGCGATATGGTCGCTCTTGTCGAGGTCTTCGGATTTGCCGCTGGTGCATACCCAACGGAAGGGGCCGAAGCCGTAGTCGAAGCACATGGGGCCCATGATGTCCTGTACGTATGAGGGGTAGCGGAAGGCGGAGTGGTCGGCATTCCAGATGTCGGCACCAGCGCGGCTGCTCTCGAGGAGGAAGGCGTTGCCGTAGTCGAAGAAGTACATACCCTTAGCAGTGAGCTTGTTGACGGCTTCCACATGGCGGCGGAGACTCTCCTGCACCTTCTGTTTGAAGAGTTCGGGCTGCTCGGCCATCATCACTTTTGAATCTTCGAAGCTGACACCCACGGGGTAGTAACCACCTGCCCAGGGATTGTGGAGCGAGGTCTGGTCGGAGCCTAAATCGACATGTATATTTTTGGCTGCGCAGTATTCCCACAGGTCAACCACATTGCCCTGGTAGGCAAAACTACGGGCTTTCTTCTCGGCAATAGCCTTATTGACTTCAACAAACAGTTCGTCAAGGTCGGCATGAACCTCGTCCACCCAACCTTGCTCGAAACGTTTCTGTGTGGCGGCGGGGTTGATCTCAGCAGTGATGGAGACGACACCGGCAATGTCGCCAGCCTTAGGCTGTGCACCGCTCATGCCACCAAGGCCTGCGGTGATGAAGAGTTTGCCGGCTGTGCCGCCACCGAGCTTGCGGGCTGCATTCAGCACGGTGATGGTAGTGCCATGGACGATGCCTTGCGGACCGATGTACATATAGCTGCCGGCGGTCATCTGGCCATATTGCGTGACGCCGAGGGCGTTGTAGCGTTCCCAGTCGTCGGGTTTGCTATAGTTGGGTATCATCATGCCGTTGGTAACCACCACACGGGGGGCATCCTTGTGCGAAGGATACAGTCCCATGGGATGGCCACTGTACATGACGAGGGTCTGCTCGTCAGTCATCTCGCTGAGGTACTTCATCACCAGACGATACTGAGCCCAGTTTTGGAAGACGGCGCCGTTGCCGCCGTAGGTGATAAGTTCGTGGGGGTGCTGTGCCACGGCGGGGTCGAGGTTGTTCTGAATCATGAGCATGATGGCAGCAGCCTGACGGCACTTGGCAGGATACTCGTCAATGGGACGTGCATACATCTTGTAGGTGGGACGCAGGCGATACATGTAGATGCGCCCGTATTTTTTCAACTCCTCGGCAAACTCAGGGGCGAGCATGGCGTGGTCCTTGGGGTCGAAATAGCGGAGTGCATTGCGGATGGCCAACTTCTTCTCGGCGGGGGTGAGGATATCCTTGCGCTTAGGCGCATGGTTGACGGTGGTGTCATAGGGTTGTGGTGTGGGCAGGGGGTTGGGGATACCCTGGCGCAGTTCGTTCTGAAAATCTTCAAGTGTCATATTGTTACTATTTATTTTGTTTCAAGTTAATTGACTATCCCTGCCTGTTTCAGACGGGAGACTATTTCGCGTTTGGTGACGCTGGGGCACTCTGATTTGTCGTAGATGGTTACCAATATCACACGGCCTTCTTCGGCATGTGTGATAACATTGTAGGTAATCACTCTTGCACCAGCACTTTTACCCTTACCTCTTGAAGTTATGGCCATGCGCACCTTACGTATGCCGTCACCCAAATCAATACCCATAGTGGGATTGGCTCGTATTTCTTCACCAAGTTTAGCCACGTCATCTTTGATTGAGTGGTACTTTTTGCTTAAGTGGCGAAGATCACGCACAAAGTCAAAGGTGGTGATAATCTCACAATTCATTCAGCACATCCTCCAGTGTTGGCAATTGTAACTTTCCTTGCTCCCAAAGGCGCACCTCTTCCATCCCACGGCAGATACTGTCAAGGATATACTCCTTGCTGCCGGGTTCGGGTGCCTTTTTCTTATTTATGGTCTCCTCGTATGAAATGCCTAAACCCTTAAACATCGTGACCACGGTGTCGTAGTATGCTACAGGAATCTGGGCTGTAATCTGTCTAGTATTCATAGTCATTCTTATTTTTACTTAGAACGAGAAATACAATAAAATATTGTATACCCGCATTACAATGCCTTAATAGCTTCATTGGCAGGCACACGGTGTATGGTGCCGTCGATGTGGCAAACTACGATGTCCTGGCCACGCAGGGCTTTTTCTTCAAGCATACGGCGCTCAGCAATGTTGAGGCCTTGCTGTAGTTTCTCGGCAAATTCCTGAATCTCTTTATCTGACATATTCTTTCATTTTAGAGAATAGTTCCATGTTGAGCACGGTGGTGGGGACGGCTTTGCCGCCATGCGCCACCTCAGTGCGTGGGGTGTCGCTATTGTCGTAGATAAACCATGCATCCACCTCGGGAGCATAGAGGTTAAACAAATTACGTATCCCGGCAGTGTAACGCCTGCGCGTGGTGGCCACGGGGATATTGTGGCCGCCATTGCTCACACGCTCCGCCACGCGCCGCAGGGCCAGCTCGGGGGTGCGCAGCCAGAAAAAAACCAAGGTGACGACATACCCCTTGGCCTGTGCCTGGTGGACCAAATTGACGTACGACTTTGTAGCCAATGTAGTCTCAACAGCAAAAGTGGCATCCCGTCCCAATAGTTCATTAATGCGTTGCAGCATCAGCCGGCCGGCTTCCAAACCTACACTGTCTGGGTTAAATGGAGACAATCCATGGGCGATTTCGTCGGCGTTGACGAACTCGCGACAATGCAGTATATCCGGCAGCACAGTATATGAGGCAGTGGTTTTCCCAGCCCCGTTACAGCCTCCGATGATATATAACTTTCGGTCCATTTCAAAATGCAAAAGTACGAAGAAAAATTGAAACAGCCAAATTTTCTTCAGTCCATAATAGGGCAAACGCATCAAATATAACGATTCTTGGGGTTCTAGAAGGACGTTGCAATTAATCAAGCCCCATGGTTTGATGTCTCAGTGTGCCTGAAAGGCACAGACAGATATAGCGTATGGCACCGCCATACGGGGACAACGACGGCAGCGACCAGCAGCCTGTAGGGCTGCAACAACGAATTCTGGCACGGGCGTGATGTCGCAGCCCTACAGGCTGCATCTGTCGGGCACGATACTGGTTCCTAGGGCAACGCCCTAGGCTATATCTGTTCCAGCCCTTTGGGCTGGGGCCGGAGTCGCATTGCCGCACATCGTATATGAACTTTCGGCATACCTGACAACTAATTTTGATGCGTTTGCCCTGCAGTCCATAAAATGGAAAGGGGTGGCTGCATTGTGGCCACCCCTTCGATACTATGTATTTCCGGTTTACTATTTCACAATAATCTTGACTGTTCCTTGCCCCTCAGGTGTGCGAGTGTTGATGAAGTTCATGCCGCTGCCTAATTCGGCGGAGTTGATGCGCACCTCGCGCTGCCCTGCCGCCACCGGCACACGCTTCACCGTCTGACCAAGGGCGTTCACCACATCAATCTCGCGGGCATTAGTGTTCTCGTCCAGCTCAACAATAATCTCCTGCCCCCGCTCCATCACCGTAGGCCGCACACTGAACGGCACACTCGCCACCTGCTCAATCTTCTGCGTCTGACGGTCGATACGGTAGAAATTATACGCATAAGAACCATCCGTATGAATTACTTCAGTTGCTAAATAGAGCTTTCCATCCCATGAGACTACTGTAGCATCATCGTAAATGTTTTCTTCATCCGAACACCTGATGGTGGACACCAATTCCCCCTCTTCATTCATTATGTCAAACCCTGAAAATCGAGTCACATGATAGCGAACACTATCACCATACGAAGTATAATTGACATCCCAAAATACAAACTCACTTTCCTCAAAATGGGGAAGAACATATTCAAACTTGGAGTCATTATTAAATAGTGTCTGAGACAAATAGAAGGAACGAAATTTTTCACCACCTATTGACAAATCAACATAACTTAAATGACGTACCCGAAGATACGCTTCTCTCCAGTTGGGGGTTCCCATTGTCCAAGAACCATCAGAATACGAATCGCCATAGCTACATGAATTATATGTCGTGACTGGTATAGATACGGCCTTTACTCTCTGGAGATTATTATCATATAGTACTAAAGAATCAAGTACTTCAACAAGTCTGGCATCGCGATGTTTATAATCCAATTCGACATAAGATTTATTTTGAAGCGTAAATACACTTGGCACAGACTTCGAAGCAGAAAAACTAGGCATCGAACCCTCATAATCTTGTGCAATGATTGGAATGGATGCCACCAACAAAAACGCAAAAGCTAATAATCTCTTATTCATTTCAGTAGCCCTTAATCCGTGTCGGGCGCAACTGCTAGTCTGCCGGAGGCTCGTCGGCGGAATCAGCAACGAAAAAAGTGGAGCCATCCATTATGTCTCTATCTTCTTGTGTGAGGGTCTCGACTTCCCTGTAGAATGAATATAAAGGTGTATGAATCGCCCCACAGAGGAATGTATGATAGATAAATACAATCCACAGGAGCATTTCGAATTCCCTTTATTCCATATTCTACAGTATTTTGCGTAAATTGTCGAGATTCACACAATTGGAATAAGGCGAAAATGCACTTTTTCGGCAAACCAGTTCTGTCGGTTTGCGGGTGCAAAAATACAACTTTTTTCTGACATGGCAAGAAAAAAAGCATTGCTAAATACGTTAGGACACATTGTCAGGAGAAAAAATGAAGGGGTTCCGAAAGCCGGAATCCCTTCGTCAATCATGTTGCCATGAGACTAATATGCCGTCTCTTTTTATAACGAGAGCTGCACGCCGAGTTCCATCATGGGTATTGGAATGACGCAGCCGCACTTTGAATATACAAACGGCATGGTGCAACGAGCATATATGCCGATGATGTCATAGACTACACGGGTGGAGACTCCCCACACAAACCGGTAGTCTTCAACTGGGGTGGTAAGGCTGTACTCGGTATTTACCTTGTTGGTGCCATTAGGCGTGCCAACGGTCTGACGGAGAAGATAGCGATGAGCTGGGTTCCAACCGGCGAAAACACCCAAGTCCCAATAGACACCGTTGCTCACAAGACCACCTGCTGCGAAACGCACACGCTGGAAAAGCTCGAGGTCGAACTGGTGCCGCTTGATGCGTTTGACATCGTAGGTGGCGGGTGCAATTCCCAACACATCATCAACCTCATTCGCCTTATCAGTAGCATAATTGATATTCGAGACATTCCATTCTATACCTGCTCCCAGTTTATATGCTTTGCCGAAAGCATGCATGAGACGATAGCCGAAATGGAAACTTGGCGACCATGAGAAGAGTGGGGCATCGACATATCCCCACCAAGTATGGGAACCATACTGGACGTAGATTTCGCCATGATTTTTGGCATTGCTGCCCCAGTTGGAGGGCACAAGGTCGGAGGCATCGAGGTCGTACTTGGTAGTTCTGTCAAAGTCGTCGTGGGCACAATAGGCAGTGCAAGCGAAGTTGGCACGTTCCAAGCGCATCCGCTGCCAGTCTTTCTCAGAGAGGCTGTAGGTGGCGGTGTAGCCATCGTAACAGACATTGAGGCGGCAACTGTCGAGCGAGCCTTTGTAGAACCTCAGACAATCTTCGGGAGCGACATTCTCCAGTTCGCAGCTGGCATAGCGCACCAAGGTGCCGTCGGGACGCTGCTTGTTGTAGAAGACTGTGGCAAACGCTGTAGGCTTCAGCAGGTGAACCTCCACCGAGTCCTTGGTTTCGCGCAGCACAAAGGTGGGGTCATTCTTCCTAGACCCATTAACGAAGTATGAAGCCTGAGGCACACCATAGCCCAACGCATAGTCGTAATAGGGATACAGGTCGGCGGACTTCTGTATCAAGTCGAACATCTCCATGGCAGTCTTGCCAGGCATGGTCTGCCAGGCACAAGCAGCGAAGCCAGCGGTGAGGGGGCAGGAGAACGAGGTGCCGTAGACTGTGCTGACAGCGTCGTCGCCACTATTGGCAGCGGCATAGACGTGGCCAAAAGCCGATACATTGGGCTTCAGTCGCCCGTCGGCTGAAGGACCGAAAGAACTGAAGCTGATATGACGGTAACGGTCGAGGCTCATCTCGATGCCTCCCACGCAAAGCACGCTGTCGGCATCCGACGGGGTGACGATGGTCTTCCATTCCTTAGTGTCGGCCTCGTTGCCTGCCGAGCAGCAGACCAATATGCCTTTTCTTGCTGCCAGATTGCCAGCCTTGGCCACATAGGAGGTGCCGTCCATGTCCTTGGTCCAGTAACGCTCTTTGCCATAGCCGAGCGAGCTGCTGATGATGTTGGCACCGTGCTTGTCGGCACGCTCCACAGCCTGCATCCACCACACCTCCTCTTTGAAAGGCTCTAACTCGACCTCGGTGCGGTAGAGAAGAAACTCGGCACCCGTGGCCATGCCCAGCTGCTGCTGTCCGACAATGCCGGTAATGCAGGAGAGGGTGGCGAGGCCGTGGCTGTTCCAGCCGTACACATCCGCTTTCTTGTTGGGAAAGTTCCACGTGTCGAGGATGCGGTGGTTGTCGCGCAAGTGCTTGAACGCCTCATGGGTGTTCACACGTGGGAAGCCGCCATCGAAAACGGCTATGCGCAGCCCCTTGCCGTCAATGCCCTTGTCGCGGAAAAGGTTGCCCTGCATACGGATGAGCTGGTCGGTGAGTTTGGGTTGGGGGGAGGGGGCGGACGGGTCAGACGGGTCAGACGGGTCGGACGGGTCAGACGGGTCGGACATTGATGCCAACTGCATGTCGCCCCCTATGCGCTGGATTCGGCTGACGAAGGGCAGCTGCTCAATACGAGCTATCTGGTCGGGCGTGGCCATCACCGCCACAGCGTTCATCCAACGGCTGCAGCCCACCTCCTCGGTGGCAATGGCATCCACCTTGCCAACATAGCTTTCGTTGAGCGGGTAGTTGCTGATGTCGTAGAGGTCAGCACCATTCTGCTGATAACGTTCGATGGCCTTGGCATCAAAATAAGTGTATGGGTCAAACGTGGTGCCCTGCTTGTCGGTGAGAAGCACCCAGTAGCACGACTGTCCAAAGGCGGGCATCAGTGCCATTGCAAACAATAAAGTGACAATTACTTTCCTCATATTATTTATTGTAAAATAGTGTGCAATATTTCGTGAGACTTAAAGTTGCGGAACTCCGACAGGTGAAGCTGGTAATACTCCAGCAGATGGTTTATCAAGCTGGTGCGCTGCTCCAAGGTCGTCATGGGGCAGGGTGTATCGGCATGGATAGCGGAGAGATAATAATGCAGCAGTTGGGAGGAGGTCAGGTCCAACGTCTGCTCGCCAGCGTAGCAGAAACGCCCTGCAGCCATATCGAACAGCGGCTCGCGGCTGCTGTAGTCATCCAAGGGTTCGATGCCCAAATGGCGCGACACTTTCAACAGGAACCTGATGGGATGCTGTGCCAGCCTGGTCCTTGTGGTGTCGAACTGGCAGCTCTCGGCCACATAGTCGAACAGCTCAGGCATAGGTTCCTCCTCGCGGAGGGTCTTATACAGCACCTCTGTCATGAAGAACCGCAGCGCGTTATGCACCGCCGCCTCAGCAGGGTCGGCCGCCCACTCCTTAGTCCTCAAGGAAGGGGCATGGACACCAATCTCTTTAATATAGTTGATTTGTGTCTTGGGGTTGTTGTACACCACCAAGTCAAGATGGCTCAAAGGCTGCAGCAGGTTCTGCTTGGTTTTGCTTCCTCCCTTACGCACCCCCTTCAGAATATACGACCGCACACCCAGCTGCCGGGTGAAGATTTTGGCAATCACCGATGATTCGGAATACTCGGTAGTGTGGAGTATTAAGGCCTGTGTGGAGAGGGTGGGTGTCAATTGATTTGGTGGATGATGAAGAGGTTGATGTTATTTTACTACAAGCACCTTGGTGACAGAGCGCATGCCGCCAGTCTCGTCCGAGGCGAATACGAAATACGTACCGCTGGCCACCCGCTGGCCCTGAAGGGTGCGACCATTCCAGATGGCCTGTCCGCCGTTGGCCTTGGTGGTAAAGACCACATGGCCACGTGCATCGGTGATATGCACCAGCGCATCGCGAGTGAAACCCTTGATAGCGATGGGACCGTCATAGTCGGGCCGCACCGGATTGGGGAAGGCATGGATGTCGGCCTCGGGGTAGACATCAGCCGCAGTGGCTGTGGAGCGGTATGACTGGAGCCCCATATTGGTGCCCACATACACCACACCCGTCTCGGGATGGACGGCCAAAGCCAATATCTTATCGGAGTTGAGAGGACTATTGGCCATGGTGAAGTGGTGCAGCTGTTCCAAGCCGTTGGCCGAGATGAGGTAAAGACCGTTGTTCATCGTGCCCACCCACTTGCGGTTGGCACCGTCCACGGCAATGCAGGAGATGCTCTCGTATGCCATCAGATACTCATAGATGCCGTCCTCGTTATAGAGAATATTGCCGCACATGACGGGCGACTGCTCGCCGTTGCCGCCATTGTTGAATGCACGATAACCATCGTATATGACCTTCAGCCCCTTGTCAGTGCCAAACCAAATATCGCCCAGGCGGTCTTGCACGATGCAGTTGACAGTGTGGGTCTCCAGCTTGCTGCCATTATTGGGGTTGACGTAGGCCATCTTGCCCTCGCCGTCGTGGACATAGATGCGGTTGGCACGACCGACGAACCACTTATAACCCCGTATGCTGTCCCATATCACTTTGTCAATCTCACGTTTCTCACGGTTGACGCCTTGCAGCATGGGGGTGATGTTGAACGACTTCCAGCTGCCGTCGTGGTAGCGGACTGCCAACCCATTGTTGACAAGCGAGTTGGTCACCCACAGATTGCCTTGGTCGTCGTAAGCCAGACCCGACACCCTCAGATGGGTGAATCCGCGGTCAGAATAAGGCGTTAGCGCACCATCGGTGTTGGAACCATCGAAGAGGGTCTGTAGCTTGCCATCGCGTATATCGAAGACACCATGCCCCCAAGCCGAAGCACTCAGATGGTTCTTGTCGGTAGGGTCCACAGCCATATACAGTATATCCATATAATTCTGACCAAGACCGTTGGGGTTGACATTCGACCATTGCTTGTTGTCGTATATCGACAAACTGCCCGGAAGGTAGGAGCTTTCGTATGTGGGTTTCTTGCCGCCGGGACAGAGATACACCTTGTCGTTGGTGGCGGTAAGGCTGTAGACATAGTCATCGTTGTATGGTCCAACAGGGTAATAACTTTCGGTGTAAGAGCCATCAACCGTGGCATGCACCAAACCTGCCCACACATGCCCTATCCACAGCGTGCCATCGGCATCCATATCCACATCCCAAGCCGACACCCCATAGTTGGGAAGGTTCTCCACCACAGCATCCAACAGGAAGTCCTCGTCGTACACCTCAATATGGCCGAAACGATTGAGAAGCACATGACCCTGACGGCATTTCAATGACTCCACACGACCCATAGCCCAACTGCCCCAGGCAGACCAGTTGCCCGGCGTTTGCTGATAAAAGGTTGTCATGCTGTCGGGATTGTTGGTACAAGCGGCAGCCACCAGCCGTCCACGACTCACCTCCAACATACGGACCGACATGCCATGAAGGGGCGACACAGTATCGTGCTGCCACTCCTCGTAAACATGCAGCCGGCTGCTCGCTTTAGGGGCATACATAACCCCTTGGTCGGTGGCAGCCACGATGAGGCTGTCGGTGAAGGCCAGGTCATACACCAGACAGCCCTCGCCATCTTCACCTATATAATAGGTCTCCTCAATCTCATGACGGCCAAGGTTCACCACCACGATGCCGAAGCCCGTGGTCAGATAGAGGCGGCCCCCATGGAAACGGATGCTGTATATTTTCTTGTCACCGCTGATATTGCTGTACTTGATGTCGGCAACATGATAGACGGTGGAGCCATACTGTAGGTCGAAGCCCGAATTGGTGTATGCCACCACCAGACAGCCCGAGGCATCATCGTATGCAATAGCACTGATGCCCACATCGGTCATGCCCGACACCTTGGTCATTGCGGTCAGCGATGAGCCGTTACGATCATAATAGAACATAGCCATGCCGGTGGCGGCATAGACACCCCGGCTCGTGGCGCACACTTTGCGGACTTTGACGAAGGAGTTGTGGTCCTGCCACTCCCCTACCACGGGCTGGGCATTCAGGGCGACGGCCAACCCTATAAATCCCATTATTGCAATTACCTTGCTCATCGTTAGTCTGTTGCTGTTAGTCATTATTTCTTTATCGGGGCAATAAGCAGCTGGCACAACATCACCAACACCCATGCCACGGCGGTGTTGATGACCATGGACACGGCCGTCATCCAGAAGTTGCCCAAACTAAAGGCCTCCAGAAGACCATACGTGACACTGTAGATGAGTGCCAAAAGCAGCACATACATGGCAAACACCTCGAAGGGGACACTGTGCGCGCTGGGTGTCTCCACCACCTCGGTGGGGTCGTCGCGGGTGAGCATCTTATTACCGAAGAGGATGCGGCCGAAAGCCATCATTGTGCAGCTGAACATGTGGAAGCCAGGAATGTTGCAGAAGATGTCGACCACGCCGCCCGACACAAAGGCTATCAGCAGCAGCGGGATATTCCCCAAACTGGTGGGGAGCATCATGATGGCAAGAATATATATAAACGGCACCACATAGCCGCCCAGATAAACATAATTAAGCATCAGAATCTGCAGCACCAGCAGTGCCACAAAACGAAAGATATTGATAATCACTAGTCGGGTCATAGTTCCTAATCCTCCTTCTGTGTTCTGGCCATCAGCGAGTCCTGCTCGGCCTTGAAATGATTGTCGATGACATAGACATGGTCCAGCTTGGTGAACTCGGTGGCCAAGCGCACCTTAATGGTATAGAAGCCGCTGCCTCGCTCGGTAAATGCCTTCTCCACAAAGCCCACCATCACCCCTTCGGGGAAGTCGTTGGCCATGCCGCTGGTGATGACGGTGTCGTTGACCCTCAGCTTGTAGGTAGTGGGGATGTCGATAAGAGTGGCATAGCGGAAGTCACCGCCCCGCCACACCAGCGAGCCATTGGTGTTGATACGCGGTATTTTCACACTATTGCGGCTGTTCGAGTGCAGCACCGGCATCACCGTGCTGAAGTTGTCGGTCGTGTTCACCACCACGCCCACAATGCCCTGCGGCGAAATGACGGCCTGGTCAAGCTTGATGCCCTGCCGCCGTCCTTTGTTGAGCATGATGTAGTTGTTGCGCTGGTTCCAGGTGTTCTTCACCACCTGTGCCTCAGTATAGCTGTAACGTTGCTGGTACACAGTGTCTTCCCGCACAAACTTGCGCAGGCTATAGCTGATATACGACGACTCCAGCTGGGCGCGCAACTGGGCATTCTCGGCTGCCAGCAGCTCGTTCTCACGGCGTAAGCCGAAATAGTCGAACACCGACGTCACCGCCCCATAGCACCGGCCAGCCACCCCGTTGCCGAAATGCACAATCTTCGACGACTGGTAATGGCTGTTCTTGGTGATAAACACAATGGCCAGTATCTCCAGCAGGAGAAAGACAAACACATAGTTGTAACGCTTGAGAAAAGCAAGCAATGATTCCATGTTATCTCAGTAGGTAGTTGTTGATAATATTCTGCGTCTCGTCCACGGCACGCTCCAGCACGTCGTTGACGACCGTCACATCGAAATTGCCTGACATCTTCAGCTCCTCCGCACTACGGGCCAGACGCTTCGCTATCGACTCCTCGCTCTCGGTGCCACGGCTGCGGAGCCGTTGGCTCAACACCTCGACACTGGGGGGCATCACAAAGATAGCCAGTGCATCTGAACCGAAATATTTCTTTATGTTCATGCCGCCGTTGACATCCACGTCGAAGATGATGACATGACCGTTATCCCAGATGCGGTCTATCTCTGACTTGAGGGTGCCATAGCACGTGCCGGCATACACCTCCTCCCACTCCAAGAAGTCACCCGCCTGCACCCTCTGCTTGAAGGTCTCAGGACTGAGGAAGTAATAGTCCACGCCGTCCTGTTCTCCCTCACGGGGTTTGCGGCTGGTGGCGGAGATAGAGAACTCGAAGCAGTCGAACCTCTTCAACAATTCGCGGATGATGGTGGTTTTGCCGCAGCCCGAAGGCGCTGAGAACAATATAGCCTTGCGATAGTTCATAATGAGTGATTGGTTGTTGTTAATCCCCCTAGGATTTCCTAGGACTTCCTAGGATTTCCTATAAAGCCCAGAATTTCTTATCAAAAATCTTGTAGAACCCCTTGACCACGACCGAATTGTTGTCCCAGTTGTATGCCTCGGCCACTTCCCCCACATAGGCCAGAGCCTCCTCGCGGTCGGCGATAGCATTCAGCTTCAAGATGAAGTCGTTGTAAGCCTTCATATTGTTGTGGAACAGCTCGCTCATGAAACTAAACTTGTCGTTGATGTTGATGACCGTGCGCAGGTCATCCACCTTCTTGGCATTGACGCGGGTCTCAAGACGTTCTTCCACATTCTGTTTATTCTTGGTGAGGGTGTCGGCGAGCGTACGACGGGGTTGTCCTTCCCCCTTCTCGTTCTGGAAGAGGTCCAGCAGCGACTCCTGCTGCTTGGCTGCGGGGCCGTCGGCAAAGAGCTCGTCGTTGGGGTTGCCAGCCAATTTCTCCATCTGGGGCTCCATCACAGGAGGTTCTGGCTTGGCTGGTATTGGCGGTGCAAAGACAGGATGAAACTCCTCTTCCACAATCTTGCGGGCCTTCTCTTCGGCAGCCTTCCTTGCGGCAGCCTCCTCGGCCAGACGATTCTCCTCGGCAGCCTTCTTGGCAGCAGCCTCTTCGGCCAGGCGCTTCTCCTCCGCGGCTTTCTTGGCGGCAGCCTCTTCGGCCAGGCGCTTCTCCTCAGCAGCCTTCTTGGCGGCAGCCTCTTCGGCCAGGCGCTTCTCCTCGGCGGCCTTTTTGGCGGCAGCCTCTTCGGCCAAACGCTTCTCCTCGGCAGCCTTCTTGGCAGCGGACTCTTCGGCCAGGCGTTTCTCCTCGGCAGCCTTCTTGGCAGCGGCCTCTTCGGCCAGGCGTTTCTCCTCGGCAGCCTTCTTTGCGGCAGCCTCCTCGGCCAGGCGTTTCTCCTCGGCAACGGAGGCCTTAAGCTCCGAATCATCCGAGAGATCTATGCCAAACTCCACCACGCCTTTCGTCTGCTCCGACTCCAACTGTAAGGCAACCATATAGAGGTTACGCAACTCCTCCAGAATGATGTCTATCTCAATTTGCGGTGTCTGTCCCTCATTTTTACGGATGCGGTTGGCTATCAAACCCAGCTTTTCCATGCCCTCTACGAGCGAGTTTACATTCTTGTTCATATTATTAATATTACCTATTTTATTGATTCGGAAAAACTTGTACCCTTTAGAAGAGTACAAAACAATTTGTAAAAATACAAAATAAAATGCAAACCACCAAAAAAAAGTGAGAATTGGCTATCGCGACCCGCCCTCCGCCACCCCCTCCGACAAAGCCCGTTTTCGTTCCTTTTAACCTCCGAAAAGGCGCATTTCAAGCTCGTTTTAGGATACCATATCTTAAAAACATCCTAGACCGACCCTAGATCAATCCTAACAGAAACGAACCCAGGGCAGACACGCATCATCGCAAACGGTGGTTTAGAGCGGGTCGGTATTGTGAATCAAGGTTCAAAAATAAGGATAAAATACAGAGATATCGGTTTTTTTTTGTATTTTTGAAGATTTGATAGAATACTCTTAATTAAAATAAATTATTAACAAACAGTCAACTACATGAAAAAGACCCGTCTAATTTTTAGTTTCGTGGCATTAATAGTGCTCAGCTGCGGCACTCTGATGGCACAGAAGACGTATCAGTACAAGACCTATCCCAACGACCCGCTGAATGTGCGCGAGTACACGTTGGACAATGGTCTGAAGGTATTCATGAGTGTCTACAAGGACGCTCCTAAGATTCAAACCTACATCGCCGTGCGCGCCGGCTCGTGCAACGACCCGCACGAGACCACCGGCCTGGCCCATTACCTGGAGCACATGATGTTCAAGGGCACCCAGCGCCTCGGCACCACCGACTGGGAGAAGGAGAAAGTCCTTATCCAGAAGATTGAGGACCTGTTCGAGGCCTACCGCATGTTCGACGACCCCACCACCCGCGCCGCCATCTACCACAAAATCGACAGCCTGAGCTACGAGGCTTCGAAGATTGCCGTCGCCAACGAGTACGACAAGGCCATGACCGCCATCGGCTCCACCGGCACCAACGCCTTCACCAGCAACGACTACACCATGTATGTCGAGAACATCCCCAACAACCAGTTGGAGACCTGGTGCGAGATTGAGGCCGACCGCTTTCAAAACTTGGTGCTGCGCCTGTTCCACACCGAGCTGGAGACCATCTACGAGGAGAAGAACATGAGCCTCACCAAGGACAACCGCAAGGTGAACGACGCCATGTTTGCCGCCCTCTTCCCCCACCACCCCTATGGCAACCAGACCACCCTGGGCAGCCAGGAGCACCTGAAGAACCCCTCGATGCGCAACATCCGCAACTTCGTGGCCACCTACTATGTGCCCAACAACATCTGCATCAGCCTGGCGGGCGATTTCGATCCCGACGAGGCCATCCGGATTATCGACAAGTACTGGGGCGACATGGAGCCTCGCCCTGTGCCCGAGCTGCAATTTGAGCGCGAGCAGCCCATCACCTCAGTCATCACCAAGAATGTCAGCGGCCTCGATGCCGAGAACACCGTGCGCGCCTACCGTCTGGACAGCGGCAACGGCAGCCACGACGCCATGTTGGCCGACCTCCTCGAGAGCGTGCTGAACAACGGCAAGTGCGGCCTCATCGACCTCAACATCAACCAGCAGCAGCGTTGCATGGGTGCCTACGCCGGCACTTACACGCTGAACGACTACGGTGCCTTTATGTTCGGCGGCCAGCCCATGCAGGGTCAGACCCTCGAGCAGGTGC
>JAFRXG010000011.1:0-2054 GCA_017441565.1 Bacteroidales bacterium | reverse complement strand
TACACCGGGCAGGACGGCATCGTCACCAGCCTCACATGGAAACTAAAAGAGGGATACGACCACAACGACACTGCCGGCGTGTACTTCCTCCAGACCAACCTCGACGGTAAGGACGGCCTCACCGTCTGGACAATCTATAACATATTGAAGGAGGTCGAGTCCTCGTTCCGCTGCATGAAGACCGACCTGAACCTGCGCCCCGTGTTCCACAAGAAGGACAAGCCCTGCCTGGCACACCTGCACCTGGGCATACTGGCCTACTGGGTCGTGGCGACCATACGCTACCAGCTCAAGCAGAAGGGCTACACGAAGGGATGGACGCAGATCGTGGAGGTCATGAACACGCAGCACTCCGTCGCCACGGATATGAAGAATCTGCAGGGAGACACCATACACATAGAGAACCCGACAGAACCTACCGAGCAGGTCATGGAGATTTGTGAGAAGGTGGGTATCAATCCCATACCCTACAAGATGAAAAAATCTGTGGGGGTACAAATCTCAGAGCGAAAAAAAGAAGGCAAAGAAAATCAGGGGGTTATAGAACCTGATACCAGCAATACGGGTTAATGCCATACTCTACCAGAACACCCCCAACCCTTTCACCGCCCAGACGGAGATACGCTTCTCCCTGCCCGACGATGCACCCCAGGCCTACATCTACATCTTCGACATGACGGGCAAGATGCAGAAGCAGATTCCCGTGGACCCTGACCAGCAGAGCGTCACCATCAACGGTTATGAACTGTCTGCCGGCATCTATCTCTACTCCCTCGTCGTTGGCGGCCAGGAGATTGACACGAAGAGGATGATATTGTCGAAGTAGTGGGTCACGCTTCCAAGCGTGACAACGATGGACGAGAATCATTTTGTTTTATGGAAATATGAACCAATAGCCTTATGGAAAAGAACCGTCTTTTGAGACAGGCAATGCCTGTCTTGCTCTCCCTCTTTGCCTCCGTTGCGGGAGCCACCGAGCCGGGCGACAGCACAGACACCTACCAGAACCAGACCGTCAGCACCGATGTATTCGTGCAGGGGCGCAATACGCTTACCATGAGCAACGTCACCGTAACTCCCACAGGAAACCTTACAGCAAACAGCCCTGGCAGCATTGTTGTCAACAGCCCGTTTAAGGTACAGCAGGGCGGCACGCTCAAATTGAACGTCAATAACCAGTGGTGTGTAATCTATGATTATGACAATTCTGGGAATATTATAGCCAGGCACCGGCATTAATAATCTCTTTTATTATAATAATTTGTTAGTCTGAATTCTTATTTGTACCTTTGCACCATGATTGCTTTTCCCGTAAGAAATCTTATCCGTATGTTCCTGTCAGCAGTTGGGAAAAACATTCTTATTCTGCTTATAGCCACTTTAGTGTCACTGTGTACATTACCCATATTAGCCTCTTCAAACTATGTGGGACATACTGAAGGAGAAATGAGAGTGACACCCCTTGGGCAGACAGAATACGAGATACCCATACCCGCACTTCCTGGAACGGGGGGAATGGCACCTCACTTGACCATTACATACAACAGCTCTTCCAAGTCCGGCCTTCTGGGCTATGGTTTCGACCTCAAGGGACTGTCCATCATCGGGCGGGCACCGCAGAACCTGGCCCTCGACGGGCGGGTCGGCGAGGTGACGTTCTCCGCCTCCGACCGCTTTGCCCTCGACGGGTCGCGCCTTGTGCTGCATCATCGCGTAGGAAGTTCGCAGCGGGTCTATTATACCGAACAAAACATCTTCGCCCGCGTCACCGCACAGGGCCCGGAGGGCGACCCCACATCGTTCACCGTTCAGACAAAGGACGGCATCACCTACGAGTATGCCGCCAACACCCGTCTGCTCCAGCCCTCATCACAGGAGCCGGGACTCTTCTGGATGCTCACCCGCGCCACTGACACCAGCGGCAACTATTTCACTGTCAGTTATGGTGGCGACAACCACTGCAACGAGATTTACCCCACCCGCATAGACTACACCGGCAACGCCACAGCCGGCCTCCAGCCATACGCCTCGGTGCGACTCACATACGAGGACCG
>JAFRXG010000010.1:0-2487 GCA_017441565.1 Bacteroidales bacterium | reverse complement strand
CAGTAACGTCCTTGCGCACCTGGCGCACG
The DNA here is from genome assembly GCA_017441565.1 of Bacteroidales bacterium. Lineage (GTDB taxonomy): Bacteria > Bacteroidota > Bacteroidia > Bacteroidales > P3 > Colimorpha. The sequence goes on along the minus strand of JAFRXG010000010.1, from coordinate 2,458 downwards.
GTCTCGCGGGCGATAATCTTGCTGCCGATGGCGGCCTGAATGGCCACGTCGAACTGCTGGCGGGGGATGAGGTCTTTCAGTTTCTCGCACATGCGTCGCCCAATGGGGTAGGCATTGTCGACATAGGTGAGGGTGGAGAGGGCATCAACCGGGTCGCCGTTGAGCAGTATCTCCAGTTTCACCAGCTTCGATGGCTGGAAGCCGTTGATATAGTAGTCGAACGAGGCGTAGCCTTTGGAGATGCTCTTGAGCTTGTCGTAGAAGTCGAACACCACCTCGCCCAGCGGGAGGTCGAAGGTAATCTCGATGCGGTCGGTAGTAAGGTAGGTCTGGTTTTTGAGGATCCCGCGTTTGTCCATGCAGAGTTTGATGACGGGGCCTATGAAGTCGGCCTTGGTGATAATCTGGGCATGGATGTATGGCTCGTAAACTTCGGCGATATTGTTTGGTTCGGGCATGCCCGACGGGTTGTACACATCCTTCTCCTCGCCGTTGGTGAGCTTCACTTTGTACTGCACGTTAGGCACCGTGGTGATAACGTCCATGTTGAACTCACGTTCCAGACGTTCCTGCACTATCTCCATGTGCAGCAGACCCAGGAAACCGCAGCGGAAGCCGAAACCCAGTGCCAGCGAGCTCTCCGGCTCGAAGGTGAGGGAGGCATCGTTGAGTTGCAGCTTCTCAAGGCTGGTGCGCAGCTCTTCGTAATCGTCGGTGTCGACAGGGTAGACACCAGCAAAGACCATCGGTTTGACGGCCTCAAAGCCCTCGATGGCCTTGTCGCAAGGGTTCTGGACATGGGTGATGGTGTCGCCCACACGCACCTCCTTGCTAGTCTTGATGCCGCTGATGATATAGCCCACGTTGCCTGCCGACAGTTCTTTGCGCGGCTCCATATTCAGCCTCAGCACCCCTATTTCGTCGGCGTGGTAGTCCTTCTCCGTGCTGACGAACATGACGTGGTCGCCGGTGTGGAGCGTGCCATTCATGATGCGAAAATAGCTAATAATGCCACGGAAGGGGTTGAACACCGAGTCGAACACCAATGCCTGCAACGGAGCCTGCGGGTCGCCTTCAGGGGCAGGGATTCGGTCCACTATCGCCTGTAATATCTCAGGCACCCCCTCGCCCGTCTTGGCACTACACGCCAGTATTTCCTCACGCTTGCAGCCTAGCAGGTCGATAATCTCATCCGCCACCTCTTCGGGCATGGCACTATCGAGGTCTATCTTATTCATAACGGGGATAATCTCAAGGTCGTTCTCCAAAGCCAGGTAGAGGTTGGAGATGGTCTGTGCCTGAATGCCCTGTGTGGCATCCACCACCAGCAGGGCTCCTTCGCATGCCGCAATGGAGCGGGAGACCTCATAGCTGAAGTCCACATGCCCCGGGGTGTCGATAAGGTTGAGCGTGTAGTCGCCGTAATTCATCTGGATGGCGTGGCTCTTGATGGTGATGCCACGCTCCTTCTCAAGGTCCATATCGTCCAACACCTGGTCCTGCATCTCGCGCTGCGACACAGTGTTGGTATACTCCAAAAGACGGTCGGCCAGAGTACTCTTACCATGGTCGATATGGGCTATAATACAAAAGTTTCGTATATTCTTCATCTCATAAATAAAATGCAAAGGTACGACTTTTTTGTTAATAATACGACTTTTTTTCTGCCATATTAATTATTATTAGTATTTTTGCACTCGAAAATGAGGGTTCTTTCAGGTTTAAAAGGTTCTAATGTTTTAAAGGTGCGGGCTGCTTACCCCTCACCATTCTAACCTTTCAAGCGAAGCGAACCCTTTAATCTAAAATAAGATGAAACATATCTTTGTCGTAAACCCCTGTGCTGGAAAACAAGATTCCACCACCATCATCACCCAAAAGGTGGAGGCCTACGCCTCTGCCCACCCCGATTTCGACTATCAGATTTACGTCACCCGCGCTGCTGGCGATGCCACCCGCTGGACCCGCCAATGGTGTGCCGACCACCCCGATACCAATGTCCGCTTCTACGCCTGCGGCGGCGACGGCACCCTCAACGAGGTGGTCACAGGCATCATCGGGTTCCCCAACGTCCAAGTTACCGTCCACGCCAACGGAAGCGGCAACGACTATATCAAATATTACGACTCGCTCGAGGCCTTTTCCGACATCGACCGTCTCGTCAACGGCATCCCCCACCCTGTCGATGTGATGAAGGTGAACGACCGCTACAGCATCAACGTGTGCAACTTCGGTTTCGACGCCATGGTATGCAAGGTGGGCAACGATGTGCGCCGCAAACCCATCATCGGGGGCAAACACTCCTACACCACAGGCATCATCAAAAGCCTCTTCACTTCGCGTAGCAATTATGTGCGCATGACGGTAGATGGCGAACCCTTCTACGATGGCTACATGCTCCTCTGCACCCTCGGCAACGGACGCTACAACGGCGGCAACTACATGTGTGCCCCACTCT
>JAFRXG010000009.1:0-2419 GCA_017441565.1 Bacteroidales bacterium | reverse complement strand
GGGCGAGGGGCTCGGTGGCCGCGATGCCCACGCTGCCCACCAGCAGGGTCTGCGTCACGGGCTCGGCGGGCATGTGGTAGTAGTCGACCGGCTGCAGGGCGGTGACGGTGGCGGTGCCCTCGCGCAGCAGGTGGAGCTGGTCACCCTCTGGGAAGGCGACGGTGCTGTCGCTGCATGAGTAGCTGACTGGGAGGCCGCTGGTGGCGGTGGCGGTCAGCGTCACGGGGCTGTCGGCCAGGGTGAACGCCAGCGTCTGGGGCCACTCGATGGCCTGCTCCTCCCTGTCCGACGGATGCATGTAGGGCCGAGCGAATTCAGGGTCTACATACTTGGCTATAAACGCTTGGCTGTACCCCTGATAGTGGATGGTTGTGTCGCCGAAGGTGGCATCATTGAAGAAGCTCCCAGTAAGATACACTATACTGTCAATGACAATGGGAGAGTTGATTAAATTTTTTATACTTCCGACACCGTATTTTTTAAACAAAAGTCCGTTCCCGTAATAATCCCAAATGGCAAATGCCTTCTCATAGTCAGAATAATGGTTCGCATAAATTACAGAATCTGCAAATGAGATACTCCAAAGAAAGCTTAATTGAGAAAGGATTCGATTGTTTTTTACAGCTAATAGAAGACCTGCTACGCTTCCATCATCGCCTGGTGCTAGTATACCATAAGAGAGGAGGCTGAGGTCTTCCTTGTTTAAACGGAGCCAAAATCCAGATTTGTTTGGAATGTCAAGTGTGTCATTCTGATAAATAATACCATCAACTGTGTTTAAAATACTCCAATCAGCATACCCCGAAACAAACACTGAGTTCGTGTCATCAACGCAGTTATGGGTAAGGTTAATTTGTGGGTCATCAGGGCAGTTGCCAAAATACGACATCTTTATCAGGCCTGTTGCCATCAAGTTAGGGTTATATCGTAATGTCCAACATAATCCGCTAGTAGCGTCTCCCAAATCCAGCGAATTGGAGTTGGATAATCTAAGTCCTGCTGGTATAGTTATTCCTGTCATGTTAATAAACAGGTTGTTTTGTTTGTCAATATCAAAAGATTGTACTTCTAGTGTAGGCCTGGTATGATTGTTTAGGGGAATGTCGAACATATACACAGCATCTATCAGACTATCAAAATGGGGTGAGAATTTCAATATCTGCTGGTTCCATACGGCAGTGGGATAAGGAATGGGGTATGTCAGGAAATGGGTGCCGTCAACCACAATCTTCATTGACCCGATGGTACCGTCGGCGACTCTCCAATAATGATATGAAGCTCCAGAAACCTCATCTTGTGTATTGCGTAAGACATAAATGTTTCCTTCGTTGTCGATATTAAAGCTTTCGTGAGATAATGCATCTACCGAAAGTTTGTCAGAATAAGCAGTACCTCCACCCATTCTGAATCTATGGGTCAACGCATTCCCAATGGTGTCCGTGTACCCTACACCGACGAGGTGCCGTTCAACCTCATTCCCATCGAGGTCGAAAGTGATAAAGGCTGTAAAATCTTCTGTGATTATCACACTGTCAGAAGGCATCAGGTAGTCATCGTTGCCGGTCAGCAGGGTGTCGAGATAGTAGAGTTTCATACTAACGTTATAGCCACCACTATAGCCATTGTCAAACGGCAGATAAAAACGCACCATCGCCATAATGCAGCTGTCGCCCACCATGCGCAAGGCATGGGCATAGCAACCCCGCTTGCCGTTATAGATTGCCTTGTGCCACAGCAGTTCGCCCGCAGGGGAGAGTTTGGCTATTACGATGCCCTGCCATCTTGGACTGCTCGGTTCGATGACATCAGAAGGAAGGAGCCTTTCGCCGCACAGCTGGGCATAAGGAGAGAACTGGCCGAGGATATAGAGGTTGCCCGCCGAGTCGACGCACGAGCCGATAATCTTGTTGGTTGCATCGCCACTGCTTATATCACTACCTGTGTAGGTCCTCACCCACTCGAATCCCTGAGCACGGAGGGAATTGAGAATGAAGAATTGAGAATTGAGAAAGAGGACAAAAACTAGGGTGTACCTTATTATATGGCTGTACTGTTTCATGATGGTTACTTATTTGATATTGAATATTGAAAGATGGGTTGGAAAAGTGCGGACAGGGTCTGACCAAATGGGCAGTCCCTGTCCACGCCATTTCTGACTATTTCTTTACCAGTTTGAGGTACGAGACCTTCTCCGTGGCATCGGGTGCGTGGCGGGTCTTGACGCGGACGATGTAGATGCCGGAGGGGAGGGCGGAGATGGAGAAGCGGTCGGTGTTGTCGAAGGCGGCCATGCCGCGTCCGTTCATGTCCATGACGAGGACTTCGACTATCTCGTCGGGTGTGCCGACGACGGAGACATCGCCAGTGGTGGGGTTGGGCAGGAGGCTCGGATCGGGCGATGTGGCGGAACCCTCATCCC
>JAFRXG010000102.1:0-22034 GCA_017441565.1 Bacteroidales bacterium | reverse complement strand
GTTAAGAATTATGAACTATTAAGTATCGATACTTCTTGCTTCCCAGCTCTTAGTTCTTACTTCCTTCGTCGGGACACCCAGATTCTAACTGGGGATCTCCTGCTCCCAAAGCAGGCGCGATAACCGGACTACGCTATATCCCGTGTGCCACTTGATGGCTCTCTTGAAAAAGAAAGACGCCACACGGACGTCTCTTTTCTTTGGCGGAGAAGGGGGGATTCGAACCCCCGGTACCCTAATCGAGTACGACAGTTTAGCAAACTGTTGGTTTCAGCCACTCACCCACCTCTCCGTAGCTGTACGATTTCTACTCAAAAACCTGTGTTTTCTTTCAGCGAAATCGGGTGCAAAAGTACGAACTTTTTTTGATATGGACAAAACTTTTTTCGTTTTTTGCACTTTCCAGCTTTATATTAGTTCTTTTTCGCCTGATTCTTAACGCCTTCTATCTTTTTACGAATTTCTTCCTGATTGCCCAAATAGAAGTCTTTTTGCAGGTTCATCTGGTCGTCAAATTCAAAAATATAGGGTACTGCGGTGGGGATATTGAAGCCGACAATCTCATCATCTCCCATGTGCTTGAGGGTCTTTACGATACCGCGCAAACTGTTGCCGTGGGCTACGACCATCACCTCGTCGTGCTGTTCAAAGGCCTTGAGGATGGTGCCCTCATAGTAGGGCATCAGTCGTGCGATGGTGTCGCACAGTGCCTCGGTGGCGGGCAGCTCCTTATCGCTGACCTCGGCATAGCGCGGGTCGCGGCGGGGGTTGCGCTTGTCGTCGGCCTCAAGGGCGGGCGGCTGCACGTCGTAGCTGCGACGCCATGCCATCAACTTCTCCTCACCATACTTCTGCAATGTCTCAGCCTTATTCTTGCCCTGCAGGGCGCCATAGCTCTTCTCGTTCAAGCGCCAGCTCTTCTCCACGGGCAGATAGTCCATGTCCATGGCATCAAGAATCTGATTGAGGGTCTTAACGGCGCGTTTCAGATAGGAGGTGTAGCACATGGTGGGGCGGTAGCCCTCCTCCTTCAGCAGGCGGCCGGCCATATAGGCTTCGCACATGCCGTAGGGGGTGAGGTCAACATCGGTCCAACCAGTAAAAAGATTCATTTTATTCCACTCGCTTTCGCCGTGGCGTACAAGGATTAGTTTCTTCATTGTTAACTGTTGCATTAAGGGCCTTGCGGCCTGGGTTATTATTTCTTTGTGGGTTTGCCGGTGAAGATGCCTTCTTTGATGACACCTTTGTGCGAAAGCACCACCAGCACGATGCCGCCGATGATGAAGGGGACGCTGAGCCACTGGCCCATGTCGAGGGTCATGCCTTTCTCAAAGTCCACCTGCTCCTCCTTCACAAACTCAATGAGGAAGCGCACACCCCACAGGGCGATGAGCCACCACCCGAAAAGCCGTGCGTTGTGCAGCTTGCCATTTTTGCGAAGATAGACAATTAAGCACACCAAGAAGATGAGCAGATAGGAGAGCGCCTCGTAGAGCTGGGTGGGGTGCTTGGGCACCGTCTCGCCGTTGCGCTCAAAGATGAAGCCCCACGGCAGGGAGGTCTCGACACCGTAAATTTCGCTGTTGAAGAGGTTGCCCAAGCGGATGAAGGCACCCGCCAAGGCCACCACGATGACCAGCCGGTCAAGCAGCCACCAGCCGTTTATCTTGTTCTTGCGGCAATAGAGCCAGATGGTGAGCAGGATGGCGATGGCTGCCCCATGGCTTGCCAGCCCCTGATAGCCGGTGAACTGGCCCGTCTTCATATTGAACGGCAGGAATATCTCGGCCCAGTGCTCGGAGGTGCAGAAATAGTCGGGCTCATAAAAAAGGCAGTGGCCAAGACGGGCACCCACCAGGGTGGCGACAAACATCCACACCACCAGCGCGTCGAGGTATTTGACCTCCACCTTCTCCCTTACAAACATCTTGTAGATGATAAGGTATCCAAAGAGGAAGGCAAAAAGGAACCCGAAAGAGTAGTACCGCAGCCCGAAGGAACCGATATGGAACATCACGGGATCTACATTCCAATTGATGAAATTAAGCAGCATAATAGAATGTTTAATTGTTTGATTGCTTGATTGCTTGAGTACTTAGCCCATGCCAGCCGCTCAAGCATTAACACATTCACACATTAACATGTTCTTATTTAGCGTAATTCACGGCGCGGGTTTCGCGGATGACCGTCACCTTAATCTGGCCGGGATAGGTCATCTCGTTCTGAATCTGGCGCGAGAGGTCGAAGCTGAGCTTTGTGGCTTCGGCATCGCTGACCTTCTCGGCTCCCACGATGACACGTAGTTCGCGGCCAGCCTGGATGGCGTAGGTCTTTACCACTCCGGGGTAGGTCATGGCCATGTCCTCGAGCTTCTTCAGGCGGTTGATATAGGCCTCCACCACCTCGCGGCGGGCACCCGGACGGGCGCCGCTGATGGCGTCGCACACCTGTATGATAGGTGCGATAAGGTTGGTCATCTCCGTCTCGTCGTGGTGCGCACCAATGGCATTGCACACATCGGGATGCTCCTTGTATTTCTCGGCCAGCTTCATACCGAAGATTGCATGTGGCAGCTCGGGCTCGGTGTCGGGCACCTTGCCGATATCATGCAGCAGACCAGCGCGTTTGGCCAGCTTGGGGTTGAGGCCCAGTTCCGAAGCCATGGTGGCTGCCAGATTGGCCACCTCGCGGCTGTGCTGCAGGAGGTTCTGGCCGTAGGACGAACGGTATTTCATACGTCCCACCATGCGCATCAGCTCATGGTTCATATTGTTGATGCCAAGGTCGATACAGGTACGCTTACCCACCTCGGCAATCTCCTGTTCAATCTGGCGGCGGGTCTTGGCGACCACCTCCTCAATACGGGCGGGATGGATACGTCCGTCCGTCACCAGCTTATGCAGCGACAGGCGGGCAATCTCGCGGCGGACGGGGTCGAAGCCGCTCAGGATGATGGCATCGGGCGAGTCGTCGATGATGACCTCCACGCCGGTGAGCGACTCCAGGGCGCGGATGTTACGACCTTCACGACCGATGATGCGGCCTTTCACCTCTTCGTTCTCAAGGTTAAACACACTGACCGTGTTCTCGATGGCGTTCTCGGTAGCGGTGCGTTGGATTGACTGGATGACAATCTTCTTGGCCTGTTCGTTGGCGGTAATCTTGGCCTCCTCCACAATATCCATAATGTTGTTCGAAGCCTCGGCACGAGCCTCGTCGGTCATCATCTCGACCAAGTTATGCTTTGCCTCGTCGGCAGTCATGCCGGCAATATGTTCCAGCTTCTCGATGCTTTCGTTGTAGACTTTCTCCACCTCGGCCTGTCGTTTGCGCAGCACCTCAATCTGACCGTTGAGGTTCTCGCTCACCTGTTTGAGGTCGTTGCTCTTCTTCTGCAAGTCCTCCACCTTTTGGTTGAGGGTGTTCTCGCGCTGTTTCAGTTTGTTCTCCTGCTCACGGATGGCGTTGTTTCTCTCGTTCACCTGTTTGTCGTGGTCGCTCTTGAGCTGGAGGAACTTCTCTTTGGCCTGAAGAATCTTGTCCTTTTTAATCATCTCACCTTTTTCTTCAGCATCTTTGAGCACCTGCTGGCTCTTGGCAAGCAGTTTGTTGCGGAGGACGCTCGTGGTGAGCCATACGCCCACACCGCCTCCTACTGCAATTCCAATAATAATTCCAATAGCTATATTCATAGATTTGTTAGATAATGTTTTTAGGGGAACCGCTCTACTGAAAGGGTCTTTCAGTTCAATTTAGTTTTTAAAAGAATCCTGCACCTTACCTTCCGGGAGTTATGATAAACTCTGAACTGTTAGGATTTGAGTGCCGGGTGTCTCAGCCATACAACCTACCCACCCATGAGCTTACTCGGTTTGTAAATGGTGTTGAGTTTACAAACTGTTTCGGGTCCGATGCAGGATTATCTCTTATCAAGCAGTCGATTAATGTCAGAGAGCCTCGTTTCCAGCTTCGTGTCGCGAAACTGCTGCCTGCCTTCCAGTTTCAAAAGGCGGGTAATCTGGGTCAAGGCCACCATCGCCAACAAATCTTGACGGTCATTATAGGCATACATTTTACCGTAACTCTTAGACTGGGAGTCAATAAGCTCGGCAGCCCGGCGAAGGTATTGCTCGTCGTCGGGGCTTATCCTCAGCTTATAAGGCCTGTCTAATATATGTACTGTAGCCGGTATGTCGTTCATCATTTGATTGTTTGATTGCCTGATGTTTGATTGTCTTTATTGTGCAAGCAACTCAAGCATTCACACATTCAAGCAATAACACGTTCATTCAGATTTGTTAATTAATGTCAGACTTTTATCTATGCTTCGTATCAGTTGGTTGATTTTAAGTTTAATCTCTACAGAATCGCCCTTTTGAGTCAGCGTGTTCCCAAGTTTTAATATGTTGATTTGTTCCTTTAAATTATTAATTGTTATATTTTGATTGTTCACTTGCTCCTGCAGCTTGCGGCATCGCTCTGTCAGATTTGCCTCCCCCTCGCGCAGACGGCCATTTTCTTCAATCATCTTTCGAACCTTCCATTCGATCTCCGCGACAGTGGTTTCAAAATCCAACATAGCTATGACAGTTTACACTACAAAAAGCGGTGCAAAATTACTAATTTTTTATATAATACACAAATAATAATTCACGCCCGCCCCCGCGTCCTAAGGCAAATACGTAAAAACAAGCATCTTATGCGGCCTCATTTTTTTCACTACTCTAACCCTAAATTCAGCTATCAACCCGCATTGTACACAATAAATTAGAAGAAAAGCACCAATCTCAACCCCTGTTGGTATATTATCCAATTACCAACAAAGAACCTTTTTGCCAGCAGTGAAAACAACTACTTCCCCTGTCAACAGCCTCCGCTCAGAGCACTGCGGCCACACGGCAGAGCACGTCGCTTTCCCGTCGGGTCTGTTGTTGATGCTCCACCTCACGTTGCGCAATCACAAGGAGGTCATGTTCGTAGCCATATTGCAGCCGCATCCAGAAATCATAAGGGATACCCAACTCTTTTTCCAACGTCATAGCAATGTCTACGGTGAAACTGCGCTTGCCTTTTATCAATTCATTGAGGTGGCTGGGTTTCATACCGATTCTTGTGGCAAGGTCTTTCTGCTTAATACCGCGCTCCTTTAATTCCTCGTTGAGGGTCTCGCCTGGGTGTACTGCGCGGAAGCCTGTGATTCTATCGTTGTCCATAATGGGTTTCGTCCATCTCGATTAATGATATTTCAATGCTGTCGTTACACTCGTGGAACAGCAACTTCACCTCTCAGAGGACTACGAAAGAGAGCCTTTACCTCTTCTTATTTGTGATATTTGGTCAGCCAACGGCATTATCTCATCTTCAGTTGGAGCCCGCCCGAGTTTCTTTATCATCAACCATTCTGCCATCAGCCAGTCTTCTTGTTTATACCCTTCCTGTCCCATATCGGGTATTAATTCTTTTATCTCAAAATACAGGGCTAAAACCGCCTCTTTGAATGCCATTGTACTTGGATCTTGGCTTTCCTCACTGTTGAAAAACCTTGCATACAATCGACGTTTTGCTGTTTCTAGTATTCTACTAACATCCTTCCGTATGCCCCGTAACTCAATTGTATTTTTTGTCATCACAATAGTACACACCATTGTAATGAATGCTATTACAATGGAAAGAATATTGTAAACACTCATATCTATACTTACTTGTTTTATCTTGCGCTATTTATGGCTTTATAAAATAGGGTGAAGATTTGCAAACCCAATCTTCACCCATGTTATTTAAGCGTATCTGAATACAATTAATTGTTATCATAGACAAGACGCACAGACATACCCCATAATTTCTCCCAACTACTACTATCACCAAAACCATCTTCTGAGAACTCATGGCAGAAAGCCATCCCCTCCCAATCGCTAACAAAAGAGGAGGACCAATAAAAGCCAGTAAGCTCAAAAATAGAACCATAACCTGATGCAGGAAGAAATATAGCACCAGCATCTTCCATTTCTACCCACTGGGCAAGGGTATAGTTATTCTGCCAGTTATTATAGCCAGGAGTGAATGTAAGTCCCGAAGGTAATATCCAACTATCAGGTAATAAAATTTCACCATAAACTCCACCTACACTTCCATTACCACGTTTAGCAGAAGCGTTGGCTCGATTAAAGAGAATGCATGCCCACTCAAGATGTGATAGTGTCCTCCAGCCGCTGTTGGCAACATTACCTCCATTGCTGATGGCATTCACACCCCAGTCCACAAAGGTGCTATAGTCAGCATTGTCGGTGGAAGCCAGCGTAGGGTTGTTACCCGTGCCCCAACCAAAAAGATCTATCCAACCATTGTATGTACTGCTGTTGGCGGAGCCAATATAGTCATACTGGTTTTCAGCAAAACGCCAAGTGCCAGTGCTGGCCTGATATTGTAGATTGCCCTGCGAGAACCACACTTGGTCACCGTCAGCATTGACAGTGAACAGGCCACCCTTTGAGCCAATGGGACGGAATTCAAGGTCATTCTCGTCAAGCGTTACGAGCGTGTACTGGCTGCGGGAAACGTTAATCTGTGAGGTAATCTTGACCTTCTTGGTGCAAATCAATCCACCATTGGTGACCAACGTAATACTCTTGACAGAATCGAAGGTTGCTGGCAGACAGACGTAGAAGTCCGCACCCTCGCTGATGTCCTGTGCCGTGGTGCTGGTCAGTGTAACGCTGTTCGTGCCACCCGACACGTATGTCAGTTCTGGAACACCGCCACTGAGATTGACGCTGAATGTGCCGTTCACTTCCGAGTTGGCAACCACTTCGATGCTGCTGATGCTGGTGTTCGCCTTCGTCAAGTGCAACTTCAACACACCGCAGAGATTCTTGAAGGCAAGCTCGTTGCCGTCACTCTCGGCATACATGGGGAAATTGGTCAGCGAGCCGTCCACAGTGACCTGCATGGCAGGTAGGGTGATGTTCACGCCGTCGGTGGTCAGCGTGGAGGGATAAAAGGCACGGAAAGGCGCGCTGCCCGTCTCGCCACTCACGTTGTCGAAAATGGCAGTGGTTGCAGGACTCTGAGGTGTGGCGGTGTAGATGCCGCTACCATCGGTGCCGTAAACCACAATCTGGTCACCACTCACCCAATTGAGGGCGGTGCCATCTAGGACGGTCTTGCCGTGCTGGTTGGTGCAACCTTCCATCGTGGCATGGAATTGCGTGCCGTTGCCGGCTTCCTCCTTCTTACAGGATGTCAAACTAACTAGACCTACTAGTGCTATTAGTGACACAAAGCTAACTAGAACTTTTCTCATTTCTTTTTTCGTGATTTTAGGGTTAATAACTAGTCGAAATCGTTTCCGTCATGGCTGCTGCCAGCGGTCAGTGCCTCATTGGCGCCACGTGTCTGCGGTTCCGTAGCCGCGCCACTTGCTTGGAAGCCCTTCTCGACGCGGGCCTCAATCAGTTCTACCATAGGAGCGTCGTACTCCTTCTTGTTGTTTTCTTTTACCATAATTTCAATGATTTAGTTAATAAATATGTTACTTTTCTTGATTCGAATGGGATATAAAAAAAACCGCGGGCTTTTTGTTGAAGCTCGAGGTTTCTGGACTTACCTATCTACCAAACAAGAAAGCTCGCGATAAACGCGAGCGATCTGCATTCTTGCTAGTAGATAGTCAAATTTGTCCAGAATTTGAGCTTCGCAATGATTAGCAAAATCGCCTTTTATGTCGATTATTTATTTAAAAACGTCTTTTATCTATATGTATTCGTGTTTTTTAATTGTTTGTTGCACTATTGCTGCCTACTTGCAAAAATACAAATTATTTTTTATTCCGTCAATTTATCAAAGAAATTATTTTCTCAACCAGTGTTTCCACCTGCGGGAATAATCTCATAACATCCTCTTCGGTGGCATCGATGAAGTCGTCGTAGTCGCTGCCTTGACGAAAAGCGAATACCTGCCCGAATAGGTGTCCTTCCTCTTTGGTCAAAAGACCAGTTCTAACATAGCACTGGTTTATCAAAGACATAACTCCTTTGTGTGTACCCACTGTGTGTGAATCGTTAATAAGCAAAGCTATTGCCGCATAGTAAAGTGCATAGTACATCCTGTTGGCAATGGTACCCCACACTTCCAAAGGCATAATTTTTCTAATTTCTTCTATGACTGAACGGGCTTTCTCAATCCTGTAGACGACTATCGCCTTGCACTCTTCTTCAGATAGGCTCATAATTGTATTCCTTCTTCTCTAACGTTATATTTGAACAATGAAGGTGGAGCAGAGTTCCACTGGTCTAATGTATAGACTCGTGCATTAATTTCCTCACCCACATCGAATCCTTTATCCCACAAGTTGCATGCAATCTCATAACGTTCTTGGTGGGACATTAGAGGCTTGTTGAGCAGGATGACAACATCCCAGTCCGAGTCGTGGCGGGCATCGCCTCGTGCCCGTGACCCGTACAGAATAATCTGCGCATCGGGTTCGACGGCTCGGACTATGTTGCGTATCAGATTCAATACCTCGTCTCTGCTCAGTTTTTTCATTGTATTGATAGGGTTTATTGCACGATGGTCATTTCGTCGATGAGGTGGGTGGCGCCGGCAAACTTGTCGATGATGAAGAGGCAGTAGCGGATGTCGAGGCTGATGTTGCGGCAGTAGGCAGGGTCGAAGAGGAGGTCGCTCATGGTGCCTTCCCAGCAGCGGTCGAAGTTGATGCCTATCAGCTGGCCGTCGGCATTGAGCACGGGGCTGCCGCTGTTGCCGCCGGTGGTGTGGTTGGTGGCAATGAAGGCGACGGGCATCTCGCCGCGGAGGTTGGCGTAGCGGCCATAGTCTTTGGTCTTATAGAGTTGTTTGAGCTTGGGTTCCACCACATAGTCGTACACATCTGGGTTCTCTTTCTCCATGATACCGTCGAGGGTGCTGTAGGGGGTGTAGTAGACAGCGTCCTTGGGGCGGAAGCCCTGCACATGACCATAGGCGACACGGAGGGTGAGGTTGGCATCGGGGAAGAAATTGCTGTCGGGATATTGCTGCATCATGCCGCGGACGTAGGTGCGCATAAGGCGGTTGATTTCGCGCTTGTTGACATCGTAGGTCATCTCCTTCTCGGTGGTATAGGCATAGGTGTAGGCGATGTTGAAGAGGTCGACGGCGGGGTCGGCATTGGAGAGGACTTTCATCCAATCCTTTGCCTTGTAGTTCTTGAGGAATTTGTCGTACTTGGCGCGGTTGTTGAGCATCGACTTGTCGTAAATGCCTTCGAGGAGTTTCTGCACGCCGGCCTCGTCCTTGCCCTTCTTGTCGAGGTAGGGGGCCTGGCCGGCCTTCCACATGTAGAGGAAGGTTTCGACAAAGATGGCACGGTCGACGGGCGAGTGCTGGTCGAAGTCGGCAAAATACTTCTCGTTGGCGGCCATCAGTTTGTCGCACTCGGTGCGGGCCTGGTCTTCCTGATTGGTGGTTTGGGTTGCCATGCTCCAGAGCTTGTAGGCACGGTTCATGAGGTCGCTGGCCATGACAGCCTCGTTGAAATAGGTCCATTCGAGTTCGATGGGGCGAATGCGGTCGTAGGCGCGTGAGAGGTCGCGGAGCACATTGCGGTACTCGTCGCGCTTGTCGGCCCAAGCTTGGAACTGAGCTTCCTGTGCCTTCTTCTGATTCACACCGTCGAGACGCTCAATGCCGAGGGTCTCACCCTGCCATTTCTTCCAGCCGTTGGCGATAGAGGCCACCTTGGAGGCGTATTTGAGACGCTGTGCGGGCGAAAGTTCCATGGCTGCCTTGTAGTGTTTGAGACGGATGTCGCGCAGGGCGATGCGGATGGGGTTCTCCTGCAGGGCCTGCATCTCCATCTGGTCGTGGGTGACATAGCGCTGGGTGGTGCCGGGGTAGCCGAAGACAAAGGTGAAGTCGCCCTCGTCGACACCGCGGAGCGAGATATCAAGGTGTCTGAGCGGTTTGTATGCCACATTGTTCTTGCTGTAGGGGGCAGGCTTGCCGTCCTTACCCACATAGACGCGGAACATGGAGAAGTCGCCCGTGTGGCGAGGCCACATCCAGTTGTCGGTGTCGCCGCCGAATTTGCCTATGTTGCTTGGGGGCGCACCCACAAGGCGCACATCGGTAAAGACTTCGTTGATGTACATAAAATACTGGTTACCATAATAGAAAGGCTTGATAACGGCCTTGTAATGGGTACCAGCCACCGCCTCGGTGGTAATGATAGCGATATGCTGTTTGACGATGCGCTCGCGCTCCTCCTCGGAGGTTTTCTCGTCAATACCGGCCAGCACACGGGTAGTGACATCCTCCATACGCACCAGGCGGGTGGCGGTGAGGCCCTTGCAGGGAATCTCCTGCTCGCGGGTCATAGCCCAAAAGCCATGAGTGAGGTAGTCGTGCTCGACGGTGCTGTTGCTGGTGATGTAGTAGTAGCCGCAGTGGTGGTTGGTGAGGAAGAGCCCCTGGTCGGAGACAAACTCACCCGTGCATCCTTGGTTGAAGAGGATGACGGCATCCTTGAGGCAGGCGTTGTTGATGTCGTAGATATCCTTGGCGGTGATGCGCATACCGGCCTTCTGCATGGCAGCCTCATTTCGGCCCAGCAGCATGGGAATCCACATACCCTCGTCGGCCACAGCCATGGGCAGCAGGAGGGCTAATAGTGTGAAAATGGAAAAGATTTTTTTCATGGGTGTATGCATTTTTATTGATTATCTGAGTAATTAGAGAATAGGACTATTTTAGTTTCTCAATAGCTTCGGCGGCGGCGGTGAGGAGGGGCTGGGTAGAGACCTCGCTGCCGACGGCATGATGCATCCATCCCTGCGGGGTGAGACGGCCTACGGGGTAGATGCGCAGTATCTCGTCGGCGACGACCTTGTCCTTGAGCTGCTGCTCAAGCTGGAATTCGATGATGTGTCCGTAGGGGTAGTTGGGCAGGTAGAGGGGGGAGTCAATCATGTGGCTGTAGATGGCAAGGATGGGCGAGTCCTGCTCTCCCAAAATAGGGGCATAGTACTTGTTCCACACCTGCCCAGCGATGGCGATGACCTGCTCTTTGAGTTCTGCCACTGTGGCGTTCGGGTGGGCATAGAGCCAATGCCAGCTGTACATGTCCACCAGCGACACGCCCATAATCTCGTAGCATCCCCAGAAGATGTCGAGCGTCATCAGGGCGTCCTTGTCGGACTGATTGTCTTTGTAGCCGAGGAAATCGAGGTCGCGGGTTTGGAACACAAAGGCGAGGGCTTCGGTAAAGGCGGTATTAGGGACACCCTTCATGATGTAGTTGTCCACATCGTGGAGGGTGATGGTCTGCTCCACATTGTGGCCGAACTCGTGCACGGCGATATTGTAGCCCTTATAGTCCATGCCGTTCTCGCCGATGCGGGTGCGGAGGCGGGCATTGTCGCTACGCATATTGCTCTCCCAGGCATGGCCGGCGCCGCGCGAGGGGTCGACGGTGACGTGCGAGCAGATGAAATCTGTCTTCTCCTTGCTGAATCCTAGCTGATGCAGTATGGAGGGCATGCCCTTGGTGGCGAACGCCTGACGGTTGGGGTAGAGACGCTGTGTCTTCGCTGTGAGTTCGTCCTCGTTGATGGTGCTGCGACTTTTGAAGCCGTCGTACCAGATGTCGAAAGGCTCCAGCTTGCGACCCAGACGGCTCTCTATGAGTTTGGCCACCTGTGCCACCACAGGCGAACTGCAGAAGGTGGTGAAGAGCTGTTCAATCTCGTCGTAGCTCACCTCCATGTCGCGGTTAAAGGCACGGGCGATGGCGGTGGGGTACATGGGATTGTAGCGGTCTACCTGCTGCATGGCGTGGAAGTTGCCGAGAAAATACTCGTAGCGGGTATCGGGCTCGCGTTCTGCCTTAACTTCTTTGCCCTGCTGCATCACCTTGTTGGAGTATGGGTACCACTCGCACTGGTCGTTGTTGATGACGCATTGGGGGATGCTTTGGTCGATGATGCGGCGCATCACCTGGTATATCATGCGCTGCTTGGCCAGGCCGCTGTCGCCTTCGTTGTAGTGGGTCTTCAGCTCGTCGCGCAGGCCCCAGTGGGTGATGAGGGCCATGTCGGGGAAGAGGTGGCCAAGCTCATCATCCACCAGGCGGCCCATCATAATGTTGTAGTTGGAGATATAATTGTCGGCAGCAGCCAGCTGGTTGGCGA
Source organism: Bacteroidales bacterium (assembly GCA_017441565.1). GTDB lineage: Bacteria > Bacteroidota > Bacteroidia > Bacteroidales > P3 > Colimorpha. The sequence continues at coordinate 9,846 of JAFRXG010000102.1, read as the reverse complement.
GCTGCTGGTTGCACTCGGCAGGGACGCGCGAGGTGAACAGGTCGCCCAAGCGGGCGTAAGCCCACTGCTGACGGCTCCACTGTGGGCCGAGGCTGTCCTTTTCGTCCAAGGAATAGAACGGGAAGTTCAGCACCACCACGAAGGCAATCTTCTGCTGGTACATGTCGTCGTCGAAATGGGCCGCGGGGTCGAAGCCGCCGAACATCTCGTCGAGGGCGGTGGGTTCGGGCCCTGCCACATGCAGCGGCAGCTTGAGGTCGACACTTATCTTGTTGAAACAACCCCATAGGCTTTCGAGGTTGGCCTGCAGCTGCTGGGCCATAGCGGCCAAGCTGGCGGAATCAGCCACAAAATGGTCAATACAGAATTGTTGGAACTCTTCGGGCGTACCGTCCTGCGAAGTCCACAATGCCGCCACTTGTGGAACGGAACGTTTGAATCGTTGTGATACAGCGTCGCCAAAACGCTGCTGCATGGCATCAATAGTAGCTTGAATGGCAGTTTGGTCAATGTTGCTCATGGCTGTTTCGGTATTTGAGGTTCCATGAGAGCAGGCACTTGCCAGCAATCCTGCCAATAAAATATACAGACATCTTCTCATACAAAAATTATTGTTAGCATTTTTGAAAATGCAAAGATACAAATATTTTTTGTATTTTTGCAAATTCAATCAACAATTATAAATGCAGCTACTATTCGACTATCCATGGTATTTTGTGCTGCTGTGCCTTTTGGTGGGCGCAGCATACAGCTTCGCCCTTTATTGGCAAGGGCGGCGGAAAGGGAGGCAGACCCCCAAAAAGACCGTATGGGTCACTGCCCTTTTACGTTTTGTGACGGTGTCATGCATCGCCTTTCTTCTGATGGCCCCGATGGTGAAGCGGCAGGTACACACACATGAGAAGCCTCTAGTGGTACTGCTGCAAGACGTGAGCGAGTCGGTGCAGCCCGCTTCCCGCAGTTCACTCAATCCGCAATCCTCAATCCTCAATTCTCAATATGAAGTGGTCCTCGACAGTTTCGGCGGGAAAAGCACCGACATGGCAGCAGCCCTGCAAAGTATTGCCGACCGCTACAGCGGACGCAACCTGGGTGCCGTAGTCGTGGCCTCCGACGGCATCTGCAACCAAGGGCAGAACCCCCTCACCGTAGCCCCCTCGTTGGCCGTGCCCATCTACACCGTAGCCTTGGGCGACACCACCCGGCATCCCGAAGCCTCAATAGGCCATGTCCGTTACAATCAGGTGGCCTACTTGGGCAACCAATTCCCCATGGAAGTCACCATCCATTCTCATCTGCTCCAAGGGCAGAAGGGTACGCTGTCAGTCTCCCACAACGGCAAAACCCTTTGGAGCAAGACCATCACATATACCGACAACGATTTCAGCACCACCGAGACCCTGACCCTTGAGGCCGACCGTCCCGGGCTCCAGTCCTACACCCTCACCCTCTCGCCTTCACCCACCCGTGCCGCCGCCACCCGCTCCATTGCCGTCGAGGTAGTCGACGGCCAGCAAAAGATTGCCATCCTTGCAGCTTCCGCCCATCCCGACGTTGGGGCCCTACGGCGCGCCATTGAGAAGAACCCCAACTACGAAGTGGAGGTGCTTGAAGAGGCCGACTTCAACAACAAGAAGCTGAAAGACTACTCGCTCATCATCCTCCACAACCTCCCTTCCGAACGGTGGGGCCCACGTGTGGAGCAGGTGCCGGCCATCTACATCATCGGTTCGCAGACCGACATTGGCCGGTTCAACGCCATGCACGCCGGACTGGAAATAGTGGCCAAGACACGCCGCTACGACGAGGTGACGGCCATGCACAACGAGACATTCACCCTCTTCAATTTCGACCGCGAGTTATGCCGCCGCTTGGAGGACGCACCTCCCCTCACCGCCCCCTTCGGCACCTACCGCACCGCCGCCAACCTTCAGTCGCTCTTCACTGCCAAAGTGGGCAACCTCGACAGCGGCCGTCCCCTCATAGCCTTTGGCCAGCAGGAAGGCGTGCGCCATGCCTTTGTGGTAGGCGAAGGACTGTGGCGATGGCGGCTACAGGAATATCTGGTGGAGGGAGCGCAGGACGGCTTCGACCAACTGATTGAAAAAATGGTGGTGTACACCTCGCTGCAAACCCCCAAAGAGCAGTTCCGCGTCACAACCCGCCACATCTACCACGACAACGAGGATGTGCTAATTGAAGCCGAGCTGTACAACGAAAACTACGAGCCAGTAAACAACGCCGATGCCGAGATAACCGTCACCTCAAAAGACAACACCGCCTCCCAAAAGCCTCAGCAATATGCTTTCAACCGTTCGGGCAGCGGCTACACCCTGCCTCTCGGCACCCTGTCTGCCGGACACTACAACTACACTGCCACCACCACCTTCGCCGGCAAGAAACTGACGGCATCAGGCAGTTTCATCGTCGAAGAGACCCACTTGGAACAGGCCAACCTCGTTGCCGACCACGCCCTGCTGAACACCCTTGCCCAAACCACCGGCGCACAAATGCTGCAACCCAGCGAAGCCGACCAGCTGCCCCAGCTGCTTGCCGACCGCGACGACTTGAAATCCGTCGTCTACGCCCACACCCGCTACACCGAACTCCTCAACCTCCCCCTCATCTTCATCCTCATCGTCCTGCTCCTTGCTGCCGAATGGGGGATTAGGAAATGGATGAATATGTGAATGTATGAATGTATGAATGTGTAAACGTGTGAACGTGTTAATGTGTTAGTCCTTGGCGCATCAAAGATTAACGAATTAACAAATTAACGAATTCACGAATTATTGATTGTGTTAATCATTTGACTTACGAATTTACGAATTAACAAATTAACGAATTAACAAATATGAAGCCCTTCCTCCGCGACTCTGGCACCCTGCTCTCCGGCAGCCTCATAGCCCAAGGCATTGCCTTCTTGGCATACCTTGTGTTGGGAAGGTTGTTCACGCCTGACGATTTTGGACTCTACAACATCTTCTACAGCTACATCGAGGTACTCATCATCCTCTCTACCTGTAAGTACGAACTCGCCATTGTCATCGCCGACAGCGACGACCAGGCCGCCGCCCTCACCCGCCTTACCCTGCGCCTCAACGCCCTGTTCTCCTCCCTACTACTCCTCATCGCGCTGCTGCTTGCTCTCTTCCACGTCACTCCCTCCTCCCTCCCACCCCAGCTCTATCTGCTCATCCCGCCGATGGTCTTCTTCTGCGGCACCACACGCGTCTACACCTTCCTCTTCAACCGCTACAAACACTACCGCCAGATAGCCACCTCCGAAGTGGTCACCTCGCTCGGCGGCACCCTGCTCAAGATACTCTTCGGTCTGCTGGGCGGCACAATGCAACTCTTCCACACCCTCGGCCTACCCCTCGGCACCATCCTTGGCAAAGTGGCGGGCAATATATACTACCGCTTGGAAATTAAAAAGTTGAAAATTGAACATACCACGGTCTTCGCCCACACCTATAAAGAGGAGACGAGTGCGGCAGCTAATTCTCAATTCTCAAGTCTCAATTCTCAATTCAAAAACTTCCCCCTCTACACCATGCCCAAGGAGCTGGTCAGCTCCTTCTCTGCCAACCTGCCCTTCATCTGGCTCAGCGTTCATTTCGACAATGCCCTTATCGGTCTTTTTGGCCTAGCCCTCACCTTCACCATGCGCCCCGTCGGCATCCTCGCCAACGCTTTCGAGAAAGTCTTCTACGCCTCCTATAGCGAAAAAGTACGCCAACACCAACCCCTCTGGCGCGACACCCTGCGCTTCACCCTTGCGCTGGGCGCCGTTGTCGTCCCTGTCGTGGTGGTGGCATTCTTCTTTGCCGAGCCGCTCTTCACCTTCCTCTTCGGCGACAAATGGGTAGGCACCGGCTACTACGTCCGTTGCATCATACCCTGGCTGGTGGTGCTGCTGGGTGCCAACTCCCTCGCCTTCGTCGCCAACGTCTTCTCCACCCAGCGCATCGACTTCTTCTTCCAAATCGCACAGCTGCTCCTCCGCATCGCCGCCCTATGGGTAGGCATCAGCCAAGGCAACTTCCGCCTCGCCATCCTCCTCTTCTGCACCGTCAGCACCGCCGTGCAACTGCTGCAATGGGGTTGGTACCTCCTGCAGCTGCACCGCCACGACTGCAGGTTGCACCAATAAGCACTGCGGTACATTATCCCGAATTGGTCATTAGGCCGACTTCTCAATCTAGTTCACTTTTAGTTTACCTCACTGCCGCACCCGGATAACTTTTCAAAATTCACTATTCGAAATTTGAATCCCTCTGTAACAAATCGAGCCCTTTTTGCTACATACATAGTGTGAAAAAATAATATCAACCAAGATGAAAGCAAAACACGCTCTACTATTGGCCGCTCTACTATTGGCGGTGACAGCAGCTAACGCCCAACGGCTTAATGTGTCGTACACCTTCAGCAGCGGCATCGACTCCACCCGATGGATAGCCCTCGACAGCTGTGCCGAGAGCCTTATTGCCATCAATGGCACCCGTTCCACAGCACGGGACATCGGCTTCCCCTTCACCTACGCGGGAGTGGTGCAGACCCGCTTCTCCGTCAGCAAATATGGTCATCTGCGCTTCGGCAACAACCTGCTGCCGAATACATCGCTTCAATATCCGTTAGGCTACGACAGGAACAGAGTTACGCCAGGGGTGATAGGCTTGGTGGGCTACAGCAGCGTACAGATTGACTCGGCCAGCTATGTCCGCTGCCAAGTGGTGGGCGACACGGGCAGCCGCGTGCTCGTGGTGGAGCTTCGAGCCAAGGTGATGGACACACGCTATCCCGCCTACGACTACGCCTTGATACAGATACAACTGCACGAGGCATCCAGAGCGGTTAGCATCGTCTATGGGGCACAGCCAAACATAAGCCTCTCTAATGGATACCAGCTGGGCTTTGTGGGCAGCAGCAGCGATGTGGCTTTTATCGACGTGGACACGGACAGCCTCACCTTCGCCAACAATACCAACCAGCTCAACGACACCCTCAGTTTCCCAGAGCAGTGGCGCTGGTATCAGATTGAGTACGACTCTACCTATTGCTATCATTATTCCACCCCTTGGGGCGAGGACTTCAACACTGATTATTACCTCAGTTGTTGGAACATGCTGGACTACGACAATAACGCAGGTGCCCACTGGCACCTCGAAGGCACCCACATGCGGGCCAACTTCAGCACTTGTAGCAGCAACGACTGGATGGTGACACCTCCCATTCAGCTGCCCGACAGCAGCGACGGCCTGAGGCTGATGTACGACTACAAAACCTCATCCAACAATTCGGGAGCCTGCGGCAAGGTACAGGTGCGCATAGCCGCCTACTATCCGGGCGACTCGCTGGAAGTGGTGGACACTGCCGACTTCAATATCCTCCGTACCGAGACACAGCATTTCAGCCAGTTCACACAGCGTGGCATATCGCTGAATGCCTACGCTGGAAGGCAGATTCGGATAGCCTTTGTGACAACAGGCTTGGGACCCAACGGGCAGCATGTGCTGATAGACAATGTGCGTGTGGAGCAGACCACCACACCCTTCATCCTGCTGAATGCCCCAGAGCGTGCCTTTGCCTACGACTCCACCATGGTAACGGCCGAGCTGGTTGAGGGAGCGGAAACGAGAATCACATACAGCTGGCATTCTACCATGGCAGCCAACAGCATGGCCACCACTAATGCCATGGGTAACCAACTGAGCATCGTCTACACCCACTACGGCACCGACACCATCACCTGCATTGCCACCAACACGCACGGCAGCGACACCACCCAGGCAGTGGTGGACGTGCGCGACTGCACCACAGTGACGGAATTCCCCTGGATGGAAGACTTCGAACACGGGTTGGACTGTTGGTACCCGACAGGGGGCAACGGTAACTGGACAACCCACAGTGGCTACAGCACCCCCACCATCCCAGCATGCTACGAGGGGTCAAGAGTGCTGCGCTCCAGCAACGGGACCTACTTCATAGCATCTCAGCCCATAGCGGTGCCGACAGCCGACAGGATGCCTTCGCCCGAACTGATTTGGTGGATGCGCACTCCCAGTACCGACACCTACACCCACAACATTTTCAGCCTTTTCATCGCCCCCATCGACAGCACCGAGCGCCCTGAATTTGGCCCCTACCTAGTATTCACCGACACACTCTACTACGGTCCCTGGCGGCAATACCGCGTATCGCTGGCTCCATACGCCGGACAGACTATACGCTTCCGTTTTCAAAACATACCTTCCCACGGAGCACCCGATTACTACTCCGACTGTGTGGTGATAGACCAGGTGGAGGTGCGCAGCACCGCAGCGCCGATGATAACGCTGGACAACCCGCTAAGGTTGGACCGCTTGGACAGCAATCGCTATATAGCCCACCTGATAGAAGGCGACACGGCTGGGATGACTTTCACGTGGCTCTCCACCATGGCGGCCAACAGCCTGGCCACATTCAATGACAACGACACCATCCTCAACATCTCCTATCTGGCTGAAGGCACCGACACGGTGACGCTGATTGTATCCAACAACTATGGCAGCGACACGGCCACGGTCATAGTGCCTATCTACAACTGCCCTGCCCTCAGCCTGCCTTTCGTCGCCGACTTCGAGGACAGCACGGCGCTCTCCTGCTGGAGCGGCTTCACCTCCAACAGCAGCAACGAGGTGCGCACCGCCTACGGCACCCCTTGGTATTGGGCTGGCGACAGCAGCAACCACCTTATGGCTTCCAATACTTATCACAGTTGGTTGGTGACACCCGCCATCGACATCCCCGACGACACCACCGACCTCTACATCTCATGGCATCACACAGGCACCAACATGTGGGTGTATGTAGCCACCGGCAGCGACTATTTCGAGCCCGCCGACTTTGGCACCACCCTGTTCTCTGGCGATACGGGCACTCCTGGCTCTCACAGGTTCAGTATGGCCGCTTTCGCCGGACAGCGCATCCACGTGGGATTCTTCAGCGCCTACTCGACGGGCAACCAACTCGACAGCGTGCGTATTGCCTACAATAATCTGCCACCACAGGCAGCCCTCACGGCACCAAGCAGCTCCTACGCCCGGGGACGGGTGGCGCTGAGGGCTACTCTCAACCGTTGCTCACAGCGGGGCCTGACCCTCTCGTGGCACTCCAGCATGGCGGCAGCCGGCTTGGCTCGCACCACAACAAGTGAAACCCTGTTCAACATCTATTATCTCGGCGGAGGCATAGACACCGTTACCTTTATCGCCAGCAACATATATGGTGCCGACACCCAGCAAGTGGTCATCCTCGTGGATGCTTGCAACGCCTATGCTGTGCCCTACTCTATAGATTTCGACAGCCTGACGGGCTCAGCGTTCAACCGGCCAAGCCTATTGCCTAACTGCTGGAGCTATATGTGGAACGCGAGCGACAACTATGCACCACATGTGCTCACACCACAGTCCAACCCCTTCGGGTTATACCCGAGCCAGGCGGCACTTATGATGGCAGGCTCGCAACAAGGATGGGACACTGTGGCGTATCTGGTGCTGCCCCGCTTTGCCGACAGCCTCTACAGCCTCTCCCTCGCATTGACCCATACGCACGAGCATGTCCTCCACGGCACCCTCACCGTGGGCTATATGGCCGACACTCTCTTTGTGCCTATCCAAGAACTGCCCGCTGTGGATGGCAGCGGCCGACGCGACACGGTAAACTTTGCCAATGTGCCCGACAGCGCCACCCACATTGCCTTACGGTGGCACAACACATACCTATGGTACAGCATACTGGTTGACGACATCGACGTGTTCCCTGCCTCACAGGAGGGCTTGCCGCCCACTATCGCCATGACGGCTCCCGACACCGCCATCGTAGGCACCCCTGCCCTCTTTACCACCCGTCGGCTCACCGGCGACACCACAGGCCTCACCTACAGCTGGCACTCCACCCTGGCCGCGCATGGCATGGCCCATCTCTCAACCTCCAACGCCCACCTTGCAACTACCTATACAGCCAGCGGCGTAGATACCATCACCGCCATAGCCACCAACCCCTTCGGAGCCGACACTGCTACCGCCATTGTGCAGGTCGTTGCCTACTATTCGGTCAATGCCATAAGTGCTATGGGCACCATGGGCATCGTCTCTGGCAGCGGCACCTATCTCGAGGGCGACACCGCCACCTTGGCCGCCATAGCCTTCGAAGGCTTCCATTTCTCCCATTGGAACGATGGCGACACACATGCCGTGCGGCAAATTGTGGTAACCGCCGACACCCTCTTCACCGCCTACTTCGAAAGCAACCTAGTCTACTACAGCCTTACTGTTGCCAGTGCCGACAGCACCATGGGCACCGCCTCTGGCAGCGGCACCTATCTCGTGGGCGACACCGTCACGATTACCGCCGCCGCCTTCGAAGGCTTCCATTTCACCCATTGGAACGACGGAGACACCTTACCCATGCGGCAAGTGGTGGTTACTTCTGACACTATATTCACCGCCTACTTCGAGCCCGACACCCACAGCCTCAGCATCCACCAGAACACCACAGATGGCTCTCTATTTGCCATCCACCCCAATCCGACATCGGGCACCGTCGTTATCAGCACACCGTCACTCACCGCCAAACTGACGGTCTTCGACATGGCAGGACGGGTACTCCTGACAACCACACTCCACTCCCAACAGTCCATGCTCAACCTGCAACTACCATCGGGCACTTACTTCGTCCGCATCACTACTGCTACAAGCAGCTGTGTTAAGAAATTGGTTGTCCAACGATGACTTTCTCATTATTCAAGAAAAAAGATGTAACTTTGCACTTTAAAAACCCATACGAGTATACCGTGATAAAAAGAGTGTTTCTTCTATGCCTCGTTGCTCTGACGGCATTGACTGCCACAGCACAAAACAACCAATGGGACCGTCTTGACACCCTTATCAGCAAGGCGCAATATGCCACAGCATACCCTATCGCACAACGATATTGGCAACAAACCGAGCAGAACGGCAATGGTGCCGACCGCCTCACCGCGGCCTTCTACCTCACGGCACTCGACTATGCCTATAGCAAAGATGCCGCCGACTCGGCCCTGATGCGCTACAGCCTTCTGGCACGCAGGCTGCAGGGCGTGGACCGCGCCGTGGCGTACGCCTTCCTCTTTCAGACCTACAACAGCCTGTATTCGAAATATTATTATCGTCTGAACCACATCAAGCCTTCCGACAACCCTAACATAAAGTACACCCGATGGCACCGCCAACGTATGGAGGACACGCTGATGGTATGTGCCGACAATGTGTTGGCACAGGCCGACGCACTGCGGAAGGCCGACACACACCCCTACCGTCGCCTGCTCCGCAACCCAACTAACGACAGCATCACCTTTCCACCTCTAGACACTACCCTGCTAGGCATATTGGTGCAGACACTGCTCGAGCCCTCGGAACACCGCATCGACCTCGCCAAACTCACACCCGCCGTGCGCGACAATGTGCTGAAGCCGATGTTCAATTCTCAAAATCATCCGAGCGCGACAGCCAATTCTCAATTCTCAACTCTCAATTCTGAATTTCCCTACCCCCTCTCGCTACATCGGCGGGTGGCGGAGCTCTATGCCTCAAGTCCTGCCGATACGAGGCTGTGGCTCGACCTGCAACGTTACGAGGTGTGCTACAGCAGCAATATCAAACTCCTCACCCTCGACAGCCTTGTCCGCTATTACCGCCCCCTGCTTGCCACCGACGATATGCGTGCTATGCTGTGCCTAAGGCAGGCGGAGAATTTCGACTTCAACAGGCAGAGGGTGAAGGCGGAGCAACTCTGCCTCGAGACGGAACGACGCTATCCCAACAC
>JAFRXG010000003.1:0-12386 GCA_017441565.1 Bacteroidales bacterium | reverse complement strand
CCCAGCATAGGCTGTGAGCCCTGCACCCGTGCGGTACGCCGCATCGACGATATCCGCGCCGGCAGGTGGTGGTGGGAGAGTCCCGAGCACCGCGAGTGTGGCCTGCACCAACGTTATTGAATTGTGAATAACTGTTAAGTAATTGTGCAGGATTTATTTACTATTATATTAGTTGTAAAGACCACGGAATAAGCAAGTTAATCGTTCGTCTCATCACTATTCACTCGTTACTCGTCTGTTTTCAGAATTGGTTGCTGCAAATGAGATTGTGCAAACAGAGGATATCGTGTCTAATAATGTAAAATATACAAAACTCTTTTTTCAGTCGTTTCACTGTACTTTCTGGTGGCAACACGTGGTACATTGGAAGAAGTCAATATATGATGGCCAGGAATAACAGAGAACGCGCACCACCGGCAAGGGTATAAAACACCCCAAAAAATGCTAAAATGGGGAATTATTGGGGAATAATAAATGTAAATTGCTGATTTACATCATGGGTATAAGGTCCACTATGGACTTGAACCCTCTTTTTGTGTCCTCCCAAGAAGCTGCAGTGTGGCCACCAGAAACACACAGAACCGCATCAGCCGACAGAACCCCGACCGCTGGAGGTGTCTGTTTCCCTTGGTGGTAGTGTAGGCAGCTCGTGCCATCAGAACCGCAGCAGCCAAAATTGATGGGATGAATAAAAAGTGATCTATTTTGAAAAAATGTTGTATCTTTGCATCGATATTAAGGAGATAAAAACAGCTGTTGGAAAGCCTAAAAGGTACAATTTTGTTTCCCATTTGTTACTCAATAAGATTTCCGACAGCAGAAGGCGCTGAAATATATATTGTTATTGCAGCGTTTTGTGGAGCCTCCAGCTCCACTTGAAAAAGAGACCGCCTGAGAGCGGCCTTTTTTTTGTCTGGAGAGTAAAAGAAAGGCTCCTGTCTGGGGAGCCTTTGGGATGATATCAGATGTTGTTTGGGTTCTGAGGGGTTAGTTGCATTTCGACCAGCCGCAGTTGGGGCAGCTCTTGCAACCGTTGGTGTAGATAATCTTCGACCCGCAGTCGGGGCAGGTTTCGCCAGTCTCGGTGCCGTCTTTGATATAGCGTTTCAGCGCACGGGCCACACCGTTGGACCATGTGGTGATGGAGTCCACGTCGAAGTTCAGCTTGCCGATGAGGTCCACCACGTTGGGGATGGGCATTCCGTGGCGCAGGATGCCGCTGATGAGTTTGGCATAGTTCCAATACTCTTTTTTGAACATGCGCGAGAGGCCCTCCATGGTCACATGGTAGCCGTCTTGGTCGAGGAACTGGAAGTCGTAGCGGGCATGCTCGTCGCCTTTTTCCTTGACGCGGATCACCCATCCTTTTTCAACCCATTTGGGTAGAATGAAACTTTCGGCTCGCCCAGTGAAGATTTCATAAGGACGGCCTTCGTACATGCCGACGACGGCAATCCAGTCCTCGCGGTCGTTCTTGAAACGGACCACCTCGGCTTCAAGCTTTTTCGGACGTTTGGGGGCCTTGTTTTCCATAAAGTGCAAATCCTGGCATTTGTCGGCTTCGCTCTTGGAGACGAGCACGCCGTGGCGTGAGCCTTCACGATAGATGGTGCAGCCTTTGCAGCCCGACTCCCAGGCGGTCATGTAGATTGTGCTTACTACTTCCTCGGTGGTTTCCTTGGGGATGTTGACGGTGACGCTGATGGAGTGGTCCACCCACTTTTGTATAGCCCCTTGCATCTTCACTTTGTCCACCCAGTTGATGTCGGCCGAGGTGGCCAGGTGGTAGGGCGATTCTGCGATGAGGGTCTCCAGTTCCTTGTCATCAAAGCCGTTGATTTGCTCCTGGGTGTAGCCTTTTATCTTCAGCCAGTCGACAAATTTCGGGTGGAGGACGTTGTACTCCTCGAAGTAGTCCCCACTCTCGTCCTTGACGATTTTATGCTTGGAGCTGTCTTTATCGTTGGGGTTGATTTTTTTGCGACGTTTGTAGCTGACCAGGAAGACGGGTTCGATGCCCGAGGTGGTCTGGGTGCAGATACTCACCGTGCCGGTGGGTGCGATGGTGAGCAAGGCGATATTGCGTCGGCCATACTGCAGCATGTCGGTATACAGCTGGGGGTCGGCCTCGGCCAGGCGTTGGATGAACGGGTTGAGCTTCTCGCGGTTGGCATCGTACAGGGGGAAGCTGCCGCGCTCCTTAGCCATGATGACGCTGGAGCGGTAGGCGGTGCAGGCGAGGGTGCGCTGAACATTGACAGAGAAGTTGATGGCCTCCTCTGTGCCATAGCGCAAGCCCATGGCGGCCAGCATGTCGCCTTCGGCGGTAATGCCGAAACCGGTGCGGCGGCCTTCGAGGCACTTCATCTTGATATTCAGCCACAGGTTCTTCTCTACGCTCTTGATGTCGTCGCCTTCGGGGTCGGACTCGATTTTCGCCAGTATGCGGTTCACCTTCTCCAACTCTAGGTCGATGAGGTCGTCCATCAGGCGTTGGCCCTTCGTGATGTGGTCGCGGAACAGGTCGTAGTCAAACTCGGCTTCCGGGGTGAAGGGGTTCTTCACATAGCTGTACAGGTTCACCGCAATCAGGCGGCAGCTGTCGTAGGGGCATAGCGGAATCTCGCCACAGGGGTTGGTGGAAACGGTGCGGTAGCCGAAGTCGGCATAGCAGTCGGGCACGCTCTCGCGCAGTATGGTGTCCCAAAACAGCACTCCCGGTTCGGCAGACGACCAAGCATTGTGGATAATCTTGTTCCACAGGGCGCGGGCGTCAATCTCCTGGCGGACGATGGGGTTGGGCGAATCCACGGGATACTGCTGCACGAACGGCTCGCCATTGCGCACACACTGCATAAACTCGTCCGTAATCTTCACCGACACATTGGCCCCCGTAATCTTGCCCTGCTCCAGCTTGGCGTCGATAAACTGCTCGGCATTGGGATGCTTGATGCTGATGCTGAGCATCAGGGCTCCGCGACGGCCGCCTTGTGCCACCTCGCGGGTGGTGTTACTATAGCGCTCCATGAAGGGCACGATGCCTGTCGAGGTGAGGGCGCTGTTCTTCACTGGGCTGCCGGCGGGGCGGATATGGGTGAGGTCGTGTCCCACGCCGCCACGCCGCTTCATCAGCTGCACCTGCTCTTGGTCTATCTTCATAATGCCTCCATACGAGTCGCTGTTCCCACTGTTGCCTATAACAAAGCAGTTGGAGAGCGACACCACCTGGAAGTTGTTCCCAATGCCCGACATGGGGCTGCCTTGAGGTATGATATATCTGAAATTCTTAAATAACTCGTATATCGTCTCCTCCGACATCGGGTTGGGGTAGTTCTGCTCGATGCGGGCAAACTCCGATGCCAGACGATGATGCATCATGTCGGGATTCAGTTCATAGATTTTGTCTTCATCGCGTAGGGCATATTTGTTCATCCATACATTGGCCGCAAGTTCATCGCCACCAAAGTACTCAATAGACGACTTCATGATATCCTTAGGGTCATACTGGGTATAACTCTTTGGCTTAAGGTGCTGATTATCATCACCAAAATCTAAAAACATATCAGACATACCAAATGCTTTTTTATATAAGTTTGACAATTACAAGTGATTACTCAATTGGGAGCATTATTTTTGAAAGTGCTAAATTACACAATACTTTCCTAATAGTGCAAAATGAGTTATCAACAACCTTTATAGAAAACTAATTAATGGGCTGATGCACAACTATTAACCAGATAATAAAGCATTCTTCTATGCGTTAATGGCCGGTTGAAATCGTGTGACTTGTGAATAATAGAGTATACAAAAACATCAGAAGTGCTTTTTTTTTCGTATCTTTGCAAAACTATTGTAGTAAGGAGAATTGCATATTTCTGTCTCTAGTATCGTATACTAAACGATTCCTACGATATGTTAGTGGCAGGAAATAAGAAATACAAATCATGTACATGAAAGCAAAACCATTCGTCAAATGGGTTGGAGGGAAAGGCCAACTCATCGAACAACTGGAAGCACTGCTTCCCGCTGACTTTGATAGATGGGAGAATGTCACTTACATTGAACCATTTGTAGGGGGAGGAGCGATGCTCTTTTATATGCTACAAACTCATCCTAACATAAAGTCAGCTGTAATCAATGATATTAATGAGGATTTGACAACCTGTTACAAGGTAGTCAGAGATTTTCCCGATAGTCTGGTTACATCACTTAAACAGATACAGAAAGAATATCATTCTTTACAATCCGATGATTCCCGAAAGGAGTATTATTTAAGAATGAGGGATGAGTATAATACCAAGGCTCTAGACTCCATAAGGAACACAACTCTTTTCTTCTTTCTTAATCGTACCTGTTTCAATGGACTGTATCGGGTAAACAAATCGGGACTCTTTAATGTCCCCTTTGGAAAATACGAAACACCCATGATATGTGACCCTAATACTATCTATGCCGACAGTGTACTTCTGCAAAATGTTGAAATCTGTACGGGTGACTATCAACAAACGCTATCCAAAGCAAAAGGCACGACATTGTTCTACTTTGACCCGCCGTATCGTCCTCTAAGCAACACCTCTAGCTTTAATGACTATACAAAGGATGCTTTTAATGACCTTGCACAAGCACGTTTGAAAGAGTTTTGCGACCAAATCATGCAAGCAGGGTATACCTTTATGCTAAGCAACTCTGATTGTTTCAATACTCCGTTGCGTGACAGGTTCTTTGAAGATTTATATTTGGAGTATGTTATTGACAGGGTTTGGGCATCGCGTAGTGTAAATGCTAATCCAGCAAAAAGGGGCAAACTGCAAGAAATACTAGTACACAATTATCCTCGTACAAAACGAATGTTAGCTGTATGACTATGAATGTAGATTTTGACACTTTCATGTCTCAATTGAAAGAGACCAACGCAACACTCGACTTCTATTGTGACTTCAAGAAGATTGCGAGGAATGTTGACGATATCGCAATCAGTCTTAATATGCTCAATTATCTGATAGGCAAAGAGGATTTGAGGACCGCTGTTGAAGCGTTGTGGAAACGAGACAAGGCTGTCTTTGATGTGATGGACATTCTTATTGCCACTCGCAAGAAAGACAATAAAATGTTCTTTGATGAGGCAGGACAATTCCGCAAAGTACATTCCCTGTTTGAAAGCGTGGATGGAATAATGGATTTCCTTGAAGGAACTGGCCTAGCAGATGTCTTCCGTAATCAAGAGATAAAAGACCTTGAGGACTATGTATTCGGTGTGGAGACAGGACTGGATACCAATGCTCGCAAAAATAGGAGTGGTGAAATAACAGAATCACTTGTAGCAAGGATATTCAATAATGCCGGAATTAATTATAGACAACAAGTATCATCGAATGAGTTCCCTGACGTTGCTATTGCATTAGGGGCTGACCAGAAAGTATTTGACTTTGTAATCACAACCGATACAAAGACATATTTGATAGAAGTAAATTTCTATTCAGGAGGAGGCTCTAAACTCAATGAGGTAGCCCGTTCTTATACTGATATTGCTCCAAAGATAAATGCTGTTGACGGATTTGAATTTGTTTGGATAACAGATGGTATAGGTTGGAATAGTGCCAGAAACAAATTACAAGAGGCGTTTGCTACAATTCCATCCATATATAACTATACGACAATCAGTGATTTTATTAACAGAATAATATAGTTATGGCAAAGAATATATATACACATACTATTGACCTGGCTCAACTCAACATCAGAAATGCCCCTCGTACCGAGTTCGCAGAAAAGGTTCGTGAAATAGAGTACCGAGGCTTTGAAGTGGAGCAATGTGCTGATGGAAGGAAGGTCGTCATTACAAAACCCGGAGGGAAAAGAGTATTCGGTCATCCAAAAAAGGAAGATATTTTGGTGTTCATCTTCGACCCAAAGGATAATACTTTGTGGCAAATATCGCATCAGCAGATACTGGAGGATGTTAAATCGAAGTGTGAGGAAGATGCCGAAAAAGGGAAAGCCTTTATTGCTTTACTTGAACGAACATTTCATGGCGAAGAGCCCGGTGACTTCATTGATGAAATAAATGCACTCTCTTTTCAATCAGGAGAGCGTCCCGAAGAATTGATAAAAGCATACAAATGGATTTGGGGGCAAGAAGATGTCAACTATCCTGACGGAGAGGGTAGGAATATGTCATGGAGTGCTTACCAAGAACTATTGAAAACGTTGTGAAACATCAATTGATTCCATCCTCTGATTTTAAAATAGTGCATGGCGACTGCATGAATCTTATCGGGCAGTTTCCCGACAAGTCTTTCAATGCCATCTTCGCTGACCCTCCCTATTTCCTAAGTAATGGAGGCATCAGCGTCCATAGCGGTAAAGCCGTGTGTGTAGATAAAGGGGATTGGGATAAGGGAGGAACGCCTGAACATATCTATCAGTTTAATAGGCAATGGCTCTCTTTGTGCAGAGAAAAACTGACTGACAATGGAAGTATATGGATTAGCGGAACCTATCACAATATCTTTGCCGTCGCCAATTGTTTGACTGAACTTGGCTATAAGATTCTGAATGTGATTACATGGCAGAAGAGCGACCCCCCGCCAAACCTCAGTTGTCGTTACTTCAACTTCTCCACCGAATATATTATATGGGCGCGTAAATCGGCAAAAGTGCCCCATGTGTTCAATTACGAGGTGATGAAACAGATGAATGGGGAGAAACAGATGACCGATGTCTGGAAGATTCCTGCCGTGGGAACATGGGAAAAGCATTGTGGTAAACACCCGACACAAAAGCCCCTGCGGCTGCTTTACCGCATCATCCTTGCTTGCACGAACGAGGGCGATACAATTCTCGACCCTTTTGCTGGCAGCTGCACCACTGGAATTGCCGCCTACCTATTAGGGAGGAATTTCGTGGGCATCGAACAGGAAATAGAGTTTGTGGAGTTGGGGCAACGTCGTAAACAAGAAATCGAAGACCCGGCTATTGCTCAGAAGTTCTTAAAGAAAATGAAGGAGAACCCTGATGAGCTAACGGTTCTTGTTAACCATGCCCGCAAAGACTTGCGGGAGAAAATGATAGCTAATGGAATATGCTATATGCGGGCGGGTGATTCCAAGGGTTCGTTGCTGGTATCTTCTGGATTTGACCGAATGAAATACCTCTTGCTTCATACGAATGGTGACAACCCTCAGTTGTTCCGATTGAAGTCGCCCGGACGTTTTAAAATATGGACAAAGGAAACCCTTGAGGAGTATGGGTTTGCACCAGAACATGCAAAATACTATATCATCATGGAGTTCGACAACCAGCCCCTTCCTTTCGACATGATTCCACAGATTAAACAACGTCTCAACACCTTCAGGGCGAAGGCATACCCTCTAAGCGATTTTATTGGTTTAAAATAGTAATGTGATTATTTCTATATTATGATTTTCTATTATTCTGGTTGCGGCAACAGCCGTTATGTGGCTGAGACCCTCGCGGCTGCGAGGGCCGAGAAACTGGTGTTTATCCCTCAGGCAGCGTGCGAGGGCCTGTTTGATTATGCCTTACAGGCCGACGAGCGGCTGGGCTTTGTGTTCCCCATCTATTCGTGGCGTCCGCCCCAGCTGGTGCTGGACTTCATCTCGCGTCTGCGCCTCCAGGGGTCACCGTCATACACCTATATGGTCTCCACCTATGGCGACGGAGCCGGGTGGGCGGACAAAGTGATGGGCGAAGCCCTGGCTTCGGTGGGGCTGCAGCTCGATGCCGTCTTTGGCGTGGTGATGCCCAACACCTATGTCAACATGTCGTTCATGAAGTTAGACACTGCTGAGCTTGCCCAGCAGAAGCTCGCGAACTCCAAAAAGCGTGTCGCCGAACTGGCGAAAGCCATCGCCGAGCGGCAGAAAGCTGTGGATATAGTACGTGGCGGGATGCCCAACCTGAAGACCTACTTTATCGGCAAGGGGTTCAACCGTTGGCTGTCGGACAAGGACTACTATGTCACCGATGCCTGCATCTCGTGCGGCAAGTGTGCCGAGGTGTGCCCGTTGCAGAACATCACCCTCGAAGGCGGGAAGCCCCGTTGGCATGGCCACTGCACCCAGTGCGAGGCCTGTTATCACTATTGCCCCCGGAATGCAGTCCAGTTTGGCAAAGCCACCCGCGGCAAGGGGCAGTACCATTTCGCCGAGGACAAATAGACCCATCTTCACCATAGTTATCTTGTTGTCGCCCCAGGTAAGCTTCTGACGGTGATTATCGCTCTTTGCAAGCAGCAGGCCATGTTCGAACCCGTGGCGCTGTCGTCCGTTGGTTTCTCTTTTGTTGTTATCTTTTTTCGATTTAGATGGTATTTTATTTCGTGTACCTAAATGAAAAATAGAAGCAAAATAGAAACAAAGTCGAAATGAAATAAAGGCAAAAGGTTGAGGCTGGGGTGGAGGTCAGAGGGCGGCGAGCTGGGCGAAGTGGTCGATTAGGTGGTCGGGGGAGGCGGTGAGCAGCTGCTCGCGGCATTGGTTGCCGTAGGTGACGCCGCAGGTGTGGCATCCGGCGGAGGAGCCCATCTGCAGGTCGTATATGGTGTCGCCAACCACGAGGGTGTCGGCTGCGTCGAGGTGCATCTTGTCGAGGACTTTGAGTGCCAGGTCGGGTGCGGGCTTGGGGCGCAGGGCTTCGTCCTCGCCAAAGACCTGTCCGAGGGGGATATGTCGGATGATGCCCAGCTGCTTCACCAGCGGGTCGAGCGACATGTGGTGGCGTGAGGACACGATGGCCATGCGGATGCCGCATCTATGCAACAGTGACAGTGTTTCAAGCACTTGTGGGAAGAGGGAGATGTGTTCGAGTGCCAGGGCGGGGAATATCTCACGGTAGATGTCGGTGGCCTCCTGTATGCGTGCTTCGGGGGTTGCGGTGGCCAGACGGAAACAGTCGGGCAGCGGCAGCCCGATGGTTTTGACTATGGCTGCTGGGTTGGCGGCGGGGAGGCCCATGCGGCTGAGCGTGCCTTGCACGGTGCGGATGATGCCCTGGCTGGTGTCGGCCAAGGTGCCGTCGAAGTCGAAAAGGAAGTTCTTGTACATCATACATAAGTTAACGTAAGAACCGAAAGAAAAGTATGGCAAAAAGGGGCGGAATGATTTTTTTTCCGTATCTTTGCACGTTGAAAAAATAGTACATTATGGACACTTCTATTCTTCATCAGCTTTTTGTTCAGCATTTTGGCTCGGAGGAGGGCAGCCTGTGGGCCGCACCCGGCCGCATCAACCTCATAGGGGAGCATACCGACTATAATGGCGGGTTCGTCTTCCCGGGTGCCGTCTGTCAGGGCATTACGGCCATGATTCGTCCCAACGGGGGGTGTCGTGTGCGGGCTTATGCCGTGGATTTGGACTGCCTGTGCGAGTTCGACATCGCCGACGAGGAGGGTCCCGAGTTGGTGCATTTCCGCTACGTTTATGGTGTGGTGCGTGAGCTGATGGCTGCCGGAGTGCCGGTGGAGGGGTTCGATGCCGTTTATGCCGGCGATGTGCCGCTGGGTGCGGGAATGAGTTCCTCGGCCGCCTTGGAGTGCTGCTTTGCCAATGCGCTGAATGCGCTGTTCGGCGGCGGGCTGGACAAGATGACGCTCGCCCGCATCGGACAGGCCACTGAGCATAAATACGTAGGTATGAACTGCGGCATCATGGACCAGTTTATCTCTATGCATGGTCGGGAGGGTCACCTGGTGCGGCTGGACTGCCGCAGCGGCGAGTTCGAGTATTTCCCCTGGCATCCCAAGGGCTACCGCCTGGTGCTGGTGAACAGCTGTGTGAAGCACGAGCTGGTAGGGTCACCCTATAACGACCGTCGCAACAGCTGCGAGCGGGTGGCGCGTAAAGTGGGTGTGGAGACCCTGCGCGACTGCTCGTGGGAGCAGCTGGAGGCCGTGAAGCAAAGCATTAGCGAGGAGGACTATATGCGCGCCAAGTACGTCTTGGGTGAATACGACCGTGTGATGGCCGTCAGCGAGGCCCTGCAGTGCGACGACTATGAGGCCGTCGGGCGGCAGATGTACCTGACCCATGAGGGGCTGAGCCGCGACTACGAGGTGAGCTGCGAGGAGCTAGACTTCCTCGTCGACGAGGCGCGCCACTGTGGTGTCGCCGGCAGCCGCATCATGGGCGGAGGCTTCGGCGGCTGCACCATCAACCTGGTGGCCGACGACCGCTACGACACCTTTGTGGACACCGTGGCCCAGAGCTACAAGGCCCAGTTCGGGCGCGAGTGCAAGGTCATCCCCGTGGTGATAGGCGGCGGGGCGAGGAGGATTGCCCATTAGCCTTCTTTGCCGCGTAAGGCCAGGTACTATTTGGGAAATCGTGGTTTTTTGGAGCGGAACATTTGTTCGTAAGAAAAGTATTCCTTACGGCCGTCGGAATACCACATAATCACAGCGGGGAAATGCGTTATCTGATAGATGGCTGTATATTGGTCTGGGACGTTAGGGATTCGGTCGTATACGATGGGCGGGCAGCTGTTTTTTGGGAAAAAGACCGGTACAGTGCTTGCCTCGTTTCTTAACAGGGTTACTTGTAAGCCAGGAATAAGTACTATAACTGACCTGCCAGCCTTCTTTTGCGACCAGCGCACCGCATAGTCTGACAAAGACTGCATGCATTGATGGCAGTGGGCGGAGTTGTATAGAATCATCATCACTTCTATGCTGTCGGGACGGTCAAGGCATTCGCCCCGAATGGTGGTTGCAAAGGGCCTTACTTGTGGGTGTACGGCCAGGTGTGCCACGGTGATGAAGAAGAATAGAAAAAGTGGTATGCTCCTCATTTTGTCATGTCGCCAAAATCATAAGTGTAGATGCGCAACTGTAGGAAATAGTTGTTATCCAAGAGATAGTCGTCTCGTTTAATGGTATATTCTTTTCCAGTGAGGTTGTCAAAAGAATCCATGCAGCCCATTGTGGTAAGGGTGACTATTTTACCCCCACATGCAGACACATAGTCTCCGGCAGAAAAGCCGAGTTGGATATGATTTCTCACAGTGTCGTGTGGGTTCAGCCAGTATCCCGCGTCCGTTATGTTGCATATGGAGGGCCGCCATTTTCCAGTTTTTTTTGACCAGAGGTCGATAGCCTTAAGATTTGAGTCGTGAGGCTTCCGTATAATCATTAGTTGTTCATCGTCCAATAATAAGACCCACATAATCATGTCTGATTTCACATTTTTGTCTTGGACGGTGTTCATGATGTCTACTGCCTGGGTCCATTTATATTTTGAGGCCTTGTGTATTATGTGGTATGGCAGCGGATGCCAATGGTATTCGTCGTAGTGTGTGCTGTCGGTCTGCTGTAGGGCAAGATTATATTCGACAAAAGAATATTCATTGTTATGTGTCCATATGATTTTTCCATTGCGGTAATCGGCAGATGCCATATTGCTGAAATAAGTGTTGAGGGTGGAATTCAAATAGGGATGTATTGCACCCATGACCTTCCCCTTTTCTATATTGTAAAGGTACATGGAGGTGCGGTGCTTTCGTCGGCTATGGTAAGCGTCTACGAATAGGATGGTATGTTTGTCAACCATCTGAGCCTTTTCGAAGTTAAAGGGGATTTTTAGACTATTCCTTTTTTGGTAGGAGCCGTCCTCCTCAAGGCAATACACTAAGGCTCGTCGGTATGTGCAAAGGACAATGAGGCTGTCCCAAATGGCGACAGCCTTGAATTGATTGCTAAGGTTCTTTTGTAGGTAATGGCTGATGCCCTGTTCGTATATCCGTATTGTGTCCACATTGTAGGTATCGGTATGAATATGGTATATTACGATTGTGTCGCAACCTAAACGTGCGTCATAACAGGTGAAGACATATCTATTGTCAAAACTTGCCATGACTGGGTGTTTGGCGGTTCCACCAGTTTCGTTCTTGAATGAAAGTAACGTGTCCAAATGGCAGTATTGGCTTATGTCCGTTTTTTTTAAGATGCCATTATTGTCCTGTGCTAGGGTAGTGGAACAGAAAAGGTGCAGAAGCACTATTGAATAAATCCACTTTTTCATGTAGGGAAGATGAGTTAAATGGCTTAATACAAATCAACAAATTGAGTAATGTCTTTTCGGGTTCAATTTTCAATCACGAGCTTCTGTGTCGACGCTTCCCGCTCCGTCTTCACCCTCACCATGTAGCAGCCATTGGTCAGTCGGCCCACATCCAATTTCACCGATTTGGCCACTCCATCAGATTGCACCGAAAGTACCACACGCCCTGCTATGTCTGTCAGTTCCACATCTCTTATGGCCTGGTCCGCCTCCACTGTCACCCACCTCTTTGCCGGGTTGGGCAGCAGGCGTACACTTCCCGCCTCCTCCATTGGTGTTGTGGCGGACAGATACCCTCTGGGCTTGGTTATT
>JAFRXG010000101.1:0-49061 GCA_017441565.1 Bacteroidales bacterium | reverse complement strand
GGGCTGCCTTTGGCAGCCCCCTCCATTTATTATCGTCTCCCCTATCTCAACAGGGTGACCGTGCCGGTCTTGCTCTGCCACCCGTTGGGGGTGATTTGGTCGCGGTAGTGGCACTTGTAGACATACGTCGCCTGTGGCAGCGGACGCCCGTCGCTGGTGCCGTCCCAGCCCTCGTCAATGTCGGTGGTGTGGAACACCAAATCGCCTCGACGGTCATATATCCACAGCTCGAAATCGCTGACGGCGGTGGAATAGGCCTTAAAGTACATGTTGCTCTCCAACGACGGCGTGAAGACATTGGGGAAGAGTATTTCGGCTCGCAGCACGTCCACATGCACCGTGTCGGTGGCGGCACACATGTCGTTCTCGATATTGAGCACTATCATCATGCTGTCCACATACATGGGCACGTCCAGATTCAGCCGGCGGGCGGTGTCGGTGAACGGCGACTCGTCGTTATAGAAGACATACCACAGCTGGCGGTCTACATGTCCGCCGCCAGCATGACTGGCCGTGAGGTGCCGCTGGTCAACCGTGAGCGAAGAGGGGCGCAGGTCGATGAGGGCGTTGAGTTCCTCGATAGGTGCGAGTGTCACATCCACCGTCTCCGGGCAGAGCGGCTCGGGTCGGTAGTCGACATATAGTATGTAGTGTATGGTGTCTTTGGCATTGGGGAGCGAGATGATGCTGTCGTGCTCATGACCTTCGGCGATAGCGGGGCCGAGCCACTCCAGATAAGGCGCATTGCTGTGGCCTTGCAGCTGGTAGTGGGCTGGTGTCTCGCAGAAGAAGCGTTCCTCCACGCTGGCCGTTGGTCGCGGCAGTACCACGAGGTTCAGCGTCACGATGGTGTCGCCCGCCACGAAGTCGCCGGTGAAAACCGTATCCACATACACCCCTTCTTCGGTCAGCGCACGCCCGACGAAATAGAGCGTGTCGCCTGCGCAGATGCTGTCGGTCAGCTCCACCTGATGCACATTGCGGCCTGTGAGGTGCAAGTAGAAGACCGAGTCGCAGCCGTCTGTCGTGGCGTAATGCACCTGATAATGACCCGGCATATTGTAATCGTTGCCTTCGAAGCTCACGGTGTCGCCATAATAGACCGTGTCGTAGAAGTGGAAGGCATAGGTGGGGTTGACCGTCAGGTGCAGGGTCACCACACTGTCGCAGCCCATGAGGGTGGCGAAGGTGTGGTTATATTGTCCGGCAGTAGTGAAGGCAGCACCGCCGAAGAGGACCGTGTCGTTGTTGCAGATGGTATCGTATACGGTCATCCTATAGGTTGGGTGCACATGGAGCAGCAGGGTGACCGTGCTGTCGGCCCCATGGGTGGTGGACAGCAATGCCACGATGGTGTCGTGCATCACTGCCTTGTCGGCCAGGGTGTCCGGCAGGGGCTGCAACGACGGGCGGGTGCCGTGCCACACAAACGAGGCAAGGGCATCGTCGCAGATGGTGCTGTCGACGGTCTCCGCATCATTGTGCCATACATGCAGCTGGTAGGTGACCGTGCTGTCGCAGCCGTTGCCGTCAGCAAGGACCACCTGCACGCCCGTGGTGTCGCCCCCGATGGTGATGCCGTTGAAGTAACGGGGCAGCACATTCTCCACACAGGTGTCGAAGACCTGCGTCTGCGAGGAGTGGTTGACGGTCAGATGGAGGTTCACCGCGCTGTCGCACCCCACGGCGTTGGTGTAATGGCCTGCCAGCTGGTCGAGGGTGGTGAGCGTGTAGCTGCGGCCATACCACCAATATTGGTCGCAAGCGGTGGCGAAGGTGTCGCCCACCGAAGTGTCGCGTACGGCCAGATAGAGCGTGCGTATGCTGTCGCACTGCGGCAGTGTGGCGGTATGCAGCGGCACATTGTAGCTGCCCGCCGCACTGTAGTAGGCTCCCTCGAAGAGGTAGGAGGTGTTGCTGCAGATGGTGTCGTAAACGCTGATATGATACGAGGGGAGGATCCTCAGGTAGAGCGTCACCGCCGAATCGCACCCCGCCAGGTTGGTGGTGTAGGCGGGTACGGTGACCGTGTCGTCAGTCGTATAGGTGGTGCCGTGCCACAGGAACTGGTCGCACTCTGTGGCCATTGTGTCGCCCTGAGTGGTCAGCAGCAGGGTGAGGTGGAGCGTGCGCACGCTGTCGCAGCCTTGCGACGAGAGGAACTGGTGGGGATAAGTGCCGGCAGCGGTGTAGGTGGTGCCTTCGAAGACGAAGGACTGGTTGTCGCATATTGAGCGGTAGATGTCGATGCTGTCGGTCGGCACCACGTGGAGCGTAAGCTGCAGGATGCTGTCGGCCCCCACGCTGTTCGCCAGGGTGTCGGCCTGTGTGCCTGCGGCGGTGAAGGTGCGGTGGTACCACACCAGCGGCAACTGGGTCTCGCACACCGTGCTGTCCATTGTCGCCTGGCTGTTGTACAGCACCCACAGGTGGTAGATGATGATGGAGTCGCAGCCGGTGGCATTCGATATGGTGTCGGACAACGAGGTCGTGGGGCCGTAGAGCGTATGTCCGCGGAAAGTGCGCGGCAGCTGGTTCTGGGTGCAGGTATCCCACACTTGGGTCACTGAGACATTGTTGACGGACAGGTGCAGCACCAACGAGCTGTCGCATCCCACGGCGTTGGGCATGAAGCCGTAGAGCGTGTCGAGCACCGATGCCGCATAGTGGCGGTTGTGCCAGACGAAACTCTCGCATGCTTGGGCGAAGGTGTCGCCCAACGTGTTGGCATGGACCGTGAGGTTGAGGTAGACGACGCTGTCGCAATGGGGCGCAGTGAGCGTCAGCAGCGAGTCGGTATAGCGTCCTGTGGTCGCGAACTGATGACCGCCGAAGACGAGCGTGGCCCCTTCGCAGAGGGTGTCGTACAGCTCCACCTCGTAGTTGGGCGAGATGCGGAGGTTCAGCGTCACCACACTGTCGCAACCCTCATGGTTCATTATCGTGTCGTTGTAAAGGCCTGTGGCCGTATAGGTCTGATTGTCCAACGCCCAAGCATAGCTGACGCATGCCGCCGCCGCCACAGTGTCGTAGGTGCGCGGATTCACGGTCAGATACACCGTGCGGATGAGTATGCTGTCGTTGGCGAAAGTGTTCTGCAGCACATGGGTGCCTTCCTCCACCAGCGCGGTGTCGAACATCCACAGGGTGTCGCCCTCGCAGATGGTGGCTGCCACTGTGTCGTATTCCATGCAGGGCGAAAGCACCAGGAAGGTCTGAGTGGCACTGTCGCCACAGGCACCGTCGGCCAACATGGCGTAAAGGGTCACACTGTGCTGACCTGGGGTGAAGCCGTGCCGCGGGTTGGGCTCGGTCGAGGTGGTGCCGTCGTCGAAGCTCCACAGGTAGCTCTCGCAGCCGTTGCCTATCGAGTCGGTGTGGAGCGAGTCGCTGGTGATGATGCTGCTGTTAAGCATACGCATCCAGGTCTGCGAACAGGCCGAAGTGTCGAGTTGCACGACGCTGAATCGGGCATAGGGGTAGCGCACACCTGACACAGCCGACATGGTGAAGTAGCAGTTGCTGTGTTCCTCGTCCAGCGGTGCGCCGACGAAGGACAGCTGGCAGTGGTACACCCCCTCATGGCTCACGCTCAGCGAGTCGACGGTGGAAAGCACCGTGCCCTCATGCCCTTCCTCATACCACGAGTAGTTGAATCCCGCGGGCGCGTAGAAGGTGTTCTCAACCCCGCTGCAGCTGTTCGACCGCAAGGCCTTATGGCTAAGGTCGAGCACGAAATAGGCATAGCCGTAGTGTCCTCCTTGGTTGCAGTCATACGAGGTCAGCTCTATCTGGATGGTCTGCCCATGCATCGACGTGAGGTCCACCCCCACCGTCGTCCAGTCCTTCCATAGCACCTGTGAATAGCCCGAGTTCCACCCTAGGTTGGCGTTGGCTATAAAGTCGGCAGCGTAGCAGGGGCTGATGGTGTTGCCCATCTGGTCGGTGATGCGGAAGGTGAAGCGCGGCTGCTCGGTGGCATTGTGGTTCGGGTCTTCCAGCACGGCGGCATACTTGAGCAGCAGCAGGTCTGAGTCGTTGGTGTCGACGGCGTAGGTATACACTATCCGCTCCGCCTGCGAACCCGTGCTCCAGTTGCCCAGCCTCACCGAGGAGCAATAGCCTTCGGGCACAGTGTGCAGCCCCCTTGTGCGCAAGTCGGTCTCCGTGGTGTCGTAATGAACCGTATGGCGCGACGACTCGCTGATGTAGCCATAGTCCACCACACCCTCAGAGATGTCGGGAGTCGAGTAGGTGCCGTAATAGCAGTGGACATAGGGCGCATGCAGGTTGTCATAGCTGAACGTGCTGTAACTGCAACGCGTCCTGTGTGACACCATGGCGGAATAGGTTGCACCCTCGCAGACCGATGACACACGGAAGTCATATTCCGTGCCCGTAGCCAACCCGGTGAATGTGTAGTAGGGCACCGTGATGCCTGTCGCCACATTCACCCAGCTGCCACCCGAGGTGCGGTAGTCGACATCCCACGATGTCTCGCCACTGCCGGGAGCCCATACAATGCGGGCCCAGTCGTTCTCAGATGATTGCAGCATCAGGTTCGGTGCGAAACAATGGACGGTGGTGTCACAAGGCAACACAAACTCCATGTCCGCACGGTATGTTAACAATTGAGTAGAGCCGCCATAAGAGCTCAGCGAAGCAGGGTCGGGGTTATCGCTGTCGCTGTAGAACAGCAGCGACATCGGAGAGTAGGTATTATAGGCCGAATAAGTGTAAGAGCTGCCCGGATAGCTCCCCGAATTGTCATCGATGGCTACCACCAGGTTGCTCGTGCCATTATAGGCAAAGGGGGTGGTGAACAGAAACTCGTTCCACCCCGTCACCACATTCAACGGGCCCGTATACACCATGGTCATCGTAGAGGGTGCGACATAGCTGCTGGTCGAAAGAGAGGACAACGAGGTGTGTGCCACATAGATGGTGCAGTTGTTCTTGTTGTTCACCCCGTTGGATGAGGCATAATTGAAACGTATGCCCAGCAGGGTTGCCGGCCCCGACATCTCGCTGGCCAGCACTAACTGCTGCGTATAGCTGTAATTATAGTAATTGTTGATAGGCATACGGTAAGTTGTTGTCACCGAGCCGTTGCCTGTGATATGCGGCCCATTATCGTTAGAACAAATGGTGACAAAGGTTGTGCTGTCCCAGTCGGTACTCACGCCTGTACAATTGGCTCGCACCCGCACCAGATAGTTTGTGATGGGCGAAAGGGCTGTCAACATCGCGTATGCGTCGGTGGTGGTGAATGTCTGCACCAGCCCAACCCCCTGCTCTTCCACCTCTACAGTATAGTTCACCAAGTGGTCTGAAGCATAGCGCACATCCCATGTGGCCATTGCCGAGGTAGGGGCCACATGGTCTACCTCTAGCGACACCACCTGAGGGCACTGCGGCCTGAAGACAATCGAGAAGTCATCCACGTATGCCGTCCATGTGCCGCTTGCCCGCACGGCCTTCACAGCCAGATAGATGCCGTCGCCCGTGTAGTCAGACAAATCAACCTCCAGTTCTGTCCATTCGTAAGTGGTGGTAAGGTTCACCGTACGAACCACCATGAACGATGTAATGTCGTTGGGATCTGTCATCACTCCCACCTGGAACACAGGCGGATGCGAGGTGCTGCTAGAGTAAACCCAAAAGCGCAGCAACAGCGTATTCAGAGGGTAGAGCGATGTGTCCACCCCAGGAAGCACCACGCACTGGTATTCGCCATACGCCGGACTTGATGTGGAATAGTTGTACCAGTAAAGGCCCTTGCTGCCTGAAGGGGTGTGGTTATAGGAGGTGTAGTTTGAGACGTACGGGTAGCCGTAATAAGACACCCCGTTGTTCAACCGCATCCAGCAGTCCACAAAGGTAGTCGACGTGCTGTAGCTGCTAGGGGCATCCTCAAAACCGTAGTGATAGGGTATCGTCGTCATGGCCGCACACGGCGTGGTCAGAATTCTGGAGCGATAAGCGCTGGTGTCGCCCACCCCGCACACCGCAGCCACCTTCACCTGATAGTTGGTCGACGGCACCAGCCCCGTCACCGTTACTGGCTGTGACGTTACCACACGGTCTGTCACCGGCACACCCTCCGCCAACACCAACAGATGCCACTGCGTGGCCGACGAAGTGTCTGTCCACCCCACATTAAAAGAGTTCATGCCTATATTCGTCACCTGCACCGCCAACGGCTTGAAGCATGTATATACTGGGCGTATAAATTGGTAGTAGCGGCCGCTGGCAGGCCAGTCGCCCGAATTCATATATGTGTTGTAGCCCGTCGGGAACAGCACCTGCAGATTGTCCCCGTCAATCACAAAGCCGTCGGACGGATCTACACACATGCCTCTCTGCCACGACGTGCCAGGCCCTGTAGTGGGCGAAGGTCCATAAACCACCACAATCTTGCCACTGCTATAAAGGTGCACCTGCCATTTGTAAAGTTCGTTGCGTGTGGAGGAGGTATATGTACCCATGCAGAATTCCACCACACCCACCGAGTCGTTATTGGCATCCACCGTATACTGATACCTCACATAGTGGTTTGAGGTGGCATATCCGTCGCACCCGAAGAAGTTAATCTTCGGAGCATTTGCCGCTGAATTAGTTGCTCCTAAAGGATTCGAATAGTCATTCGTGCCGGTCACGACGCTGCCCAGTTTGAGGTTGCCGTCGGTGTTCACCGAGAACTGCGTGAAACTCTCTTCGCCAAATGGGAAGGTGAAACCCAGGTTCGTGACGGAGGAAGCCCCATAGTCGCCGCTCTCAGGATCCAGTATCTGCGTGGCTGTGGCCGACAGCGTAATCCATTTCCCATTGTCCACCCCCGTGGAGTAACCATAGTCCGAGAGCGTATGCCCATACAGCAGAACAGGAAACAACAGTCCGGCAAAAAACAAAATGCGTAGTGGTAAATCTTTATTTCTCATAGTGATGGGGTTAAGGGTTGGATGTTAGAGGCTAGGGGTTAGAGCTTTCCTGGTGCGTCAGTTCTCACTCAGCCCTAACCCCTAATCAAATTAAAACAAATAACTAAAACCGAGAGCAATACCGCTGTTGGGCAGCAGGTGAGCACCCATTCCCACCTGGGTGGTTTGGGTTTCAGAGGCTGCGTCAGAGCTGACATCACCCTCCTGAAGCCACGGGTAGGTAGTGGCACGAGTGTGTAGAAGAGTCAGTGCCACCCAGTCGAGCCTCAAGTCGGCAGACCAATGGGGGCTGAAAGAGTAGCACAATAATGGGGAAATACGGGCTGTGATATTTTGCTCCAACCTGTTGCGGCTCAGCGCCAGCGGATACAGACCCGACACACGCTGCTCGCTCCGCGACTCCATGCCGTCGAGCCGGTCATAGAGGGCAGACAGCTCGGCATACACCGACCACGGTCCTTTGTGCAGAATGGCGAGCCGGAGGTAAATACCGCCAGAAAGCGTCAGACCGTTGCGAATGGTCGTGGCCGACTCTTCCCACTTGCCATTGTTGGGGTTGTACAAGCCGTCAGTAAAGGTGTAGCTGCTGTAGCCTCCGCCCAGCAGCAGACCCGCACCCACGACGCGCCCCCAAGCATACCCCGCACGGATAGTCAGATGGCCTTCTCCACCAGCTGGCAGTGTGCCGTCCATAGCCGCAAGGCCGCCCTCAGTGTAACGGTAAGCCTTGTAGCTGCCCCCCACATCAAAACTCAACTGCACCTGCGCAGCAGCAGTCGTGGCAACAAAAGCAAGGAGTATGAATAGGACTTGTCGCATGATGGTGGGTTCTATTAATTCGTTTTCATTGTCGTTGTGTTTCTCCGTTTCGCTTTGCGCCACTATCGCAAATCCACTGGATTTGCTTCACTACGAGACGCACTTTTGTTAGGTTTTGACTATCACTGCACTGCGCCTTGCGGCTTGTACGGTGTTATTAATCGGGGTGATTTATAGAAGTCCTCTTAATGCGTTAATGTGCTAATTCGCTAGTTCGTTAATATGTTGGTTTAGTTTTCACCTTTTAATCTAATCTTTCTCTGTTCGTAGGTGGGGTGGAGTTTCAAGCCGGGGACATACTCCATGATGCCAGCAACCTGCTCACGGTCGGTATACTGCCAGATGGTGTAACGGGTGGCGGGGAACTTCAGGCCGTTGCTCACTATCAGCACATGATAGGAGGCATAGCGTTCGAGGCTGAAATACTTGAGGTAGGCCTCCTGCGTGACCATGATGACAGGCTTCACTCCGTACTCCTCCTCCATCAGGCCGAGCAACAGGTCGAGCCGTTTGATATTGATGTCGTAGGGTGAGTCTGGCACCACCCACACGACAGGTGCCAACTGCATGGGGCATCCTTGCACCGCCGATTTAAAGTTGTCGAACTGTCCCTGGGCGGAGAAATGCCGGTCGTAGCGGTGGACACAACCGATGGCGAAGCCTGCCTTGCGGGCCTGCGTCATGTTGGTCAGGCAGCGCGCATCAGCGGTGCTGGCACCCTGCGTGGCCATAATATAGACAAACTCCAAATCGTTCTGCTCGTGAACCGTCGGCCAGTCCACTGTCCCTTGACGTTCCGATACCAGTATGCCCAGCGGGGCGGAAGTCTGAGCCACAGCACCCAGTGCCAGACCCATCATCATAAGAAATAATATTTTACGCATCATAACTATAAAAATAAATACAGATTAATTTTTGCAAAGATACGAATTTTTTTTCATACTTGAAGGAAAAATGTCAAAGAATTCGTTAATTCGTTAATGTGTTAATTCGTTACGCTCTAGTGTAACGTATGACTGATTTTTTCCATATTGAGTTGAGAGCGCGTCTCTCCGAGACGCTGAGTAGTAGGCATTTTACCTTCCCCACGCTGCGTACCTTGTGTGGGGTTATTGAGAGTCAGCCTCTTCGAGGCTGTTAAAGAATCAGCCATATATTGCATAAGAGCCATTAGTTAATCATTGATGCGCCAGCAAATTCTCAATCCTCACAGCAAACTCTCAGTTCAAAAGGCATCAGCAAATTCTCAATTCTCAATTATTTCAAGATACTCGGCTTCGGTAAGTATGGGTACTCCTAACTTCTCCGCCTTCTTCAACTTCTCAGGTCCCATTTTGGCTCCTGCCAGCAAAAAGGAGGTCTTGCTGCTGATGCTGCCGCTAGCCTTGCCACCGTGCTGCTCAATCGAGTTCTTGATTTCTTCGCGTGAAAAATGCTCGAACACCCCGCTCACCACGATGGTTTTCCCTTCCAGCTTATTGCTCAAGCGGTTGTCGACCATCTGCATCTGGAGTCCAGCCCGCCTGAGCCGCTCCACCACCTCACGGTGCTGAGGGTTGGCGAAGTAGTCGAACACAGCCACAGCAGTCACCTCCCCCACATCTTCAACCATGGATAGCTCCATGACGTTGGCAGACATCAGCGCATCGATGTTGGAAAAATAGCGCGCCAGCTTTTTCGCCCCCACTTCCCCCACATAACGGATACCCAAGGCATATAGCACTCGCTCAAAGGGCACTTGTTTGGAAGCCTCGATGGCACGCAGGATGTTGTCCGCCCCTTTCTCTTGAATGGTTGCAGATGAGGTCGGAGTGGCTTCGTTGGAAGAGTCCATAGGAAAGAGGCTTTCGGGGTCGGGTGTCAGAGGCTGTGTCCCCAACCCTATCAGCTGGTCACGGCGTAGGTCGTACAGGTCTGCCACATTGCGCACCAGTCCAGCCTCATAAAGCATTCGCAACCGCTCGCTCCCAAGGCTGTCTATGTCCATTGCCTTACGGCTGACGAAATGCTCCAGATGCCCAAGCAGCTGGGGGAGGCATCCGTCCTGATTGGGGCAATAGTACCCCGCCTCGCCTTCGGCCCGCACCAAAGGTGTACCACAAACGGGGCAGACGGTGGTGTATGCAACGGGCGAAGCGTCGGGTATTCGTTTCTCCATATCCACGCCCACAATCTTGGGGATAATTTCACCTCCCTTTTCCACCAGGAGGCTGTCGCCTTCGTGGATGTCCAGCTTTGCCATAAAGTCGGCATTGTTGAGTGTGGCACGGCGCACAGTGGTGCCGCCCAGCCACACAGGCTGCATATTGGCCACCGGGGTTACCACGCCCGTCCGCCCCACCTGGTAGCTGACGCTCTCCAAGGGGGTACTCACCCGCTCGGCCTTGAACTTATACGCTATGGCCCATCGGGGCGACTTGGCCGTGGTCCCCAAGACGTTCCAAAGGTCGGTCTGGTTCACCTTGATGACAACGCCATCGATACCATAGGGCAGGTTCCATCGTTCCTTATCCCAGAAATCGATGAAGAACTTGATGTCGTTGATGTCCTTGCATTCTTTGATGAAAGGCTGGACCTTAAAACCCATCTGGCGGGCGGCTTCCAGCCTACCATAATGGGTGGAGAACAAGGCTGGTGACGTCTGTTCCACGCTTTCGGGCAGCATCATGAAATACATGCAGAAAAGCAGCTTGCGTTTGGCACATTCGGCCGAGTCCTGCAACTTGAGCGAGCCGCTGGCGGCATTGCGTGGATTGGCAAACGGTTCGTCGCCGTCGGCTTCTCGCTGGCGGTTCATCGCATCGAAAGCCTCGAAGGGGTATACTACCTCGCCTCTTGCCTCAAAGTCGTCGGGGTACTCGCCACGCAGCTGGAGGGGTATGGTGGGTATCGTGCGGGCATTGGCGGTGATGTCGTCGCCCACTGTGCCGTTGCCGCGCGTAACAGCCTGCTGCAGCTTGCCATGACGATAGGTAAGCCCGATGGCAACCCCATCGTATTTCAATTCGCAGGTATAGGTGAATGGATGGCCGTCAAGGAGTTTACGTGTACGAGATTCGAAGTCTTCAATCTCTTCAATGCTGTATGTGTTGCCCAACGAAAGCATGGGAAACCGATGTGCCACCTGCTGGAAAGTCTTGTTCACCTCACCCCCCACGCGACGGGTTGGCGAGGTGGGCAATGCCAGTTGGGGGTAGGCATGCTCCAAGTCGATGAGTTCTCGTAAGAGGGCATCAAACTCGAAGTCGCTCACTAGGGAGCGGTCGTTCATGTAATACTCATAGTTGTAGTGGTCAATCAGTTCCGTCAGCTCGGCCACCCGCGTCTGTGCTTGTTCGAAGGTCATAGTGTTGTCGGTAAAATGTTATAAGGTGGGTTCTATTAATTCGTTTTCATTGTCGTTGTGTTTCTCCGTTTCGCTTTGCGCCACTATCGCAAATCCACTGGATTTGCTTCACTACGAGACGCTGGCTGAGAGCATTTCTTGTCACTGCACTGTGCTTCGCTTGTACGGTGTTATTAAAGGTCTCACTTCTCCGAGGTGATTTATAAAAGTCCTCATAAAGAGATATTGCCCGTGAAGTTGAGCGACACCGGGCCGATGAGGTAAATGTCGTGGAAACCGTGGTCGGAATAGTTGAAGGTGACTTGGAAGTCTCCTCCGCGGGCATGGATGGTGTCGATGCCTGTGACCAAGGCTACGGCAGTGACACCTGTGCCGCAAGCCCATGTCTCGTCCTCCACCCCACGTTCGTAGGTGCGCACTTTCATTGTGCCGTCGGGCTGTAGTTCCACAAAGTCGACATTGGCACCCTCCTTGCCCATGGCGGGATGGTGTCGTAGCCGACGTCCCTCCCCTACCACGTCAAAATGGTCAAGGTCGGTCACCCGCTGCACATAATGGGGCACCCCGGTATTAATCAGCTCGCCTTGAAGTACCTGTTGCCACTGCTCGTCGCGCACCTCGCGCATCGAAAGCCGCACCACTCCTTTTCCCCTCGCTGCATCCCACTGCAGCACCTCTGCCTCATGCGGGCCGTCGTCGGCAAGAAAACGCAGACGCACCACGCCATCGTACTCTTTACCCAGTCCAAGGAGATAGGCAAAAAGGCTTATGCAGCGACCACCGTTGCCGCACATCTCGGCAGTCTGCCCATCGGCGTTGTAATAACGCATCACAAAGTCACACCCTTCCGCACCCTCGGATAGCGTCATCAAGCCGTCGGCCCCAACACCATTACGGCGGTGGCAGATATGTGCAATCACCTCTGGCAGAAGCTGCAATTCATGCTGTCGGGCATCGATTATAACGAAGTCATTGCCTGCCCCATCAAATTTGTAAAAGTCCATCCCAATAATTAATAATTAACAACTAATGATAAAAATGACCATCGCCCTCCACATTATAATCCTCAGCCCTCACTTTTTACTTCCCGAATCACCAACTTATGGCTGCTGAGCAGCACCAGAAGCGAGCAGTAGATGATAGAGAAGAAGATAACCGCGTAGGTCACATGCTTTATCAACGAGGCACCAGGGACAACAACATATCCGGCAGCAAGGTTCACCTGCTCAGGCATCGAGGCAAGGACGGCGGATACCAGGCCTTTGGGTATCATCATCGACACCGTCAGGCGGTCCTCCTTGGTATTGTTCTTCCCCACTATCGCCACCAGCACGAAGCGCACCGCAAAGAGGGCAGCGGCTATCATCGCACCAAAGAGCAATGCTCGCATATTGGTAAAAGGTATGCAGATACCCACATATACAAAGAAATAAGTCTTCA
The DNA here is from genome assembly GCA_017441565.1 of Bacteroidales bacterium. Taxonomy (GTDB): domain Bacteria; phylum Bacteroidota; class Bacteroidia; order Bacteroidales; family P3; genus Colimorpha. Next base: position 36,515 of record JAFRXG010000101.1, on the reverse strand, counting down.
GAATGAACACAAACTCTTTGAAGAAGCTCTTCTCCCCCTCCTCCAAAGGAGTCATCGGACGCAGGTGCAACTTCTTTAGGAACGAAAGCTCGAAGTATTCGGGATTTCCCAGCACCAGGCCGAATGCCAGCGCAGCGATAGCACCGCTGTAGCCCAAAGCGTCAGTGAGGCCGTAGAGGACAAACACAAAGGCGGGTGTCAGGAACATGGAATTCTGCAACTTGCGTATCCTGTCCATAAACGACGACCACACGATGCCGCCCACCACACCGATGCCGAGGGCCATAAGCACCGAGGCCAATACCCTTCCCAGCATCGAACCCACACGGACGTTGCCCATCTTAAAACCTTCGATAAATGCCAGCGACACCACGATGCACAGCACTCCCGAAATGGCAGACTCCAAAGTGAGGGTGACTCGGGTCTTCTCGCTCACACGCATCTGCCCCACCAGTGGGATGACGATAGCGGCAGCAGTACCCGCCACCATCGAACTCAGCATCATCGACGACTGTAGTTCCAACCCCACCACGAAATGAGCCAGCAAGGTGGTGGACAGCATCGACACTATGAACGAAAACAATGTCACCTGCACCACTCCCGTCCAGTACTGGCGTATGGTGTCGATATGCATATCTATGCCACTGTCAAACAGGATGAACAAGAGCGTCAGAGAGGCGAATATGGGGCCTATCTCCGACAGGTCTTCAGGCCTCACCCATCCCGATACCGGGCCAACGAGAATGCCAATTACCATCAGCAGCAGCACGTCGGGTATGCGCCTCCGACTGAACCACGCATTGAACAGATGCGCACAAAATATCAGCAATCCCAGAAAAATGTATGTCATATTGTTTTATTCTCTAATTCTCAATTAATAGGCGGCATCCATTTCTTTGTACTTACTTAGGGTATGTGCGGCAGCTTCCCTCAACTCTGACCCTGACCTGCTATAGTTCCACGTCGGGGAACAATACTCTAAAACGCTCCAACTCGGGATTTTCCTTCACCATCACGTCGTATTTGTCACGAGCGTAATATACCGTGGCCTCATGCTCTTCATATACTACCTCTATCTTGCAATTCAGGTTCTTGCGTCGTCCCTTATGACGCATGAAGGTGAGCATGGCAATCAGATGAGGTTTGATTTCGGCATCCATATAGCTGCTGTTCACTTCCACTACAAACAAGTCTTCTGCTTCAAGATGCAGCGGGCGGTCGCCGAGCTGCTCCGCCAGCCGAGGCGTGGTTTTGGCCAATTCTTTCAGCATCTCGGCCCAGAGTGCCTTGAGGTCTTCTTCGGTGAGTGGGGGGCCGTCGGGCTGCGGCGTGGGGCTGGCGGCAGGGCTGGCAGAGGCACCCATGTCTTTGAGCGAGACGTCGGAGGCTCGGCGCAACTTGCCCACTGATACCGCCGTGGGCTGCGACGGGGCAGCAGCCATTCGTTCCACCTCTTTGTCCACACGCACCATCGTATCGGGTACACGCAGTGCCTCGGCGCGGAGACCCTCGGCAGGCTTCGCGGCGGCAGGAGCAGCGGCAGGTATGGGTTGAGGTGGTCTTGCAATCTATGTGGCGGTGTGGCGGGTGGCCAGCTTCATAAGGCACACCTCCACAAAGAGCCGCTTGTTGCCGGCATCCTTGTAGCGGTATTCGAAGTCGCTGGCGATGTCCAGCCACTGCAACAGCAAGGGCAGTCCGCAAACCGCCGCCTGCTGCCCGAATCGTGCGCGTGTGGCATCGGCCTCCTCCAGCAACACCAGCGTGGCAGAATCGAGCGACACCAACAGGTTGCGCAAGTGCTCGCTCAGCCCAGTGATAAAATGCTGCCCGTCGAACCCCTTGTCAATCACCTCCTGATAAAGCAGCAGCGAATGCGGCAGGTCGCCGTTCAGCACATAGTCCACAAGCCGGAAATAATAGTCCGAATCCAGCAGGTTCAGATTCTCGTTGCACAACTGGCGCGTGAGGTTGCCCTGGGTGAAACTGACCAGCTGGTCGAAAGTCGAAAGGGCATCGCGCAAGCCCCCCTCGGCCTTGCGAGCGATAATGTGGAGGGCCTCATCCTCATAGTGTATGCCCTCCTGCTGGGCTATCATCCGCAGATGTGCCACTATATCTTCACTCTTGATGCGCTTGAAGTCGAACACCTGACAGCGAGAAAGGATGGTGGGTATAATCTTGTGTTTCTCGGTGGTGGCGAGGATAAACTTGGCGTATGCCGGGGGTTCCTCCAAAGTCTTCAGGAAAGCGTTGAACGAAGCGTTGGAGAGCATGTGGACCTCATCGATGATATACACCTTGTAGCGACCCGACTGGGGAGGGATGTACACCTGCTTCACCAGTTCGCGGATGCCGTCGACGCTGTTGTTCGATGCCGCATCCAGCTCAAAGATATTCATCGAGCCCCCCTCAGCAAAGCTCCTGCAGCTTTCGCACTCATTGCAAGGTTCCGTGTCGGGCGTGAGGTTGGTGCAGTTGATAGTCTTAGCCAAGATACGGGCGCAGGTGGTCTTGCCCACTCCGCGGGGACCACAGAAGAGGAAAGCCTGGGCCAGCTGGCCGGTGCGGATGGCATTCTGCAAAGTGGCGGTAACATGCTGTTGACCCACCACACTGGCAAATGTCGTCGGTCGGTACTTACGGGCTGATACTATATAATTTTCCATATCTAACTTTACATAAAAGACGCTGCAAAGATACGAAAAAAAATGAAATAAATGAAAAAACGGTGCGGATGTGCCGGGGTACCCCTGTGCCGTCGTGTCGGCCAGTGCCTCCCCCATGCACACGCCCGCATCCAGCCGGGGGGTGGGAAGCCCCCGCCTAATGGTTATTACAAATATTTGTTTTTCAAAACAATGTACCTTCGTTGGCATCTACTTTTCCCTATCTGAACGAAAAGCAAATAAAAACAAAACCAATTACAAACAACAAAAAAAAGAAAGGGTTCTGTGGCAGCGTTACCGCCCCCGGTGCCGAGGGGAATGTCCACGGCCGATTTTGGCGAAATGCACTTTTTTTTGTTTTATTAAAAAAAAATACGTATCTTTGTAAATTCGTTTACTAATACTTTCCTCGTATGAAAAGCACGTATAAGATTTTCAAAGAGAGCGTTAAAGAGATTACGCAATACTACCTGCTACTGGTGGAAGAAACCAAGTCGCAACGGCTGGTGGGCAGCACCAACGAATGGGTGCTGGACAATTATTATATGATTAGCGAGCAGGAGAAGGTGCTTAAGGTGGACTTGCGCAGCAAGTCGTTCCGTGAGCTGGACGCACGACGTGTGCAGCAGCTGACGGAGGTGCTGAGAGGCTTTCTGGTGAAATGCCATTACCAGATTGACAAGACGCTGCTGTTTCGCTACCTCTCGCAGGTGCAGGTAAAGCAGAAGGACTATCTTTCCTACCCCGAAGTGTGCGCCCTGCTGCCGCTGGTGAAATGCGTGCTTTTGGAGGACTTGGCCGACTTGTGCCGTACGCTGGCTGCCAGCCATGCCTATCACTATTCGCCAACCGACAAGTCGTCGGCTGACATGGAGAAGCTGAACGAGGCTGCGAAGCAGAACCTGATGATGATGAACATCTTCAACTCGCTGAAGAAGATGACCAAGCTGCCCATAGCGGAGCTGCTGGACTATGTGAGCTTCAGCGAGAGGATGCTCAAGGGTGAGGCCGCGGGGATGTACGACCAAATGTACGACAAAACTAAAGACGACTACCGCGCCAAGATAGTGCGACTGACCAAGAAACGCAGCCGCAGGGCCGCCAGAGAGGACAACAGCGAGTATGAGCTGGTGAAGGAACTGGTGGAGCAGGCCGACGCCCGTGGCGAGCATGTGGGCTGGCAGCTCTTCCCGCCCAAGGCGTGGAACCGCCGCGCCCATGCCTATATATGGATTGTGGTCCTCGCCACCCTGGCTCTCGCTGCCCTCTTCGCCCGCTGGGCCATGGGGTGCTGGACAGGCTGGATGACGCTGCTGTTCGCCATTCTGATGCTGGTGCCGATGAGCCAGATGGTCATCGACCTCTTCAACCAGTGCCTCTTCTGGCTGCACAAGCCGGTGAACACCTTCAAGCTAAAGTTCAAGGACGGCCTCATCCCCGAGGAGTACGCCACCATGGTCATCATGCCCACCATCTTAAAGAACCGCCAGAAGACCATCGAGCTGCTGGAGCAGTTGGAGATATACTACCTTTCGAATATCAACCGCGCCTCGGATGGCCAACGGCTGGAGAGCCGCCCGCAGAACCTATACTACACCCTTATCGGCGACGCTGCGGCAGGCCCCAACGAGGAGATGCCGTGGGACGACGAGGTGGCAGAGGCCGGTTTGACAAAAGTGAAGGAACTGAACGAGAAGTACGGCGCGCCGATATTCAACTTTATATACCGCCGTCGCGCCTACAGCGAGGGCGAGGGCTGCTGGCTGGGCTTCGAGCGCAAGCGCGGTGCCATACTGCATTTCAACGACCTGTTGCTGGGCAACCACTCAGAGGAGGAGAAGAAGCGTTTCTTCCGCTGCGAGACCATCAGCGACTGGCTGAAGCAGCCGGTGACACCCATCACCTTCATCATCACGCTGGACACCGACACCGAGCTGGTGCTCTACTCGGCACAGAAGCTCATCGGAGCCATGGCGCACCCGCTGAACCGCGCACGGCTGTCGGCCGACGGACGGCGAGTAGACGCAGGCTACGGCATCATGCAGCCGCGCGTGAATGTGGACGTGGAGGTGACCAACAAGAGCCGCTATGCCCAGCTGTTTGCCGGACTGGGCGGGCTGGACGTGTACACCACCGCGTCGTTCGAGCTGTACCAGGACATCTTCAACGAGGGCAGTTTCTGCGGCAAGGGCATCTACGACCTGAAGATTTTCCAGCAGGTGCTGCGCGGCACTTTCCCGCAAAACCTCATCCTCAGCCACGACCTCATCGAGGGCTGCCACATACGCTGCGGCCTCATCAACGATGTAGAGCTGTTCGACGACAACCCCTCCAACTATATTGATGATGCCAAGCGCCACCACCGATGGACCCGCGGCGACTGGCAGATAATAGGGTGGCTGCGCAACCGCGTGCGCAACGAGCGCGGTGATATAGTGAAGAACCAGGTGAACACCATCGGTCGATGGAAGATATTCGACAACCTGCGCCGCAGTGTGCTGAGCCTGGCGTGTGTGGTGGTGCTGCTGTTCGGCTATGCCGCCTCAATAGGCCACACCGCCGTTATCAGCCCAGCATGGTATGTACTGGCGGTGATGCTGGTGGTGGCACTGCCCATCCTGTTCTTCCTGATGGGGCAGATTACACGGCTGCCAAGGTTCAACAAACGCTACCGCTACTATATGACCCTGATGCGCGGCATCGGGGTGGTGATTAGGCGCGCCTTTGTGCAGTTCGCCCTGCTGCCTAAGGAGGCATGGATGTATACCGACGCACTGGTACGCGCCTGCTACCGCATGTGGTTCTCGCACCGCAACCTGCTGAACTGGGTGACCAGCGACGAGGCAGCGAAAAGCACCAAGGGGACTCTGGACGACTATGTGAAGAAGTTTTGGTTCAACTATGTGTGCGCGGCAGTGGTGGCAGTGCTGACGGTGATGGTCATGGACCACACATCGGAGGTAGGTGCCTCGGTGGTGTGGATGGTGGTGGCATCGGCCTTTGTGTGCGTCAGCTGGGTGGGCGCACCCTTCCTGATGTTCTATCTGGGAAAGAAGTTCGCACAGGACAAGAAGGGCCTCAACGCCGAGGAGACGGGGGAGGTGAAGACCTGGGCGAAGGACACGTGGAACTATTTCGACAGCCTGCTGACCGAAGAGAACAACTACCTGATACCCGACAACTACCAGCTGAACCGCGGGCAAAAGGCTGACTACAAGACATCGCCGACCAACATCGGCTATTCGATGGTCGCCGTCATCTCGGCCGCCGAGCTGGGTTTCATCACCCACAACGCCGCCATGGAGCGGCTGAGGCATATCGTCGACACTGTGACGCGGCTGGAGAAGTGGCACGGCCACCTCTTCAACTGGTACCATATCCAGAACCTCAAGGCACTGCCCAACTATTTCATCTCCACCTGCGACAGCGGCAACTTCGTGGCGTGCCTGTATGTGGTGAAGGGCTACCTTGCGCAGCATGAGGGCGACCAAGGGCTGTTGTCGCAAGTGAGCCGCCTGATTGACCTTACCGACTTTTCGAAACTCTACAACCATGAGCTGGACGTATTCAGCATCGGCTTCGACTACGGCGCACACGCGCTGCTGCCCTACCACTACAACAATTTCGCCTCCGAGGCGCGGCTGACGAGCTTCCTGACCATCGCGCAAGGCGACGCACCGTACAAGCATTGGTTCTGCCTCGACAAGACGCTGGTGCAATATCGCGGCTTCAAAGGGGTGGCATCGTGGTACGGCACTCTTTTCGAGTACTTCATGCCCCTCATTTTCCTGCCCACATACAAGCATACGCTGATGGACGAGACCTACAGCTTTGCCATCCGCGCCCAGCGTGCCTTCATCCGCAACATACAGCACAGCCAGACAGCCGCCCACCCCACGGGGGGTGCCGCAGGACTGCTGCCATGGGGCATCAGCGAGACGGCATACAACGAGCTGGACGACGCACAGAACTACAAGTACCATGCCTTCGGGGTACCCTACCTGAAATTCCAAAACACCACGCCCGACCGCATCGTCATTTCGCCTTACAGCTCGCTGATGACCATCGGCGTGGACGACCGCGCGGTGTACGACAACATGCTGCGGTTCCGCCAGCTGGACATGTACGACGGCATGGGTTTCTTCGAGTCGTACGACGAGGAGGACCATGTGCCGGTGCGGGCCCACTACGCCCACCATCAGGGCATGATACTTGCCAGCCTGACAAACTACCTCGCCGACCACTGTCTACAGCACTATTTCATGGCAGAGCCTATCATGAAGTCGATGGAGACACTGCTGAAGGAGAAGGCGCAGGTGAAGCCGTATATCGACTTAAAGGTGACGCAGTACAAGCGTTACCAGTATGCCAAGGTGCAGACTGAGAGCGATGCCCGCGAGTACGACGGCATCGCCACAGTGCCAGAGATAGGGGTGCTGAGCAACGGCTTGTACACCGTGCTGCTCAACGACCGCGGGTCGGGATTCTCACGCTACCGCAATGTGATGGTGAACCGATACCGCAAGATAAGTGCCGACCACTACGGGCAGTACCTCTATGTGCGCAACCTCAAGAGCGACAAGCTGTGGTGCAACACCTATGCCCCGCTGGACGTGATGCCGCAGAGCTACCGCGTGTCGTTCGCCTCGGACAAAATAAAATACCTGCGGGTGGACGATGGCATAGAGACCACTACCGAAATCACGGTGGTGAAGGACCGCTACGCCGAGCTGCGCCGCATCACATTCACCAACCACAGCGGCACGGATGTGGACCTGGAGCTGACCAGCTATGCCGAAGTGGTGCTGGCACCCCATGAGAACGACGAGAACCACCGCGTGTTCAACAGCATGAACATCCTGTCGGAGTACGACGCGGAGCTGCAGGCACTCATCCTCAGCAAGCCCATCAAGGAGACACGCGAAAGCCGCTATATGGTGCTGCACTCGCTCTTCGTGCCTTTCGACGGGGAGAACGAACACAATGAGGCTCCCGAGTACGAGACCTCGCGCCTGAAGTTCCTCGGCCGCGGAGGCAGCCTGCAGCATGCCGCCATCATCGAAGGCCACCGTACACTGACAGGCACCGTGGGCACGACGCTGGACCCCATCATGTCGATGCGCCGACGCATCCATGTGGCAGAAGGCGAGGCGGTAACGGTAGTAATGCTCACCGCCTTCGGCAAGGCTCGTGAGCAGCTGACGGACATAGCCAACGCCTACCACGACGCGCTAGACATAGAGCATGCCTTCGAGACAGCATCGGTATACAACAACATGCGCACCTCAATGTCGCTGCTGAAAGGTGCTCAAATGCGCCTGTACAACAGCATAGCCAAGTACCTGCTACAGACCGCCACCCTCGGCAACGACCGCCAGCAGAACCTGGCCAAGAACCGCATGTCGCAGTCCAACCTGTGGCGCTTCGGCATCTCGGGCGACAACGCCATCCTGCTGCTGGAAATTGACAGTATCAACCGCTCGGGCTTTGCCAAAGAGATTATGCGCGCGTACGAATACTATAAGGTACACGGCCTGGTGCTGGACGTGGTGTTCATCAACGACGAGCAGGGCGAGCAACGCGAGGGACTGACCCATTTTATCCGCAACATCGCCAACACCGAGCACCTGTGGGCCGCCCATCAGGAGAAAGGGCATGTGTACATCCTCAACGGCAACGAGATAAGCGACGAGGAACGCATCCTGCTGCGCACGGTGGCACGCCTCACCTTCTTCACCGGCAACGGCAAGACGCTGGAACAGCAACTGCTGGACTTGGAGAAGGCCAACCAGCACTATCAAAACATGGTGGAATACCCTGTGAGGAAAACCAGCTCGGACTTCCATGTGTGGAGCACGCTGGACTTCTACAACCAATACGGCGGCTTCGACCGCGACGGCCACGACTATGTGGTGACCAACACCAACACGCCCATGCCGTGGGTGAACGTGCTGTCGAACCCGCGCTTCGGCTGCATCGTCAGCTCCACGATGGCGGGATTCACCTTCGCCTTCAACGCCCAACAGTTCAAACTCACAGGATGGAGCAACGACATCGTCAGGGACAACGCCTCCGAGATGCTGCTCATCAACAAGGAGCAGTTTGTTCCCGCCACGGCGCGCCACGGCCAGGGGTTCTCGGCCTTTGATGCCGAATATGACGACTTCAAGGTGATGGTGCGTGTGTTTGTGGCCAGCGAACGTCTGGAGAAATATTATCAGATAAAGATAGAGAACAAGACCAACGCGCCGCTGGACATACGGCTCGACATGGTGTACAAGCTGGTGATGGGGGTGACTGAGGAGGAAACCGCCCGTTACCTCTACCACGAATGGCACCCGGAACAGAACAGCCTGCTGGTACGCAACGTGTATCACGACATTTACCGCGACACATGGCTGCAGCTGACGGCCACAGAGCCGCTCACCGAGCTGTCGCTGGAGTGCACCAACCGCAAGCAGATAGGCTTCGACTTCACGCTTCCCGCACAGGGAGTGAAGGAGACGGCCTACATCATCAGGGTGGTGGAAAAGGGCGACGAAGAGCAGCGCACCTTCACCATCCCCGCTATCGAGGAGGAGTACCAGAAGGTGTGCGACCTGTGGGACCAGCGGCTGAATATCATCCAGGTGGAGACACCCGACAAGTCGTTCAACTATATGCTGAACCGCTGGTACCTCTACCAGGTCTACTCCGCCCGCCTCTTCGCCCGCGCAGGATTCTACCAGGTAGGCGGCGCCACGGGCTTCCGCGACCAGCTGCAGGACGTGATGTCGTGCCTCTACAGCGACCCCGCCTATGCCCGCCGTCAGATTCTGGAGCATGCCGCACACCAGTTTGCCGAAGGCGACGTGCTGCACTGGTGGCATGAGAGCATGATGACAGGTGCCCGCACCACCTTCAGCGACGACTACCTGTGGCTGGTATATGTCACCTACCAGTATGTGCATGTCACCGGCGACAGGAGCATCCTCACCGAGCAGGTGGTCTTCTGCCAGGCCGACCAGCTGAACGCCGAGGAGGCAGAACGCTGTCTGCTCTACGCCCTGCCCAAGCACAAGGTGGCACCGACCGCCGACCAACGCGACAACAACTTCGAGTACGCCACACTGTACGAGCACCTGTGCCGCGCCATCAACCGTTCAAAACGCCGCATAGGCATCCACGGCCTGCCGCTGATGGGCTGCGGCGACTGGAACGACGGCATGTCGCTGGTCGGTGTGGAAGGCAAAGGCGAGAGCGTGTGGGTGGCCTTCTTCCTGGCCGACTTGCTGCCTAAGATGGAGGAGATGACACAGATGGTACGGGGGGCCGACCTCGGCTACTGCGCCGAGCTGTCGGAATTCCGCAGCCAGCTCGTGGCCGCACTGCAGAACAACGCTTGGGACGGCGCATGGTTCCTCCGCGCCTATTTCGACAACGGCGACCCCATGGGCTCACGCAACAACACCGAGTGCCAAATCGACCTCATCTCGCAGGCTTGGAGCATCCTGACCCATGTGGCCACGCCGCAGCAGAAGGAGTCGATATTCCGTGAGACGGACAACCGTCTGGTCAACCGAGAGCACGAAATCATACAGCTGCTCACCCCCGCCTTCCAGCATTCGCAGAACAACCCCGGATACATCATGCACTACCCTGTCGGCATCCGCGAAAACGGAGGCCAGTACACCCACGGCGCCATGTGGTACATCATGGCACAGCTGCAGGAGGGCCGCACCGACATGGCCTACTTCCTCTATTCGCTCATCAACCCCATCCACCGCACCTCGACACTGGCCGAAGTGTTGAAATACAAGGTGGAGCCGTACTGCATTGCCGCCGACATCTACAGCAACCCGCAGCATCCGGGCCGCGGCGGTTGGACTTGGTACACCGGCTCGGCATCATGGGCGTACAAGACGGGTATTGAGAACATACTCGGTCTGCAGAAAGAGGGCGACACGCTGGTACTCAACCCCTCCATACCGTCAGACTGGGAAGGCTTCTCCATCACCTACCGCTATGGCAGCACGCCCTACCACATCAACTACCGCCGTCACAGCGGCACCGCCACGGCTCCGAACACAATCAAACTGGTGGACGACGGCATGCCGCACCAAATAGACATCTGATCTTGAGAGCTGCACAGTCAGAAACACACGGCACACGGCATCGTCACCGCATCAGCCCATACGGCCACCCCTTACTGCTGGCCGTATGGGTGTTTTTGGTGTGGATGGCTGTGCCGCTGCTCACGCCCGCACAGAACGCCTCCACGATGCCTATCCCGCCCGATGCCGAATACCCCTTCAAGCGGGATATGGCGAAAGGCAAATACGACAAGGCCGACGAGAAAATCAAACGCCGCATCGAGCGCGATAGCAACAACCTGGAATGCCACTACGCCGCCTACTGGCTTTACAGCACCGCCGCCTTTGAGCGGCGCAACCTCAACATCGCCTATCGCCACCTGGTGCGCGTGAGGACCCTCTTTGCCAACGCCAACGAGAAAGAGCTGGAACGGTGGGCGCGCGACAGCTACAGCGGCGCCCGCATCGACTATGACCTCTACAGGCTTGGATGCCTCGCCTTGGACGACGCCCACAAGTTGCGCACCCCCGACGCCTACCAGCGCATCCTCGACCACTACCCCCTCCTGCCCGCCGTCCTGCGCGACAGCACCACCAACAGCCGCGACAGCTTGGAGTTCGACATCGCACGGCGCTCCGGCACCGTACAAACCGTGCAGGACTTCATTGACCGCCGTCCCCATTCGGTGGTGACAGAGGATGCCGTCATCTTCCGCGACAGCCTCGCCTTTGCCGATGCCGACAGCCGCCACACCTACACTGCCTACCAGCAATTCCGCGTCACCTACCCCCACTCGCACCTCTACGCCCGTGCCACCGACAGCGTATACGTCATCGAGTACCGCGACGCCGTGGGGCACAACTCTGAGCAGTACTACCGCGGCTATGCCGAACGCTACCCCTCCAGCCCTTACACCGAGAGATGTGTGTGGCGGGCGGACAGCATCGAATACCATCGCGAGACCGACACCTCCGACTGGCAGAGCCTCATACACTATCTGGACACCCACAACCGCGCCCATTGGTCGGACACCGCCGCCGACCATCTCGCCCGGTTCGCCCTCCGCCACCAGCATGTGACGGCAGCCACTCAGGCACTGAGGCGGCTAAAGGCCAGCGACCCGCACTACTACAGACTCGCACACTGGCTCCACAACGCCTACCTGCACACCTCCGTCACCCATTTCAGCCGTTTTTATAAGAGTCGCGCAGGACGGGCCATCCCGCAGGAACAACGAGCCAAGGACTCGCTGGCCCTCACCATGTACCAACACTACGACTATCGCAACATCGACAGCTGCATCCGAACCATCGCCCCCTACCACGAAGCCTTTATCATGCTCCAGCAGCTCATCAAAGACGACGTGGACCACCAGCGGTGGAACAATGCCGTCAACACCATAACGAAATACGGCAACCATTTCGGCGACGACTACGACTACCGCCGACTGTTGGCCACACTCGAGACCAAGGCCGAAGCCACAGTCCGCACACAGCCCCTGGCAGCAGCCAACACAGCCAAAGGCGACGAATACGCGCCAGTAATCAGTGCCGACGAGCGCACCCTCTATTTCGCAGCCCGCAACAGGGAGGAGAACATCGGGGGCGAGGACATCTACGTCATCCAACGCAAAGGCAACAAATGGGGCACTGCCTCGCTGGAGATGGACCTCTCACACACCTACGGCAACGAGGCTCCGATATCCATCAGCGTGGACGGCAACAGCCTGCTCCTCTACCAGAGCGGCATACTATACCAGGCCGACAAGGCGGAGGAGGGGTGGGACGTGCACCGTCTGCCCGCCACCATCAATTCGAGCAGCTGGCAGTCCGACGCCACCGTCGCAGCCAACGGCCGCGCCCTGCTCTTCGCCGCCAAAGGCAAGACCGACCACGAGGTGGACAGCTCGCTGAACCTCTATGTCTCACTGTTGGACGACCAAGGCCGCTGGGGCACGCCTGTCGAGCTCGGCCCTATGGTTAACACCCCCTTCGACGAACGGTCGCCCTGCCTCCATCCCGACATGCGAACCCTCTATTTCAGCTCCGAAGGTCATGGGGCGATGGGAGAGATGGACGTATATGTGACCACGCGGCTCGACGACAGCTGGACCCGCTGGTCCGTCCCTGTCAACCTCGGCAAGGAAGTCAACACCAGCGGCGACGACTGGGGCTATAAGGTGAACACGTCGGGCGACAAAGCCTATTTTGCCCGCCACACCAACGGCTCGCAGAACATCTTCACCACCACCCTGCCCCACCGGGTGCGTCCCCTGGCGGTGTCCCTGGTCTCCGGCACTGTGAAAAAGTACGACGGCACCCCCTTGGCCACCTGCCTACGCTGGGAATCGCCCTCTAGCGGCCAGACCCTAGGGCAATGCCACACCAACCCCGCCAACGGACAATATTCAATCCTGCTGCCTTACGGGCAGGAGTACGGGCTCTACGTCTGCGACTCTAACTATTTCCCCTCCGCATGCATCATAGACCTTCAGGCGGGGTCGTCTGAACCCAACAAGACCTACAACCTACGGACAGCCAGCTACCGACAGATTGTCGAAGACAGCCTAGACATGCAGCTCGACAACACCACCTTCGACATCTCAAACCCCAGGCCTAACGCCTCGTCCTATGCCGAGCTGTCGCGTATAGCCCGAATAATCAAGAGCCACCGTTTCAAAGCCGTCATCGAATGCCATGTGGACGGCACCCCCGGCGACAAAGACAACCTGGAACTCTCGAAACGCCGCGCCGCCGCCATACGCGACCTGCTGATAGAACAGGGCTGCCGTCCCTCCGACATCATCGACATCGGCCTGGGAAGCGACTACCCCCTGCCCTACGACAAAGGCTCCCGTATCCGCCCCCTGCAACGCCGCACACTCATACGGCTGACGCGGTAATGTGTTGCCACGCTGCCATCAAGCAATTCCCAGTTCCCAACCCATATACAGAAAGGACGCTGCCTCTCATAATGGCAGCGTCCTGACATGAATGATATGTGAAGACCCGACTAGTTGGCTAATCTGACCAGACGGACAGCATAGCCATAATGCTTATTCCCATTAGGGCTATCAATGTGAGATTTGGTTAGTCGTCTTACAAGTAACACCTCGTATGCTGAACTGGCAGGATTACTGCTGCTTCGGGTACTGGTCCAATAGTAGCAGCCAACATCAAAACTATTATTAGTACTAGTATAACCACTATAATACCCAACTTGATTTTCTCCTTTATTGCCATTACGACGACCAGCTGCCGGTAAGAAGACCGCACCCGCAGCCTCCATCTTGGCCCAGTCGCTAGCCGAGTAGCTATTACCCCACCCATCGGCAGAACTGTTGATGTTTGTGGGAACGGCGACATCGGACGGATGGGTATAGACATCGGGGAAGAGGATGACACCCACTACCCCGCACACCATAGCCCTAGCATGACGAGCGTTGGCGGTGGTGCCAATGGTGCTGGCCGGACGGTTAAACAGAATATGATTCCAATCCGCTTGTCCTAACGTGAACCAACCGCTGTTAGCCGCGTTGCCACCGTTAAGGATTGGATAATCGCCCCACTCAAAATAGAGTCTATAATAACCAGTGCCATTTCTGTTATACCATGGCTTATTACCTGTACCCCATCCGAAAAGGTCACAGTCATAGGTACAGTTGGTTGGATTCACGGAGTCGGTGCAGCTGTTAGCATTCTGACCATTCCGACCATAAAAGTCATACTGGTTATCGGCAAACTTGTAATACTTAGGCGTAGCGCTGCCTATATACTGAAGGTTGCCTTGGGAGAAGTAAACCTGACGGCCGCCCGTGATGCTGAATGCACCACCTTTTGTGCCAACGGGGTTGTCGGCCAGGGTGATTGGAAAGGTGTAGAACTCGTTGCGGTTCACCGTGAAGTTGCTGGTGCCTTCAGGGAAATGCAGCTCCTTGGTGTACTCACGGCCATAGTTGGTGTGTATGTGGATGGCCATGGCCGTATAGGCTGCCGGGGGCAGGTAGATGAAGAAACTCTGCATACTGCCGATGTTGACAGGAGTGCTGCAGGTGAGGGACACGCTGTTGGAGCCGTTGCCGCTAGTCAGGACGGGCTCGCCACTGTTGTAGTCGATGGTAAAGTCACCGCTGAGGTTCACGCTGTTGTTGGCGGCATCGTGAGCCGTGGCCACAATGTCGATGCTGCTGACGGCCACCCCTGCACCCTGCAGCTGGAGTTCCAGCACACCGCAAAGGTTCTTGAACGAAAAGTATTCCGACGTGGTGTGCCCGTACATGGGGTACTTGGTCAGCTCGCCGCTCACGGAGGCCTGCACCGGCGGCAGGGTGATGGTGTTGTAGGTCAGGGCGAAGTCGGACGGGTAGATGGCATAGCACTCGGCACCCAGGTTCTCGGCACCCTCCACATAGATGAGGTCGGCCATCGTGGGGTCAGCATTGGGACTGGCCGACACTACAGCGGATTGGCTGTTGAGGTCGAACACCTTCACTAGGTCGCCAGTATTCCAACTGATGGTCCCATTGTCACCGTTGATGCCAAAGGATGTCTTCGACTGGGTGTTCTCGAGACTGGCGTGGAACATTATCTTGCCCTCCTTGTCCTTCTGGCAGGAAACCAGGGTGAGAAGCATAAGCACTGCTGTTAGCGCCATTGTGTATTTTTTCATCTCTCTTTCTTTTGGTTAAAGCAATCAACTAAAATAAAATCCACTTGTCTCACCCCTTTCGGTGGTTTCGGTAGTGTTACCTTCTGGTTCTGGTGTGGGGGTGTTGCTGCCAGCAAAGCCTTTCTCTACTCTCACGTCGAAAGCCAAGACTGTCGGCACCACGTACAGTGTTTTGTTTTCTCTAATCATGTTGTAATTTGGAATTTGGATTAATATTATTGTTACCTATCTTGTCTTGCATGAAAACACCGATGGGGCAGATACAATAAGGCACCCCCTCCCCTGGTAGCCCGCGGGCCGACACAAGGACGGTGCGAAAAAAGGAAAAAGGGAACGATTTATGCCCTCTCTGGCTTGTAAGAAAGCCCCTCCAATAACCTCAGAGCCGTCAAACAGACAGTTCTCCCTCAACTTTCGGAAGGCTAAGCGATACAGGGGGGGGTGAAAATCAGCATATTACGCATACAATACAGCCAACGGACACTCGCCATTGAAAGTGCAAAAATACAAATAATAATTGAAACAACAGCTTTTTTGCATTTTTTTTTGCCCCTGTCCGCAGCAACGACGCATCTTGATAAGGCTTTATTATGTGCTGACTAAAAAATAAGGTTATACTTTCACTAAGGACAACTCTCAAAGAATGATTCTCTGCCCCCTAATATTTGTCTCAGTAATGGTTACGATAAAGGCTCGGAGAGAATCACTCCCAACAGTCCCACATACAGTGTGGAACTGTTGGAGGTCAGACTATTGATGTTTTGAAGAAACGCGCTCTCAATAGTTATCATTGTTTCATCATACTGGAGCGGGCTGATTCAGGTCTCCGTCCCAGCTACTCCACCAGAAGCTTTTGTGCCGACTCATCCCGTTCCGTCTTCACCTTTACCACGTAGCTGCCCTTTGCCAGCCTGCTCACATCCAGCGTCACGGACTGTGCTTGTCCGTCGTACCGCTCCGATAGAAGCACTCGTCCCGACATGTCTGCCAACTCCACATGCTTTATGGCGCACTCTGCCTCCACCACCACCTGAGTCCTCGCCGGGTTAGGCTGCAGCCGCACATTTCCCGTTCCTGTCATCGGTGCCGCGGCAGAGAGATAACCTTGGGGCCTGAGTATCGGCATGACCGCCTGTCTTCTCATTGTGAAGATAGTATCCGTCTGCGGTGCATTGACTCCAAAGGGGAAATCTCCAGGACAGTTGTACCCCCCCCAACCTTGGCCAAAACGCCAATTACATTCGGCATCCCATAATAGCAATACATTTCTCTCTATATCAACATAACCCATAAATCCAGACGGGCAGCAAATCCCGCTGTCCTGGATGTCCTGATTCAATATTCTGCCACCACGACCAATAACCCCATTTGCCACTTGAAAAGTGTCAAAAGAATGGATTCCTACATAAAAATCGCCAGATATTTCTACTGGTGAGTCAAAATAAAACTCATTCATTGGAATCCTTACAATAGAATCTGAGTTTCCATATTCAGGATTCCGTATGTGCGAAAGTGAGTAATATGACATAATCAAATCTGGGGGTTGGTTTGGCTCTACCACGAAAGACTGTCTCTTTACCAACTGCACATTAGAGTCCCCTGGGGTATAGTTGTACAGCAATATGTCAAATGACACTCTATGATCAATCGGTGGAGGCATGGACCCGTACGCGTAGTCGTAATTATCACACAAAGAAAATGACACTCCGTAAATCTGTTGTTTCTCATCCTCAGTGCGGAAAGGATTAACATAACATGCGTGTTCGGTGCGATTACCTAAGAGAAGGTTCAGTACAGGGAAAGATGGATGAAAATCAGTAGTCCCACTTATCCATATACCATAATTATCTAAGCAGGGTTGTTCCCATATCATATATGCCGGATTTGAAAACCACATCTCAGGCTGCCCTATCGCATTGTTGGCAGTCATGCTCATCAGCATAACAATAATGACTGAATATAAAACACTTCTATTCATAGTACTATTTAAATATATAATTACATATCAACATTTTAAAGCGACACCCCCCCCAATCCTGCCACTCAATCACCTTGCAAATATACACTTTTTTTTGAAAACACAAGCATAGGCGTGTGTTTTTTAACAATATAAGCCATGCACTCCACCCCTTTATGATAGGGCGGCCCTTTTGTGGTGTTTTATAGAGGGGGTTAATGGGGAATACTATACCGTCAGATGGCAGACGGTGGCGTGCGACATACGGACCAAGTCCTGGGGGGCTATCTTCAGTTGCAGCCCCCTCACTCCGGCACTGACATAGACATGGTCGTATGATTGGACTGTGGCATGGATGTAGGTGGGAAAGGCTTTCTTCATGCCGATAGGGCTGCAGCCTCCTCGCACATAGCCCGTCAGCGGCAGGAGTTCCTTCATCGGGATGAGGTCGCATTTCTTGTTGCCCGACACTTTGGCGGCCACCTTCAGGTCCACCTCTTCGGCTCCAGGAACCACACAGACGAAATGCCCCGTCTTGTCACCTTTAAGCACCAAGGTCTTAAACACCTGCCGAATGTCTTCTCCCAGCTGGTCGGCGATATGCTGGGCACCCAGGTTGTTCTCGTCCACCTGGTAGGGGATAAGCTCGTAAGGGATTTTCTGCGCGTCCAGCAGCCGCGCGACATTGGTCTTGGCCGTCTTGCCCATAGGCGTTGCTTTTTTTGAATGTATGAATGCGTAGAGGTGTGATGGACACTGCCGCCCACGGCTTTACTGTTTGAGAAAGACATCGGCGATGCCCCAGTCGCGCCCCATTTGTGAGGCATAAACTCCTGTACCAGTGTTTATCTCTAATACAATGGGACCATTGGTGGTACATACTATATCAAACCCGACGCTGCTATAATAGGGCAGTAGCTGGCAGGTCTTCTCAACCAGCTCCACAACCTTGTCCCAGCCGGGCACCACCTCGTCCTTGAAAGGCACATGGGTGTCGGGGTGTTCGTAATACTTAGTTACGTCGTACTCGCGCAGGCCGTAGTCGCTGAGTCGACCCGTCGCCACGTCGATATTGACCACCACGCCCCCTTTGGCAGCATTGTCGACAAACGACCCCTTGCGGCCCATGCGGAGGGCGCCGGAGACCACCTTGTCCTTATAGGTGAGCACACGGAAGGTGTTCACCGAGTCGGGGTTGAACTTGGCAATCCGTGGGTCGGGGATTATCTGTCGCTCAAAAAGGTACTCGTCGTCGTAGTGCCGCTGACGGATTGTCTCAGCGGAGAGCTTCACCCCGTTGGGGGTATAGAAGCCGTCATCGCGCCGGTCGGCTACCGTCACACCGCTCCCCTCGCCGCATTTGTTACGCTTGACAAAGATGCGTTGGTCTGTGATGTTCGAGAGTATCTCGTCCACCTCGGCATCGCTGATGACGCGCCCATGGCTGCGGAAGTAATGATAGCTATAGCTGAAGAAACGCTCGGTAGTGGGCACGCCATACTCGCTCAAGAGGTCGTGACAGAGTATCTTGTCATTAATCAGTATCTGATACCACGGTTCCCGATTGGTGGAATAACGCCCATAAGAACATTGGGGTATGTATGACACCATCCTGTCGAAGCCTCCGAAGTCCTTCTTGAACATGGCAAAGCGGAAATAGGTGTCGGGGAATCCTTTCCAATACTTGCACAACTTGTTCAGTTCCCTGATTACCTGAAGCCGACTCTTCTTGTCAGCGCCCTGATAGTTATTGTACATCTGCCAACCGACATAATAGCTGGTGACATGAAATGATTTATGTCTACGAAGGCAGGCGAACCTGGTTCTGAGGTAATAGTATAGCAACCACATGGTGATAATGAATTATTGAATGTATTAGTCCTTGGGGCATCAAAGACTCTAGAATTAACGAATTTAAGAATTCAGAACATCAACTATTCGGAGACGTGGGTGACGTTGCCGCGATAGTCGAACTGGATTTCCAGGCCGTTGGCGAGGGTCACCTCATAGCCGCCTTTCAGCTTCTCGCAGTCGATAATCAGCTGCTTGGGGAAGCGGTTGACGATATAGCGGGTAATATACCCCGGCACGAGGGTGACAGGCAGGCCGTCGGTGCATTTCATCTCTTTCCAAATGCCTTTGGAGTCAAACTGGATGATAGTGCCGTCGGTAAGCAGGGCCTCGTATTCCTTGCCATTGATATAGGCGAAATCGATGGCGCAGGAAGGCCAGTGTTTCTGAATAAGCTCGATAGCGGACTTAGGCAGATTGTCGGGGTCGATGACTTTCTTGCGGCCGCCGGCAGTCGCGGTGCCAGCTATCAATACGATGGTCAATAGGGTTAAAATGAGTTTCTTCATGGCTACAAATGTATTTGTTTATTGACTATTGTTACAATTCTTCCGGCTCGATAGCCACTTCTGCCACCTCGCCTGTCGTCGTACCTTGATAGCGGTAGCGCAGTCCTCGGCGGGTCTCCTTGAGCATGTTCATCATCTTGATGAACGAGGGGTCGCTGCTGGAGGTGATTAGTTCCTTCATCCCTTCGTGATTCTCCACGACACTGCGCTGCATGTCGGCGATGCTGAGCAGGGTTTCGTCGCAGTCGAAATAATAGGTGAAGTAATGGCTGTCCAGCTCTACATTGGTGCACACCACCCCTTCCGAATAGGTGAGGGGGAGCTGCATGCGGGTGGTCTGCAAAGCCGACTGGAGATAGGTCTCGGGGTCGCCCACGAACGATGGGACATT
Source organism: Bacteroidales bacterium (assembly GCA_017441565.1). Taxonomy (GTDB): domain Bacteria; phylum Bacteroidota; class Bacteroidia; order Bacteroidales; family P3; genus Colimorpha. The sequence continues at coordinate 16,397 of JAFRXG010000101.1, read as the reverse complement.
CTGCGAAAGCTCCTCATGGGTGAAATGGAGCTTGTAGGAGTCCTCCCCCACCCCAAACACCACGTCGAGCGAGGCATCCGCCGCCACGATGGCTTGGAACAGCTGGCGGAAACCCTCGTCGCTGTTGGTGCGGTAGTTGTCGAGCATGAACTGGTGGAACTGCTCCCCCTGGCTGCGGAAAGAGTTGATGTCCACCGAACCCGCCAAGGTGTAGTTGAACGTCACCAAGTCGTTGGCATACTTGGCATAGTCCATCTGGCCGATGGCACCTAGGGGGATGGGGCATTCGGCATTCAGCTCCCCTATCAGCTGCTGCAACTGCTTCTGGCTCTCGCTCTGACAGCCGCTGAAGAAGAGGACCGCCGCCATTAGGGCAAAAAGTATTATATGTCTGCTACCTCTCATGGCTCAACTTTTAAATGTCAACTTCATGGCGGTGGACTGGCTTGCGGGCATGCCGTTGAGGAACACCTGTCGGATGCGGGTGTGGAAGGTCTGCCCCTCCAGCGGGCTCCAGCCGCATTTGTACAGTATGCTGTCGTGCGTCACCTGCGTTTCGCCCGGCTCCACCACCACCAGGTCGGCATAATAGCCGGGGCGGATGAAGCCACGTTCCTGTATGCCGAAGATAGTGGCGGGGTTGTGACACATCTTGGCGACAATCAGCGGCAGCCATTCCTGCAGCACCTCGTCGTGGTCGTCGCGCTGGAGTGCCGTAGGGTTGAAGAAGCCCTCCAGCATCATCTGCAGGCTGTGCTGGATGCTGGGGATGCCGCCAGGGGCGTCGAAATAACGAAGCTGCTTGCTTGCCAGGGTATGGGGGGCATGGTCGGTGGCGATGGTGTCGATGGTGCCGTCAATCAGCCCGCTCCAGAGGGCCAAACGGTCGTCGGCCGTCTTGATGGCGGGGTTGCATTTGATGAGGTTGCCCAGCTCGGCATAGTCGCGGTCGTCGAACCACAGGTGGTTGGGGGTCACCTCGGCGGTGATATGCTTCACGTCGAGCGACTGGTTGCTCAGCAGCGACAGCTCGGTGGCGGTGCTCAGATGGGCTATATGCAGGCGCGTGCCGTACTTGCGGGCACGCTCGATGGCCTTGTATGTCGAGACGAAACAGGCCTCGGTGTTGCGTATCTTGGGGTGGAGGGCGGCGGTCTCATGCTCCGTGCCGGCAAACTCCAGCTTGTAGTTGCGCATATTGGCCTGAATGATGCTCTCGTCTTCGCAGTGTGCCACAATCAGCTTGGGGCAGCGGCTGAAGAGCTTGTCGAGCGTCTCGGGCTTGTTGACCAGCATGTTGCCGGTACTGCTGCCTAGGAAGAGCTTGACGGCGGCATATCGGTCGGCGGGTATGCCGAGCAGCTCCTCGATGTTGTCGTTGGTGGCCCCCAGCATAAAGGCATAGTTGACTGCGCTCTTTTGTGCGGCGATATGTTCTTTCTCCTCCAAAAGGGGGAGCGAGGTGGTCTGAGGGTTGGTGTTGGGCATATCGATGACGGAGGTCACCCCACCGGCCAGGGCAGCACGGCTCTCCGAGGCGAAGTCGGCCTTGTCGGGGAAGCCGGGGTCGCGGAAATGGACGTGGGTGTCAATGATGCCGGGCAGAACATAGCACCCGGCGGCATCAAACACCTGCGGCTTTCGCAGCCGTTGGCTGTCCTCCACCAGACGGCCTTCATGCACGAAAAGGTCCCGTGTCGCCATGGAACCTTCGTTTACTACCGTGCCGTTCTTTATGATATAGTCCATCTAGAATTTGCGTTTGCCCGCCCAATTCCTGGCGGCCACGTAGGCGTCGGCTGAATTGTTGTAGATAGGTTTGACCACAAACTGGCCCGTATGGTCGATGCAGCCCCAGCGGCCTTCCTCCTTGGCGGGGGCCACACGGTTGTTCCAGGTCTGGATGAAAGGCTTGGCATCCTCGAGGCGGGGAAGGATGACCCACTCGCCTTCGAAGTCGACATAGCCCCAGTGGCCGGTGCCGCCATCTTGTATGGGGTAGAGCCAGTGTCCCAGCTCGGCCTCCTCGATGCCCTTCTCGTTGTCGTCCCACTCCTTGCCGGCCTTGGCAGCCTCGCTGGAGAGGATGAACACAGGCTTCGAGAGCAGACGACCGTCCTCGTGGATGCTGGCCCACAAGCCGTTCTCGCACTTGGCGGTGGCGAAGAGGCCCGTGTCGTTCGGGAAGTGGGAGACCTCCAGATAGATAGGCGGTATGGCCCAGCTGCCGTCGGCCTTCACCCAGCCCCAGAGGGCGGTGTCGGTGCGCATCTCGGGCAGGCGCCAGCCGTCCATGTCGCGGCCATGCTCAATCTGCGAGAGGGCATAGACGCAGTCGTCCTCGTTGCTGAAGATGAACTCGCTGATGACGTTGCCATTGCGGTCGATATTGCCCCAGCGGCCGTTCTTCAGGGCTTGGGTGTAGATGTAGTTGTGTTCGCCAGGGAACTGGCGCACCATGGCATATTGGGGCTGGACCACCCAGCGGCCCAAGTAGTTGACTATGCCCCACTGGTTCTCATTCTGCGGATTGGTCACGCTGATACGCCAGGTGTCGTAGTGGCGGCCCACAATCCACTGGTGGCCTGCCTCATAGGCATCTTCTATCGACACAAAGATGTTGTTGATGATAAGGATGCCCTTGGCATCGATGCAGCCCCAGCGGCCTTCTATCTTCACGGGCGCGAAGCTCATCGGGTCGGTGCCGTAATACTTGCCGGCACCCTCGTAGGCGGGCTCGTACTTCCACTGGCCGTAGTAGTTGACAAAACCCCACTTGTGGTCGGCGGGATTCTCGGCGGGATAAATCCATTTGCCCGGCTCCTCGGCGGTGTACCACTGGTTGCCTGCCTCCTGGGCCTCCTCCTGAGTGAGGAAGATGTTGCGGACAATCATGTTGCCGGCCTCGTCGATACAACCCCAGCGCCCGTCATATTTTACCACTGCAAACTTGCGTTCCTGATGCTGGAAGGCGAACGCCACCTGGTAGCGTGGCGGTATCTGCCAGATGCCGTTACTGTTTTTATAACCATACTTCATGCCGATGTCGTCGAAAGCCAAAGTTTGTGCTAATGCGCTGACTGACAACAAGCAAACCGATGCGATGATGAGAATATGCTTTTTCATAGGATACATTTTTCCGAGTGCAAAGATACGAATTTTTTCTCATATAACGCAACTTTATTTTTTTATTGTGTGTCACTGGGGGTTTTTGCATTTTTTAAGGCGCATCGCGTTATGGCATCAGGATCAACCCGCAACCTAGTTCATTGTAGTGCCGCCGCAGCTTCGCCATACTCCTTCCCTATTTTTTCTTCTTCTTTTTTCCATTCTTTCTCAAGTAAAAAATACGGACAAACGAATGATTGTGACTTTTTTGAAAAAACGGAAGGTACAATCTGGCAGCGCATTGGATGCGCGGCTGGCCCGGCATGGACATGCCCCCTGTTTGAGATGATTTTCGTATAAAGATGGGTTCTATTAGTTCGTTTTTGAGAGCACGTGCCTCCGGCACGCTGAGGTGTATTTGCTTGATATACCCACACTATATGTGCGGGGTTATTGAGAGTTTGCCCCTCTGGGGCAGTTTACAGAACTCTCCTTAAAAACGCCGTACATGGCGCAGTGCGGTGACAGTAAAAACGGAACGAGACCGCGTCCCGAAGATGAAGCAAGTCCAGTGGGCTTGCGATAGTGGAGCAAAAGCGAAACGGAGAACGCAAATTCAGGCACCGGCCTCGGCCCTACCACCACCAAACAACCCGATTAAGGAGCGGGCGGCGGGAGGAGACAATGGCGTATGGCAGTATTAGCAGGTATTCCCAGCCTTGTTTTTTTTCCAAAAACCATGTGTATGTCAAAAAAAAGGTGTATTTTTGCAGTCGAAAATAAACACGTTTGATATGCAAAACAGAGTAACACATTTCAAGGCTGCGCCCCTGCTGGCCCTGGTATTGGGGATAGTGATCCTATGCCCGCCAAACCGGGCTACTGCGCAGAACCGGGATATGAGTTTCGACTTCTTCTCCGGTATTCAGTTTAATTTTCGCGACATCAATTTCCTCCGACAATATGACGTCTACCTCTGCCTGACGCCGGGATTCAAATGGCACTTCGGCGACCACTGGCAGGTGGCAGGAATGATGTACGTGGACGTCGTCAACACCTACGACAACGCCTACGGATACCTCGGCAACGGGCTGTACCGCTATTATAACTATGCGGGCCACTCAATCGTACAGTTCGGCATGCTGGACGTGAGCAAGGAATTCAAACTGGGAGGCCTGTACTGCAAGGCCAGTGCGGGGTTCTTCTCCGAGTCGCGCTATGGGGTAGACCTGAAACTGTTCTTCCCCGTGGCCCGGTGGTTTGCCTTTGAAGCACAGGCTGGACTGACTGGGTTGTTCTCCACCGGCGGCAACAGCTGGGGTTTCAGTCCCATGGGTCGCTTTGCCGGCACCATAGGCGGCGACATTTACCTCTCAGGCAGCAACACACAGCTGAGGGGGGTGATTGGAAAGTATCTGTACACAGACTGGGGCTTCGAGGTGGAAGCCATGCGGCATTTCCGCCACTCGTCAGTGTCACTGTACGCCAATTGGAACAACCTAAGTACTCAGACTAAGCCAAACGGCAGCATCGTGCGCGAGCCCTTCGACGGCGGATTCCGTGTGGTGGTGATGCTTCCCCCATACCACCGTAAGGGGCGCATGGTGAACATACGGCCTGCCTCGAACTACTACCTGCCGTACAGCATCATGAGCCACGAGTGGACCAACCGCATGTACAAGACCGACCCGGAAGAAAACCTGCGCGACGGGTGGTTCAGCCGCGACCTGCTTGACTGGGGCAGCCACACCATGGAGCCAGACTTTGTTGTAACACCTAATGAATAGAGGATAAAAAATGAAACATATTTATATTACCGCACTTTTTCTCCTAGCGGCGCTGCTGCCTCTAGGAGGCCGCGCACAGCAGTATACTGGCATTTCGGGACTGATTCATGTTCCGTCGGCAGACATGAACCATGAGGGCGATGCCCGCATAGGCATACATTATCTTAATAAAGAGATGCTGCCCGATGTGGGTTTCCTCACCAATGGCGAGAAATACAACACCTACGATTACTACCTCAGCATCACGCCATACAGCTGGATGGAGCTGAGCTACATGTGCACCAAACGTATGGACATGGTGAACGGCCAGCCACAATACAGGCGCAAGGACCGCAATTTCTCCATAAAAATCCGCCCTTTGCGTGAAGGGAAATACTGGCCTGCAGTGGCCATAGGCTGCAACGATATAGGCACAAGCATCGCCTCGTCGGTAACGAGCACCAACACCAATGTGCAGCTTTATTTTCAGAACTACTATGTGGCGGCCACCAAGCATCTGCTGTTCGCCGACAACGAGCTGGGGCTTACCCTCGCCTTCCGTCATTTCACACGCGACTACAACAAGAAGTGGAATGGTCTGGTTGGCGGCATAACCTTCCGGCCTTCGTTCTTTCCCCAGGCCAGGGCCATTGCCGAATGGACTGGGAACGAGTTCCAAGTAGGCATCGACGCACTGCTGTTCAGGCATTTGCTCATACAGGCCAGTTTGAAAGACTTCAAATACCCCAATGTGGGACTGTGCTTCCAGATGAACCTTCTGGGGCACCGCTACAAATACTGAGAACGGCAGAATCAGACGATTAAAGAACATGCCGTTTCATAACTCTGTTAATAAAAAAACGCAGAAAAATTTGGTATGTAAAAAAAAATGTGTACTTTTGCATAATGAAAATGATATGCGGCAAAACGTGTAATCCACGTGCAAATATCATAACAATAGCATATTAGAAGATAATTAATTGGAACAATAAACACAAAAACAACTTTTACAAATGAAAAAGAAAACGTTTTTCTTGTCAAGTTTGGTGGCTGTTGGCTTATTCGTCGCTGCTTTGAGCTTTACTTCTTGCAATAAAGAGGATGTCGACTACAACAGCGTGACCGAACCCGCCTTCGTCTTGTCACCTGATGACACCGACGCTCCCAAGGACAACCAGTATCCTTGCCCCTGGTGCGGCACTCTTATCCATGCTGGTGAATCCTGCATCCACACCTATGGACTCAATGGTGCAGACGGCATTTACTGCACCGATGTTCACTGCCCCTACTGCCCCGATAACCACACCAATCCGGCTCCGAACAATCCCCAATTCACCAATAGGCCTGTTTCGCATCGTCATATCTTTGACCTTTGCGATTTTGGATTTGCCGGTCACTGGCATGAAGGTGGCAGCACTGGCGACTACGACCATCACACCCACGCTTGGGATTAATCGGTAAAGACATGTAACAGCCACCTCACCTCTCAAAAAGGCGTGAGGTGGCATTTTGTACACGCACTTTTTCAAACAAGTATCATTTAAATATATATCTATGGAAAGAGATACAGCTATTTTCGATCTCATTCAGAAAGAAAGAGAACGCCAGACCAAAGGCATCGAACTGATTGCCTCTGAGAACTTCGTAAGTGACCAGGTGATGGAAGCCATGGGCTCCGTCATGACCAACAAATATGCCGAGGGCTATCCCGGCAAACGCTATTATGGCGGCTGTCAAGTGGTAGACCAGAGCGAGTCGATAGCCATTGAGCGTGCCAAACACCTCTACGGTGCCTGCTGGGCCAACGTGCAGCCCCATAGCGGCGCACAGGCCAATATGGCCGTGTTCCTGGCCTGCCTCAACGCCGGCGACACTTTCATGGGCATGGACCTCAACCACGGCGGCCACCTCAGCCATGGCAGCCCCGTCAACTTCTCCGGCATCAACTACAAGGTGGTCGGCTACCAGGTGAAGGAAGAGACCGGCATGGTCGACTACGACGACATGGAGAAGAAAGCCCTCGAATACCATCCCAAGCTGATTATCGGCGGTGGCTCGGCCTACAGCCGCGACTGGGACTGGGCTCGTATGCGTGAGATAGCCGACAAGATTGGAGCCATCCTCATGGGCGACATCAGCCACCCCAGCGGCCTCATCGCCAAGGGCTATCTGAATAACGCCGTGAAGTACTGCCACATCATCACCACCACCACCCACAAGACCCTCCGCGGACCCCGTGGCGGCATGATTCTGATGGGCGAGGATTTCGACAATCCTTGGGGCAAGACCACCCCGAAGGGTGAAGTCAAGAAGATGAGTGCCCTGCTCGACAGCGCCGTCTTCCCCGGCACCCAGGGCGGCCCTCTGGAGCATGTCATCGCAGCCAAGGCCGTCGCCTTCGGCGAGGCTCTGACCGACAGCTACGACAAGTATATCCAGCAGGTGATGCAGAACGCCAAGGTGATGTGCGAAGCCTTTATGGAAAAAGGTTACAAGGTCATCAGCGGCGGCACCGACAACCACTTGATGCTTATCGACCTCCGCACCAAGTTCCCCGAACTCACTGGTAAGGAAGCCGAGAACGCCCTTGTGGCCGCCGACATCACCGTCAACAAAAATATGGTTCCTTTCGACAGCCGCAGTGCCTTTAAGACCAGCGGTCTGCGCGTCGGAACGCCCGCCATCACCACCCGTGGCCTGAAAGAGGACGACATGCATGTCATTGTGGACATGATCGACCGAGTGCTCTGCAACCCGACCGACGAGGCCGTCCGCGCCGAAATCACCGGCCAGGTGAACGAAATGATGCAGAACCGCCCGCTCTTCGCTTGGTAGTCTGCTTTAACCGCTCAAGTCCTCAAAGCATTGGTCTCCACCGATGTTTTGAGGACTTTTATAATACCCTAATCGTCGGTCAATAGGGTTGATGTTATCTTTACGGATCTATCCCTTCATTTTTTGGTAGGTTCTCCTAATTCGTTTTCATTGTCGTTATGTTTCTCCGTTTTGCTTTGCTCCACTATCGCAAATCCAACGGCTTTGCTCCACTACGAGACGCAGTTTTGTTAGATTTGGAATAGCAGCAGCAACTAATTCTGTATATACGAACACACAGGAGTCATACTGCTTCAGCCCAATCCTGCCCGCAACGAAATGACCATACACTCCGAAGCACCACTCCGACTGGTCGCAATCTTTGACACCCAAGGACACAAAGTGCTGGAACAGAAAACACACAGATACATAACCACCATAGGTATCCGTTCGCTTGCGAAAGGCCGCTACATCGTCCGCACGACCACCGACCACGGCATCAGCACCTCTAAACTGACCGTTGAATAATAAGGGTTTGAAAGGTTGCTTCGCTTAAAAGTTTAGGCTCTAGTTTGATAAAAGACTGATTTTTTAACAGCATCGAAGATGCTGAATTTCAATAACCTCACACAAGGAACGCAGTGTGGGGTCAACGAAAACCCTACTACTCAGCGTCCCGGAGGGACGCGACAATGGGAAAGATTGGAAAAAAATCAGTCATACTTTATACTAGAGCGAAAGTTTAAAAGGTTCGCATACCTTTAAGAAGGAGGTCGTGGATGTAGCGCACTTGCCGCTCACGGGGGTTGCCCTCATAGTTAAGCACCACGTAGTCGGCCCGCATCATCTTTTCTTCGGCTGAGAGCTGGTTTCGCATACGGGCCTGCAGTTGCTCTCGCGTAGCGTGGTCGCGCAGTTCCAGACGGCGCAGACGCTCTTCTTCTTCCAGATATACACATACCACACAGTCTACCATGCGGTCGAACCCATATTCATAGACTATAGCACTTTCGAAGATGACGTATGGGCTGTCGGCATGTTGGAGGGCAAACTGCCGCAGGTCGTCCATCACACGAGGATGGATGAGGCTGTTGAGCTGCAGAAGGGCGTCCTTGTCGGAAAAGACTATTTGGGCAATGGCACGCTTGTCGACACTGCCGTCGGGGAGCATAACATGGTCGCCAAAAAGAGCTCGTATTTCAGTCCGAAAGGAGGGTTGGAGATAGTACCCGCCCGCCACTTCGTCGGCCACGAAACAAGGGATTCCGAGTTTCTGAAACTCGTGGAGTACAGTGGTCTTGCCACAGCCAATGCCACCTGTAAGGGCGACAATGAGCGGCTTATTGGATGATGACATATTGTATAGCGGAGGGTGATATCTGTTTCACACGGGTGTTACTGGGGAAGAGGGTGGCCATGACTGGCAGTTCTTTGTCCCCTTTGGCCGAGGAAAAGTCGACAGACACATGCACCTGGTCGGCACTGATTTCGTCATAATGTCCGAAAGGAACCCAAAGGGTGACATCCACCCGCTCAGGATAGAGACGCACCTCGGACTGTATACCGGCGTTCTGAAAGCGGACAGGCACGGTGAGCGTTTTCTCCACGTAACGATCCACCGGCAGGAAGAGACGGACGCTGTCCACCGAGGGATGCACATCGGGGTAGCCCTGCCATACCGGCTCCAACGCCAGCATACGGTAGCAGCTGTCACTAATTTGGGAGAAGCGAGCCTCATGTGTGTATACCGCCTGTATCTGTTCGAGATGTTTCTTCGCCCCATAGAGCCACACGGTGTCGGGCATTAACACGGGGTTGCCCGAAAGACCGCACTGTTCGGCAAACTCGAAGTCGACATTGCGCAGCTGGGGTACAAATGGCCGCCGCTGGCGTTCTTCCAAGGTGATGCTCAACGCATCCATGCTGCTTTTGAAACCGTAGATGCTGTGGAATCCGAACTGCCGCTTGATGTCGCCGAAAAGCACGTCGTTCACCTTCACCACGGTGTCACCACTGGTGACTATGGTAAACGGCTGCCTCTTTGCCGCACGGTAGCGTCCAATGGCTAGAAAGCAGTTGGAATTGATGGTGACGGGTAGCAGGGTGTCCTGATGGGTGACCACATAGCGTGTGGTATCGTATCCCTGCCATTCGACACGTATCTCCAGAGGGTAGTCGCCATGTTCCGACATGGTCGCCACAAGCCACACAATGGCTGTGATGACCAAGATAATCCAGAATGAACGGTGACGGAACATGGTGTTTTTTTTGGGGGGGAGGAGAGGTTAGAGGTCAGAGGTTTCCAGTGTGAGGCAGTCTCGCTCAACTCTAATCTCTAACCTTTTTTCTATTATTTCTTTTCTTCGGTCTGCTGGGGGAGAGGCTGCACCATGGATTTCTCCACTGTCACCACCACGCCGTTTGCTATTTCCACATCGACAGTATGCTCTGCCACTTCATGCACTTTGCCATAGATGCCGCCGCTGAAGCTCACGCGGTCGCCTTTTTTCAGACCTGCGCGGAATTCACGTTCCTTCTTGGCCTGTTTCTGCTGGGGCCGTATCATCAGGAGCCACATGACGACAATGATTAGGATAAGCCAGATGAGCATGTTGCCGCCACCACCTTGGGGAGCGGCAGCTCCTGAAGCCTGTAAAATGATGAATAGGGGGTTGTTCATGATAGTATGTGTTATTGATTAATTAATATGCTACTTGGGAGACAATCTTCAGCACCACTTTCGAGGGTTGGGCGTTGGAACTGACGGTGACCTCCTGATACTGTTGTCCTATCTTACCTTGAGAATTGAAAGTTACGGTGATGTAGCCTTCTCCGCCAGGGGCAATGCGGCCACGGGGGTAGTCGGCAACCGTGCAGCCGCACGAAGCCGAGCAGCCGCTGATGACCAGGTCGCTGCTCCCTTGGTTTCGGAAATGGAAGCTGTACGAGATACTCTCGCCTTGGCTGATGCGTCCGAAGTCGTGCATCTCGCTATCAAAAACCATCTTAGGCATCGGCTGAGACTCATCGTACCCCTTGGCGCTGTTGGGATTCTGTATCAGGTCCACATCAATGTCACTGTTAGCAGCGCCCTGATTACACGAGACTAGCGCTGCAAACAGAAGACAGATGAATATCGAACGTTTCATAATCATGAAGAAGTGTCTTTATTGTTCCAGTTTCGGTTCGTCATTAACGTCATCCTCAAGCAACGAGGGGTCTATCAGACCACGACCGCTCTTGTTGATACGTCCGGCAGAGCGCAGTTCGATGATAAAACGGTCCAGTATACCGTTGATGAAGAGCTTGCTGCGCTCGGTGCTGAACTCTTTGGAGAGCTCGATATATTCATCCACCGTCACCCGCTCGGGAATGCTGGGAAACTCGGTCAGCTCCGCCACGGCCATATTCAGCAGCAGCACGTCCATGCTGGCAATACGGTCGTAATCCCAGCCTTTCAAGTTCTTACGAATCATGGGCTCCACCTCGTTGCCATGACGCATGGTGGTCATGAGAAGCTTGCGGGCAAACTCGAACGCGTCCACATCCTTCTCCACCCGGTCGTCGTGCATCAGCGGTATGGGTGTCCCTTCGTCCAGCGACTGGTCGAGAGACCTTAGCATCATGAAGTTGTACTGGGCTATCTGGTCGAAGTCGTCCTCCCACAACAGACTCTGCTGGCATACGAGGTCGCGCAGCACATCGTTGTTCATAATAAACTTGAAGAGCCTCAGTGCAAACTCCTTGTCGTTGTCGAAAGTTTTCTCTGAGGCCAGATAGCTCTTATACTCAGTCATCTTGGAAAGCGTGACATAAGCCTGACGAAACAGCTCGTCGTAATCGACCCCGCCCCAGTTCACATGGCTTTCCTCCATGTGGCGGCGCAGGTCGTAGTTGTCGGCCAGCCGTGCCACAAACAAGTTCTCTGCCAGTCTGCGGTTGGGGTTGCGCTCCTCCTCGGTGGGGAGGAACTTGTGTTGTGCCTCCTCCATCATGATGCCTGCCACCTCCACCAGATGCACAAGCGAAGCGAGCTGCAAAGTGCCTAAGTCGTTCAGACGGAAGATGTGGTGTTTGAAATTTTTCTCGGCGACCACGACATCCACGGGGTCTACCTGTGCGGCATACAATGCCTGCAGTACCTTAGAGCGTAGGAAATGACGACTTAACATTATATTACAACATTTATAATCTTACCAGGAACGAATATCACACGTTTGGGCTCCTTGCCGTCGAGCCACTTCTGAGCCAGCGAGTCGGCCTTCATCGCGGCCACTGCTTCCTCCTGACCGATGCTGGCAGGCAGCTCCAGGGTGAGGCGTACCTTGCCGTTGAACGACACAGGGTATTTGAACATGTCCTGCACCAGATAGGCGGGGTCGTACACAGGCCACTGCGCGTCACACACGCTTCCTTCGCACCCCAGCTGATGGTATAGCTCCTCGGCAATATGTGGTGCGAATGGCGCCAGCAGCACCACCAACTCCTTCAACACCTCGTCGCTCACGGTTCCCATGCTTCCGAGGTCGTTGGTGCATATCATAAAGGTAGACACCGACGTGTTGAATGAGAAGCGTTCGATGTCCTCGGTTATCTTCTTGATGGTCTGGTGCAGCACCTTCAGCTGCGCCTTGTCGGCAGGAGCATCAGTGTGGTTATCGAATAGTTTCCAGAACTTCTTCAAGAAGCGGAAGACACCCTCGATACCGTTGGTGTCCCACGGCTTGGCCTGCTCCACCGGTCCGAGGAACATCTCATACAGCCTCAACGTGTCCGCACCATAACGCGCCACCAGGTCATCGGGATTCTGCACATTGTACATCGACTTGGACATCTTCTCAATCTCCCAGCCGCAGATGTACTTGCCGTCCTCCAGTTCGAAACGGGCGTCGGCAAATTCGGGCCGCCACTGACGGAACTTGTCAATATCCAGCACGTCGTTGTTCACAATGTTAATGTCCACATGGATGGGCACTGTGTTCTCGGCACGGCCAGGGATATTCTTCGAGATGAAGAGGTTGCTCGTTTCCTTACTGCGATAGACGAAGTTGCTGCGCCCCTGTATCATGCCTTGGTTGACCAACTTTTGGAAAGGCTCCTGCTTCACGCTCAGGCCGATGTCGAAGAGGAACTTGTTCCAGAAGCGAGCGTAGATGAGGTGGCCGGTGCCATGCTCGGCGCCACCCACGTAGAGGTCCACATTCTGCCAGTACTCCACAGCCTCCTTGCTGAAGTAGGCCTTGTCGTTGGTGGGGTCCATATAGCGGAGGTAGTAGCCGCTCGAACCTGCAAAGCCGGGCATAGTGCTCAACTCCAAGGGGAAGACCGTCCTGTTGTCTATCTTGGCGGTCTCCACCACGCAGCGGGCGGCCTCATCCCAAGCCCACACGGCGGCATGGCCCAGCGGGGGTTCGCCAGTGGCGGTAGGCTTGAAGTCCTTCACCTCGGGCAGCAGCAGGGGCAGACACTCTTCGGGTATGGTATAGGGGCGGTTATTCTTGTAGTAGATGGGGAAAGGCTCGCCCCAGTAGCGCTGGCGGCTGAAGATGGCGTCGCGCAGACGGTAGTTGACCGTACGGCTGCCTATGCCCATTTCCTCAATCTTGTCGATGACGGCGGCCATGGCGTCCTTGACCTTCATGCCGGTCACGAAGCCGCTGTTGACGCTGTAGCCTGTCTTGGCATCCATGCTCTCGGTCCATGTGGCGGGGTCGCTGAGCTGGTTGGGGTCGAGGGCGACGACCTGACGGATGGGCAGTCCGAAATGGCGTGCAAAGGCAAAGTCGCGGCTGTCGTGCGCCGGCACCGCCATGATGGCACCCGTGCCGTAGCCCGCCAGCACATAGTCGCTCACCCAAATGGGGATGCGCTCGCCCGTGAGGGGGTTCACCGCAAAGGCCCCAGTGAATACGCCGCTCACCTTCTTCACCTCGGCCTGCCGCTCGCGCTCGGAACGGTTCTTGGCCCATGCCACGTAGGCTTCCACCTCCTCGCGTTGCTCGGGAGTGGTAACCTGCCCTATCATCTCATGCTCGGGGCAGAGCACCATGAACGTCACGCCGAAAATGGTGTCAGGCCGGGTGGTGAAAATCTCAAACGCGCTCTCCGCGTGGGTCTCTATCTGGCCCATGAGAATCTCTTCAGGGCTTGTGGCCTCGTTTTTGGCGAGAGGGAACCACACCGCCGCGCCTTCGCTGCGGCCTATCCAGTTGCGCTGTATCTCTTTCAGGCTGTCGGTCCACTCCACCTCGTTCAAACCGTCCACCAGCCGTTGGGCGTAGGCGGTGATGCGGAGGCTCCACTGGCGCATCAGTTTGCGTGTCACTGGGTAGCCGCCACGCACGCTGAGGCCGTTCACCACCTCGTCGTTGGCCAGCACTGTACCCAGGGCGGGACACCAGTTCACCGGTATGTCGGCCAGATAGGCGAGGCGGTAGCTCATCAGGTAGTCCTGCCTCTCCTCTTCGCTCATCTCTTTCCAAGGCTTGCCGCCCTGTGTTGTCACCTCGCCGCTCTCCAGCCTATCAACCAGATGGCTGATGGGCATGGCCTTGTCGAGCTCGGTGTCATAGTAGTGGTTGAAGAGCTGGATGAAAGTCCACTGCGTCCATTTGTAATACTTGGGGTCGCAGGTGCGCACCTCACGCTCCCAGTCGAAACTGAAGCCCATCTTGTCGAGCTGCTCGCGGTAGCGTGCGATGTTCTTTTCCGTAGTGATGGCGGGGTGCTGCCCCGTCTGGATGGCGTACTGCTCAGCGGGCAGGCCGTAGGCATCATAGCCCATGGGGTGCAAGACATTAAAACCCCTCAGCCGCTTGTAGCGGGCGAAGATGTCGCTGGCAATATATCCCAGCGGATGGCCCACATGCAGACCCGCACCCGACGGGTAGGGGAACATGTCGAGGACATAAAAATGAGGCTTGTCGGAGTTGTTCAAGCAGCGATAAGTATGCTGCTCGCGCCAATACTTTTGCCACTTGGGCTCAATTTCGGAAAAGTTATAATCCATAGTTCTCTTCAGTTATCCTTTGTGCAATAACAGATTACGCAGCCAACACTGAATGTTGGGAAACTGCAAAGATACGAAATATATTTGTATTTTTGGATTTTAAAAGTAAGATTTAACATGATTGCTTGATTGTTTTATTGTTTGAGTAATTTGACCGCGGCAGCAAATTCTCAATTCTCAATTCATACCACTCAAGCATTTACACATTCAAGGATTCAAGCATTAACATGATTGCTTGATTGTTTGAATAATTGGTTAGAGGTTAGAGGGGACGGCAGCAAATTCTCAATTCTCAATTCTCAATTCATAAAGCGGCAGCCATAATACTACAGCCGGTAGTGTTCCAAGCGGTGCTGTGCCAGCTGCTCGTAGCGGGTGCCGGGCTTGCCATAATTGGCATAGGGGTGTATGGCAATGCCGCCGCGGGGGGTGAAGATGCCCTTCACCTCCAGATAGCGCGGCTCCATCAGCTTCACCAAGTCCTTCATTATCGTGTTCACGCAGTCTTCGTGAAAGTCGCCGTGGTTGCGGAACGAAAAGAGGTACAGCTTCAAACTCTTGCTCTCTACCATTCTGTGGTCGGGGATATACATGATGCGTATCTCCGCAAAGTCAGGCTGCCCTGTAATGGGGCATAGCGTGGTGAATTCAGGGCATAGGAACTCCACCCAGTAGTCGTGGTCGGGGTGCATGTTCTCAAATGTTTCCAGTACTTCGGGCGCATAGTCGGTGCTGTATTCCACCTTGTGGCCCAGCTGCTGCAGGTTATCCTTCGTTCTGTCCATTTTTCTTACCTTTGAAAATATTATACGAAATACCCAAGTCAAACACGTCGGTGTTCTCCTTCTTCTTCACCGCACGCACCACGCGCACGGTGATGGGTAGCACTATCAGCTCATAGGCGGTCTTCAGCCCCACCTGCCACAGCACAAAGCTAGGCATCACCTCCCACGGCACAATCCCTGCCAACGCAATGGGGAAGAAAATCATCGAGTCGCACAGCTCGCCAGCCAGCGTACTCGCCACGGCGCGCATCACAAACCAGCGTCCCTCCATCGACACCTTCATCTTCGACATCACGGCGGCATTGACAAACGAGCCCACCAGGAATGCCAAGAACGAAGCCACCGCCACCCTCGGAGCGAGTCCGAAGATCGAGTGGAAGCTCTCCACGTTGTCGCCCACACCGGGCAGCGCGTCGACCGCCGCACCCAGCATCACGAACAAAAAGTTCATCCCGAATGCCGTCCAAATAAGCATCCGCGCCCGTCGGAAACCCCACACCTCCGCCACCACGTCGTTGATGATGTAGCTGAGGGGAAACACCAATAAGGCACCTGTGAAATTGACCGCCCCAAAGCTGAACTGCTTCAAGGCAAAAAGGTTTGCTGCCATCAGGCAGGTGGTGAAAAGCGTGGCCATCACGGCAAAAAGCACGCTCACCTGTTGCGTCTTCTTTTGCATTATCTTGTTTTGTTAAAGGGGGTTAGCAAGTACCCCTGGGGTTAATAATCCGCTGCAAAGATACGAATATTTTTTGATTCAGACACAAACACTTGAAATAATGTGTTAATTCGTTAATGAGTTAATGCTTGAGTGGCTGGCGCCTTATGAATTGAGAATTGAGAATTTGCTGCCGCACCCTCTAACCTTTAACCCCTAACCAATTATTCAGACAATCAAACATTTTACTTCATATT
>JAFRXG010000100.1:0-48534 GCA_017441565.1 Bacteroidales bacterium | reverse complement strand
TTGTCGGGATAGTTTGCCAGAAGGTGGTCAAGCAGGTCGAATGTACGTGTTATTTCCATTTTCGAATAATTTATATTGTCTTATTGAAAATGCAAAAGTACGTCTTTTTTTTGGATTATCATATTTATTTCTATTATGTGAGCATTTTTTTGTACTTTTGCAGCCCCAAAAAGTAAATATATCGAGTAGATGAACATCATTATTGCAGGTGACGGCGAGGTGGGTTTTTACCTTGCCAAGTCGTTGACAGAATTGAAACACAACATCACGGTCGTGGACCCCAACTCCGAGCTGCTGAAACGGTTGGAAAAGGACAGCGACCTGTTGACCATCGCTGGGTCTTCGACTTCGCCACGAGTGTTGGCAGAGGCCAATGTGTCCGACTGCGACCTCTTCCTTGCCGTGCTTCACGACGAGAGCATCAACTTGATGAGCTGTGTGTTGGCCAAGAAGTTGAAAGCCAAGAAGACCGTGGCTCGTATCACCAATGCCGAGTTGCTGTTGCCCAAGCACCGCGACATGTTCCGCGACCTGGGGGTGGACGAGATGGTGTGTCCCGAACGTATCGCCGCCAAGGAAATCACCAATTTGCTGAACAACTCGGTAGCAACGGAGTTTTTCGACTTTTCAGGAGGTTTGCTGACTATGTACCTCATTCACCTTGAGGCCGACTCGCCGGTCATCAACCACAGTGTTCAGGAGCTGGCTCAGACCTACACCACCTTGCAGGTGAAAATTGTAGCCATCTTGCGCAACGGAATGACTATCATACCCCATTCCGACACCCGTTTCCAGCAGGGCGACCTGGCCTACCTCATCAGCCGCCCCAATCAGCTGGAGACCATCAAGCAGGTGTCAGGCAAACGCGACGTGTCTATCAAGAAGGCGATGATAGTGGGTGCAGGACGTGTGGGCCGTTATGCCGCCATGACCTTAGAGGATCGCATCCGCATCACCCTTATCGAGGAATCGCGCCCCCGCTGCGAGGAGGTGGCTGCATTGCTTAACAACACCCTCATCATCAACGGCGACGCTACTGACATCGAGCTGCTCAAGGAAGAAGGCCTGCTGACCACAGATGCCTTCATCGCCGTCACCGACTCGTCGGAGACCAATGTGCTAACGTGTCTCCATGCCAAAAAGCTGGGTGTGAAGCGCACTATCGCCCTGGTCGAGAACACGGGCTTCATCAGCCTCTCGCAGGACATCGGCATCGACACTATTATCAACAAGAAACTTATCACCGCCAGCTACATCTCCCGCTTCATCGTCAAGGGCGATGCCGTCCGCAGCAAGTGGCTCAGCGGCACCAACGCCGAACTGATGGAGTTCAATGTGGGGAAACGGGCATCTGTGACACGCAGCCCCATCCGGGAGCTCAATCTGCCTCATGGCGCCACCATCGGCGGTATCATCCGTGGTAACGAGACTATACTGCCCACCCGCGATACGCAGATTTTGGCCAAGGACAAAGTGGTAGTCTTTGCCTTGCCGTCAGTGATGGAAGAAGTAGCCAAACTGTTCGACTAAGATTTGAAAAAAATACGCCATATACTGGACATCTCGCGGCTGAACCCCTACCAACAGTTGGGGCTGCGCCGCTTCAACTTCCGGCTGATAGCACGGCTCACCGGCATGCTGCTCATCTATATGGCCGCCAGCATGGTGTTGCCCTTGGCGGTGTCTCTCTACTATCACGATGGGGCTCAGTTTGCCCTAGTGCTCACTGCCATCATCATCCTCTCCATCGGGCTCTTCCTCCGCAACATCATAGGGCATCGGGTTGAGTATGAGTTAAAGGAGGACGAGAGTTACTGGGTGACCCTCACGGTGTGGTTGGCCATCCCTATCTGCGGCACCCTGCCATACCTCTTCACCGGGGGGCTGGCCTCGTTTACCGACGCCATCTTCGAGTCGTTTAGCGGCTTTACTACCACTGGTTCTTCGGTCATTCTCCATCCCGAAGAGCTGCCGGAAGGACTGCTCGTATATCGTGCTTTTACCCAATGGATTGGAGGACTAGGGTTGCTGCTTTTCGTTGTGGCAATACTGCGCAAACTCACCGCTAGTGCGGGCCGCATTTATGAGGCCGAGTTCTCGGGCACCCAGCAGCGCAAACTGCACCCACACATCGCTCGCAGCGTGCTTCGTATGTGGGCCATATACTCGCTGATTACTGTGATGATGGTGCTGGCACTGACATTCACCCACACCCGCTTTGTCGATGCTCTCTGCATCGCATTTAGCACCGTCTCCACCGGAGGGTTCCTAACCCACACCGGGGGGATGGCTATTCTGTCTTCGGCGGGGCTTGTGGTGGTGACCTTTTTCATGTTCCTAAGTGGCATCAATGTGGCGGTTCTCTACCGTTTCTTCACCCTCCATTGGCGTCGCATAGGCCGCAACGAGGAGCTGCGCACCTACATCGGACTCTTTATTGTGGCTTCAACCGTATGCGCCATTGCCTTCCGTCTGTCAGGTAATGGATGGGATACAGCACTGGAGTATAGTATCTTCCACATTTCCTCCACCATGTCCACCTGCGGGCTCTACCTCCCCAAGCCGCAACACTGGTCCTTCCTGGTGAGCGTCATCACTTTCGTGCTTATCATCATAGGCGCCTCGGCTGGTTCCACGGGTGGCGGCATCAAATTGCGGCGCATCATCATCCTCATGAAATACGTGGGCAACTATTTCACCCGCATGCTCCATCCCAATGCCGTCATCTGCGTCAAGGTGGACGGTGCGGTGGTGGAGAAAGACTATATCAACAAGATATTTGCCTTTATATTTCTTTACATTGCCTTTATCGTGGGCGGGGCTTTCGTGCTTACTTTCTGTGGCTGCACCATTCCCGACTCCATCTGCATGGCGGCTGCCAACATCAGCAACCTGGGTCCCTCGCCCCTAATTAACAACTTGGGGGGCAGCCTCAACTACGAGCAGCTGCCCGGCTTGGCCAAATGGGTGCTCACCATCCTCATGCTGGCGGGCCGTCTCGAATTGTTTGCTCTCATTGCCTCCTTCTCGCCTGCCTATTGGAGGCGAGGATAGACTCAGTAAATCAATAATCATTCACACCCGACAAAGACTACGCAGAACATTAGATACATACTCCGGTTTCTAGGCATCACGCTGATGGTTGAGGGGCTTCTGATACTCAGCTGTCTGATTCCTGCCCTGCACTTCAGCGACGGCACTTGGTCCGACATCCTGGTGTCAGGCCTGTTCACCTTTAATATCGGGCTGATGCTGTTGGTGAGCTTCCGCAAAGCGAAAAGAGTCACCGACAAGCGTACCTCATACGTGCTGGTGGTGTCCATGTGGGTGGTGCTGGTCCTGTTTGGCACCCTGCCATTCCTCACCACCGGCGTGCTTAACAGCTTCTCCGACGCCTTGTTCGAATCCACATCAGGCATCACCTCCACGGGTTCTACGGTCTTCTCCGCTGTGGAGTGGCTCCCTGCCTCCATCCTTCTGTGGCGCAGCATGACGCAATGGTTCGGGGGCTTTGGCATCGTGTTGTTGGTGCTGGCACTGGTTCCCTCAATGGGTATCAACAAATACAGCCTCTACACCGCAGAAGCCTCTGGGGCCGACAACACAGGCAAGCAAACCGCCTCCATGACCACAACGCTGCAGCAGACTCTGGGCATCTACCTTCTGTTGACGGGATTGTTCGTCTTTATCCTTTGGAAAAGCGGCATGCATGTGTGGGATGCGGTCAACATCACCTTCACCAATATTTCCTCCGGGGGGTTCTCAATATACAACAACAGCCTTGAACGGCTCACCCACACACAGCAGTATATCGTGGCATTGGCCATGCTGTTGAGCGGCATAAACTTTGCCATGCTCTACAACTTTTTCACCTTCCATTGGGACCGACTGCAACACAAGTTGGAGCAGATAGGGTTCTATTTGTGCATATATTTTGTCTCGGCATTGTTTGTCGTCCTGGCCCTTCGGTTCAATATGAATTACGATTGGGTCAACGCGTTGCGTTGCGGCATGGTTCAAACTATCAGCGTGCTCACCACCACAGGCTCCCTGGCAGCGGACACCCAGCAATGGTGGGTTCCCATCACCTTCCTCTTCATGGTACTGTCATTGTGCGGAGGCATGGCTGGTTCCACCTCGGGGGGGCTCAAGACCATGCGTGTCTTGATTCTCATACGCAATGTGCGCAAAATCCTTCGCGACCGTCTGCACCCTCAATCGGTTAATCCTGTCCGACTCAACCACAAGCCTGTCTCCTCTGACATCATCACCAACGTGATGGTTATCTTTGTGGTGTATGTCATCATCATCTTTATAGGCATCTTGCTTCTCATGCTTAGCGGCATCAACGCCACCGAGTCCATCGGTGCCGTCATTGCCTGTATCACCGGCTACGGCCCCGGACTGGGTCTCAGCGGTGGCTTTGGCTGCTATGCTGGATTCACCACTGCTGCCAAGGTCATCTGCTCGTTCTTGATGCTGCTGGGACGTCTAGAGTGCCTCACTCTCCTTATACTCTTTATTCCAGCCTTTTGGAAGAAATAGTGCTTCCGAACTAAGCCTTTCTATAACGGCTTGAACATTCGGGCGTGAAAAAAAATAAGCCAGTATATTATTTAATACAGAAAAAAGTAGTAATTTTGCATTTTGAAATAATACTTCTATGGAATCACCTATCATATCGCTCAAAGATGTGACTATCAGTCATAACGACGGTCCTCTGCTCACTCATGTGAACGTCGAGGTGACCTCCGGGGAGTTCGTATATCTGATTGGCAAGAGCGGGGCGGGCAAGACGTCGCTGCTTCGCACCCTCTATGCCGACCACGGTATCGACCACGGCGAAGCCACCGTCTGCGGCTTCGACCTCATGCGTCTCAAACGTCGCCAAGTGCCTATGCTTCGCCGTCGTGTGGGCATCGTATTCCAGAACTTCCGTCTGCTGAAAGACCGCGACGTGTACGGCAATTTGGCTTTCGTCCTGCGGGCCACGGGTTGGAAACATTCCGACATCGATGCCCAGGTCTGTAAGGTACTGGAGTCCGTAGGCATCGCCGACAAGGCGCACTCCTCCATCCACCACCTCTCCGAAGGCGAACAGCAGCGCGTAGGCATCGCCCGCGCCCTTATCAACAACCCCAGCCTCATCCTAGCCGACGAGCCCACTGGCAACCTCGACCCTGCCACCTCGTCCGACATCATGCAGCTGCTTGTTAACATCAACCAGCAGACACAGACCACCATGCTCATCTCTACCCACGACTTCATGATGATTGACAAATACCAATCGCGTATGCTGGTGTGCGAGAACGGTACCCTCTCAGACCCTATGGGACCCCAGTCGTGAACTGAAAAAATAGAACCCAACACAATAAATACCACAATAATCCGTTTCCTACGCTAAAAGGATACAACCGAAAAGACTTTTGATAACGAAAACGACATTAGAATACGATGAAGAAGCGTCTTTTAATAATCTGTCTGGCTGCCTTGGTCCTGCTTCCTGCTGCCAACGTTCATGCCCAGTATCGCAAAAAGAAACAAACCACTGAGATTGTCCGCGAAGGTACCAACAAACGTCTTTGGCTTCGCAACAAGGCCGACACCAACTGGCATCCCACTCCCGGGGGCTTGTACGAGCAGGTCACCATGCCCGAGCTTAATAAGAAAGGCAAGAAAACCGAGCCTATCATAGACATGAGTGGCAAACATAAGGTGCGTGAAGCAGCATACGACACCGTCTGGAAGTTCACCTCGTTCAATGGCAAGTCGTTCTACTACATCAACTACGACTACAACAAGTTCCGCCAGCTCAAATGGCAGAAGGATAGCCAGCGCGATTGGGGCACTTTCGACCCTGTGATGGACTATCTCACCACCGCCGGCCGCATACCCATGCACATCTATGCCGTCTATGCCATCAACCCCACCATCACCGACCAAGACCAGCATGACGAGCTAGCTGCCGCTGCTCAGATGGAAGCCCTCATTTCCCTCGACTATTTTCGCGACATTATACTTGAGAAGGAAATGAAGAACAAGATTAATTACAAGGTGGCCGAGGTCGACTGGCGCTATTGGAAGGATGCCTCTTATTTCACCGACCCACAACCCACCGACGATATCATACGCGTAGGCCTTATCGTCGACTTCAGCTCCAAGAAGGTCGACCTCTTGGCCAGTGCCGCCAAGGACGCACGCACTTTCGCCGACATCAAGTTCTTCCCCAACGACGCTACTATTCAGGATTCCTACATCCCCGAGCTGGATAATCTGGCCAACTACCTCAAGCAAGAAAGCGGCTTCGAGGTTTTGCTCACAGGCTACTGCGACAACGTGGGCACTGAGGCCTACAATATGGGACTTTCCCGCCAGCGCGCTGTTGAAATTAAGAAGGCTCTCATGAAGCGTGGCATCGCCGAAAACCGCATCGAGATTGCTGCCAAGGGCGAAGACGACCCCGTGGGCGACAACAATACCTATAGCGGACGTCTGGCCAACAACCGCGTCACCGTAGTGATTCAATAATCTAGCAACACTAGTAATGCCAGAAAATACTAGTAATACTAGTAAATCCAACGTCCCATCAACAACAAAGAACAATACAAAGAAATATGCGAAACAGAGGGGTCTTCGATTCCTCTGTTTTTGCAATATTGGTGGATGGAAGCTGTCTGCCAGGGCAAACGATGGGATGTTGCTCTCGCCCATGACGACCACGGCAATATCATCGCCGCACTTCCATACCTCATCGGCTCGAAGATGGGTCTGCGCTATGTGCTGCAGCCGCAGCTGACCCAGTACAATGGGCCGTGGTACAGCTCCAAAGACCTTCAAGACTATGCCGACATACAGCTGCGTGCCCACCTCCAGTCGCTAAGGCTTACATTGTTCCAGCAGAACTTCGCCCCTTCGGTAACAGAGTTGAAAGGATGGGACGAGTATGCCCTTTCACCCCGCGTCACCTACCGCCTCGAAGATATCTCCGACCTCCAGCAAGTGTTCGCCCACTTTGACAAGCGTCGTCGGCAACGCCATATCCTTCAAGCTGAAAAGGTGCTCATCCCCGACTACGACCTTTCTCCATCGGTGTTTGCTCAGTTCCATGTCGACTATTGGAAGTCGCGAGGGGAGAAAGACCTTCTCTCGCCCGACTTTATCATACGTGTCATCACCGCTGCCCTCCAACGCTCACAGGGCATCCTCCTAGGGCTTCGCAACAGTGAGGGAATCCTACAGGCGGCACGTTTCGTGGCCTACGACAGCCATTGCGCCTACGCCCTCCTCTCCGCACTTGCCCCCCAACACCATAACGGTGCCTCGGCACTCCTCTTCTGGCTGATACTGCAACAGCTCTCTGGCCGTTGCCGCAGCTTCGACTTCGAAGGAAGCATGAACCCCGCCATCGCCTATTCCTACAGCCTCTATGGGGCGCAGCCTACCACCTATTACCAGCTTACCCGTTGTCCCAATCCGCTGCTCCGCAGGATGCTTAAACTATAATGGACATGCTGCAAATACTGAAGACCCTTGACTACGACAGTCTCCCCATCAGCGATTACAGCCGTAATTACATCCGTCGTCTGCTGCCTAATATCGACTACTATCTTGAGATTTACCACCGCTGTCTGCACCGGATGCTTGGCGAACTGAAACGTCCGGCTGAGGACATCATCATGGTGGACTACGGAGGGGGCCACGGCTTTCTCAGCCTTGCTGCCAAGACAATGGGCATCGGCAAGGTCATCTATGTCGACACCAACCCTCAGGCCGTTGAAACGGTGCAAGCAGTGTCCGGCAAGGTGGGGTTCGGACCCGACGAGGTGCTGCTGGGCGACGCGGCCATCTTGCGGCAATGGTGTCGGAGCAACAATGTCATGCCCAACCTGCTCCTCGGCATGGACGTCATTGAGCATATATATCGTCTCGAAGACTTCTTCGCCGACATCTTCGCCATCAATCCCGCCCTGCCGATGCTCTTCACCACGGGTTCCACCCCCTTCAACCCTCATGTGGTCCGTAGACTGCACCGCATCATGCAGTCCGATGAACAAGGACATGGAGGAGCACCTGGATTTCATGCTCTCCTCAAGAGATACATCCTCGACAACTTCCCCCTGATGAAGGACTGGGAGGCCGACATCTGGGCAACCGACACACGAGGACTCACCTATCCCGACATCCATGCCGCCGTTGAAAGCCATACTCCCAACCGTCAGTCCGACCCCTACAACACCTGCGACCCTGCTACCGGTAGCTGGACAGAGCGGATTCTTCCCATCGAGGACTATCAGGCTCTTCTTCTTCCTTATCATGCCTCCCTCTCCGTCCAAAATGGTTTCTACAATACCCATCGACAGGGTCTCAAGGGCTTCTTCTCCAGGATGCTCAACCACCTACCGTGCCGTCTCTTCCGCCCCCTCGCGCCATTCATCATACTCCATATATCCCACGCCTCATGAATATCCGCCTCCTCGTCATCTCCAAAACCGACATACCCTATCTCCAAGAGGGTATCGATGTCTATGTCAAGCGGCTCAAACATTATGTGAACTTCGAGCTTGAGGTCATCCCCGCCCTCAAAGACCAAAAGAAGGCATCGCCCGACGAGATAAAAGAACGCGAGGGCGCGTTGCTGTTGAAAAGGCTAGAAGGGGTCGACCGCATAGTGCTTCTCGATGAGCACGGTAAAGAAAACACCTCGGTAGGTTTTTCCCAGTACCTACAAAAACAGATGAATGCTGGCACACGCAACCTAGTCTTCGTAGTCGGCGGAGCCTTCGGGTTCGCCCCTTCGGTCTATGCTGTTGCCCACGACAAAATATCCCTCTCGCAGATGACCTTCAACCACCAGATGGTGCGCCTTTTCTTCGTAGAGCAGCTCTACCGCGCCTTCACCATCCTCCACCACGAGCCCTACCACAACGAATAGCCAATTCCTATAAAGGAGCTTCTATAAATTGCCCCGGAGGGGCAAACTTTCAATATCCCCGCACTAATAGTGTGGGGTATATCAAGTAAATACATCACAGCGTGCTGAAGGCACGCGCTCTCAAAAACGAATTAATAGAACCCACCATAAGTTTTTGTCACCATCATGACCACCAGCGGGCTGAACAGACTGCCGTGGGGCAACCTACAGTTTATGCCCTCGGCATGCTACGCCTATATTGTGGGTCGCAACACGCTTTCTCGTACCAAGTCGGGAGGGTGTTATAAAATTTTCTTCAACGGGGCCTCGCGGAAGGCCATGGTGTCTATCCATCGGTCTTCTTCGCCTTTCAGGGCCATGCGGAACTCGGCGAAGGTGCGGTGTTCCATGTAGATGACGTTGTATACGTCGCCCACATTGTCGATGAAGTGGGCGTCGCTGTCGGTGATGAAGTTGAAACGCTTCAGGTAGGCGAACTTCTTCAGCATCTCGTCGCGGGTGGTGAAACGGTTAATCTCCAGCCCGTCTGCCCTCAGGTCGGGCGGCACGAAACCCAGCTGGCTGGTCAGCGAGGTGGTACCCTTGTTCACATGCGCCGGGACGAACAGCCCGCCTATCCGGTGCACCTCCTCGTAGATGCCGTCGATGTCCACGTCAATGCCGTTCAGCAGGTGGTATTCCTCCTCACCCACAATCTCGTCATTCTCGTCCACGATAAGTTGGTAACCAAAACGGTCCTCGTCGTTAGGTATGGGCGGCAGGTGGGCATCCAGGAACTCCTGGAATTCGTCCAGCTGCTCGTCGGTCTCAAAATAGGAGAGGCAGTGCGCCTCTTCTTGCGAGGTCACCTCCACGCCCCCCAGGACGAACAGCCCGCGGTCGCGCCCCACTTTCTGCGCCACCTTCACCTGCCGCGTAGTGTTGTGGTCGGTGATGGCTATCATGTCCAGTCCACGTGCCAATGCTCGCTCCACGATAGCCGTGGGGCTCATCTCCAAATCGCCACAGGGCGACAGCACCGTGTGGATATGCAAATCCGCCTTAAAGGGAGTCATGGTATATCGTGAGTTGAGAATTCTTTGCTTTGCGCAATCTCCTATTCAGTTTATTTAATCAATTCGTATATCTTCCCTGCTGTCTCAAAGGTCTCCATCGTGGTGCTGAGGAATGGGATGCCCTCCTCGTTGCTCTGCTCCAGTGTCTCCTCAGTGGCCGTCTGGCCTTTCACCAGTATCACACAGGCCAGCTCTTTCAGCGAGGCGATGGCCATCACATTCTTATGCACCTGCAACGTGACCCACACATTGCCCATCTCGGCATTGCCCATCACATCGCTGAGCAGGTCTGATACATAGCAGCCTTCTATTTCGCGGTCCAAACCATCGGCACCAGACAGCACCTTAAGGTTCAATTTCTCGACAAGTTCTCTAACTTTCATGGTATTTCTATTTTTTATTTCAAAGTGCAAAGATACAATTTTTTTTCCACATACGCGTTATTCTGTAAAAAAAAGAAACTACAGCACCCTATAAAATCTCATCCTCATGCAGTTCAGATTATCCTATTCCGAAATAGAACAGCTGGCAGAAAGCAAAGCTGGGCAGAAAGTACCCATGTCTTACGGCGGACCCCACACCCTCCGCATCGCCCACCAAGTTCCCCTGATGGGTTCTGTGGGTGTCGACATCAACGTCGACCGCATCGAGGGCACCGACCTCTTCCTCTCTTTCAGTGGTGGCTCGGCCATCGAGTTCATGCTCCGCACAGCCCTCAATCAGGCCAAGAACCGCCCCGGTATGGAGATGGTGCAGATGCTGGGCGGTAATCAAATTCTCCTCTCTCTGGGCAAAAGCCCCAACCTGTCACCCATCTTCGAGCGCGTCACCCTCCAGGACATCTGCTTCGACGAGCAGTTCATCATCATCCAGTTTGCACCCAAGTTGTGAGCATGCACCTTCATTATATCTACCACAGCTGCTTCGTCCTCTCTGAGGAGGATTTCCTCATCGTCTACGACTACTGGTGCGACCCCGACACCCTGCTGCCCAAATTCCTCGACGAGACCGAGCGGGAGCAGAAAGCCGTATATTTCATCGTCTCGCACTTCCACGAAGACCACTTCAACCCCGTGATAGTGGAATGGTGCAAAGCACACGCGTCGGAAGACTGGCACCTGCTGCCATCGTACGACACCGTCCGCCGTCGCCGCATCGACAAAAACCTCCCCCTCGCTGTCCTTCGCTTTGGCGAATCGGTGCAGACTCCCCACTTCACCCTCCAGGCCTACCGCTCCACCGATGTGGGCGTCAGCACTGTGGCCACCCTCCGCGACGGCACCACAGTGTTTCATGCGGGCGACTGCAACAACTGGCGTTTCCCGTTGTCCGAGAAAGATGGTGAGATGGCCAGCCACGTGAAGGTCACCGACGAACAGATGGAGAAACTGTTTCTTTCTATCGTGCGCGACATCCGCAAGGACCATCCCCGTCTTGACCATGCCATGTTCCCTGTAGACCCCCGTCTGGGACAAGAGATGCTCCGCGGCCCGCTGCAATTCCTGAAAGCGGTCGAGGTGCGCCACTTCCACCCCATGCACTATTGCTCGCCCTCGCTCTGAGGGTCTTTGTCTATCGCGATTTCAGCCCGTACCACACGTCGCGCAGCATCACAAAGATGCGGGGTGTGACCCACGCGCTGACGATGCAGAGCAGCACCATGCCCAGACCGCACCACACGCCCTGGAGGCAGGTGAAGACGATAAACACCACTATCGCATTGATGAACTGCAGTAGCAGGCGGATGCCGTAGTCCACCGAGCTGCGGAACTGCGGGTCCTGTATCATTCGCTTGACCAGCGGCTTGGTGGGCAGGTAGACCACCACGTTGCTCAGCAGCCAGTATTTCCATATAAACGAGATGCCCGCCAGCGTCAGCAGCACCGCTCCCAACGAGAGCATCCCCTTCACCGGGGTCCATCCCTTAGAGGCAAACCACAGTGGCACCCCCCGCCGTTGGCACTCCTCCGCAAAGGCGCGTCCCTGGTCGTAAAGAGGCTCGCGCTCCTCTTCGGGCAGGGCGGCCAAGGCCTCGCTCACATGCTTGCGCGCCATGAAGCGTCCCCACACCGTGTTGGGCAGCCGCAGCTCGCGCAGCGTCTCCTGCGTCTTCAGGTGGCAGTAGGCGTACTCGTCGTCGTATCGCTCCTTGCTCCCCACATGGTGCATCTGACCCCTCAGCGCGGTGGTCAGGGCGGCGCGCATCTGGTTCAACGCCACTGGCTCGTTGCTCTCATACTCCTCCATAAAGGGCGTGACGCTGATGGGCTTGCCTATGTTGATGCACACACTGTGGTAGAGGTCCTCATAATGGTCGTAGTCCACGCCCACCGGGACGATATATAGCGGCTCGCTCCCCAGCTCCTTTTGTGCGCCGCAGGCAATGCGGAACATCCCCTTCACCAGCGGCAGCAGCTGGTGCCTGTCGTTGTGCCGACCTTCGGCCATCAGGCACAGCGGCACCCCCGACTCTATCACCTCCCGCGAGGTCTGGAAGATGGCCTCGTTGCGCGACAGCTGGTCACGCCCGTCGCGGATGCGGTACACCGGGCTGATGCGCAGCCATGTGAGGAAGAACCGCGCCACCGGCTTCTGGAAGATGTCGGCCCGCGCCAGGAACACCACCTTGCTATGGGTGATTTCCAACACGATGAGCGCGTCCATCAAGGCATTCTGATGACAGGGGGCGAAGATGAAATGCTCGCCCCATGGCACATTCTCCTTACCCTTCACTATCAGGCGGCGGTAATGACACCGAACCCCATACTGCACCACCGGCAGCAGCAGGCTATAAAAAAAGTTAAAATCAGCCAACTTATTTTTCATGCTGCAAAAGTACAAAATATTTTCGACTTTTTTGAGTTATAGAGGAAATTTATGAAGGCTATTATGAAAAAGGTTCTCTTCATAGCCCTGCTGGCAGTCGCTTCTGCGCTGTCTTTACCTGCTCTAGGACAGGTCGATGCCACCCGCAAGGTGCGCTTCGGCATCATCGTCGAGGGCGACACCATCCCCTATTACCGTCTCAACGAAGTGAAGGTTGTCGAATCGGGTTCTCTGCTCACCGAAAAAGAGATTCGCAAGAATCAAAAGCTCATACGCAACGTCAAGAAGATGCTCCCCTATGCCAAGATAGGCAAGCAGCGTCTCGACGAGCTGGAGCTCCGCGTCGCCGGCATGTCCAAGCGCGACCGCAAAGAGGCCATCAAGCAAGCCGAGAAAGACCTCCTGGCCGACTTTAGCGACGAACTCAAGGCTTGCACCATCTCGCAGGGCATGGTGCTCCTCAAGCTCATCGACCGCGAAACTGGCCGCACCTCCTACGTCCTCGTCGACGAGCTTCGTGGCAAGATACGCGCCGGCTTCTACCAGACCTTCGCCCGCCTCTTCGGCTACAACCTCAAAGCACAATACGACCCCAAGCACAACAAGGAAGACAACCTTATCGAGCGCATCGTCCTCTCCATCGAGCGGGGCCGACTATAGTCTCACTGTATTGAGGAGTCTTCTATAAATTGGATAATATGGAGTCAACTTCCTTTCATAATCATCTGTCGCATTAAGGACACTTCTATTAATTGCATGCAATTAAAGTCTCAAATCCTTGCCAAATTCAAAATATGCAATTTACAAATTCTCCAATTCACTAATTCTTGATAAATAGAAATCCCTTTAATAAAACCTAACATGACTGGCTATTGTTTCCTCTGCGCCGTCCCCATGCGGCTCGAACCCTCCGACAAATCCGAGATGGTAAACCAGCTCCTGCTGGGCGACACTTTCGACATCCTCGAGCGGCAGGAAAAATGGTCGCGCATCCGCTGCCATTACGACGGCTACGAGGGCTGGGTCGACAACAAGCAATACCGCACCCCCGCCGCCGACCCCCTGCCTCCATTGCCCACCCCCAGCCACGCCTCGCCCAGCGCTGTGGCTGTCACCCACTACCTCGGTGCCCCCTACCTCTGGGGCGGTCGCACGGTCATGGGCATCGACTGCTCAGGCCTCACACAGGTGTGCTTCAAGGCCTGCGGCATCCCACTCCTACGCGATGCCTCGCAGCAGGTCACACAAGGCACGCCTGTTGCCGCCCTGGCGGTGGCGCAGCGCGACGACCTCTGCTTCTTCTGCAACGCCCAGGGCCGCATCATACATGTGGGCATCTACCTTGGCGACAACCAGATAGTCCATGCCTCGGGGCAGGTGCGCATCGACACCCTCACGCCCCAAGGCATCGTCAACAGCGACACCCGTCAGCTCACCCACACACTTCATTCCATTCGTCGGCTCTAGTTTCAGTTGAGGCGGATTTGCTGTTGAGGCGGATTTGCAATCCGCCTCAGCCGAGCCGGGGATTTCCAATCCCCCCTAACATAACCCATACACAAGCCCTTGCGGATTGCAAATCCGCTTCTCAGTAGTGGCGGATTGCAAATCCGCCACAGCGGGCAAATCCGCCACAGCGGGTACAGCGGGTACATCCCCCACATCAGCATACTACTTCAACCTCAAGCAGACCTTTCTTCCCACTATAGTTCGGTGCTGAACTATATGAATAATCTTCCATACGGCCTACAACGCCCTGTTTCACCGGGTTCATGTGTACATAGTCAATCTTCTGCCTCAAAAACTCCATCGAATAGATGTCCTCGCCGTAGTATCCTTCTTGCCAAAATCTGTATTCCTTTATCTTATTGTCATGAGCCCCCGAAAACCAGAAGCGGTCAAGCATCCATTCTTTACGGCTTTCTTGTGGATTGTCCTTGATGGCCTTCACCAGCCTCTTGCTCGTGAACTTCTTAAAGTCGCGTATTATGTCCGACAGCCGTTTCGAGTATTCTGCATAATTGTTGTTATGCAGACTCGTGTCTATGCCCATTATCAGGTGAATATGGTTGCTCATCAGCACCCACGCGAAAATCCTCAGTCCCTTGTTTTCTTGACAGTACCGTAATGAATCGACAACTATTTCCTTGTATTGTAATCGGGTGAACACATCCACCCAGTCCACCACTGTGGTGGTGACAAACGAAATCGGTGTTGTAAGTGGTGTCATTAACTAATAACGCGTGTGGCGCAGTTTTATTGTATGCTGAGGCGGATTTGCAATCCGTCTCAACTGAGCCGGGGATTTCCAATCCCCTTAACATAACCAATATACAAGCCCTTGCGGATTACAAATCCGTTTCTCAGTGGTGGCGGATTGCAAATCCGCCACAGCAGGCAGCGGGGCGGCACAACAAAAAAAAGCTGCCCGGCGACCGGGCAGCCTTTCTTCTAGTTGTGGAAGCGCATCAGCCGTGACACTCAGTGCCGTTCTTCTTGCCGTTGATGGTGACAATGGTGCTGAGGTCGGAGCATTTCTGGCCGTCGCTCAGTTTGTCCTTGCTGATTTCGGTTGTGCCTTTCTTCTCGCCATTCAGATAGTTGGTGCAGGTGCAGTTCTTCGAGCAGGAGGCAAACAGTCCCACGAAAGCAACAATCGCGATTGATAAAACTACTTTTTTCATTGTGATATAATTTTTTAAGTGAAAAGACTCAGTTTCTTACAAACTGCAAAGATACGCTTTTTTTCTGAAACCATGCCCTCTTATGCTAAAAAAAATATGTACCGGATTGTACAACAACAAGAATGGACTGCCACCATGCAGTGGTGGCCCTCTGTTTTTTTCCCCCCCCCTTACACAAGCCATTGCGGATTGCAAATCCGCCACAGCGGGGAAACCATTGCGGATTGCAAATCCGTTTCTCAGTGGTGGCGGATTGCAAATCCGCCACAGCGGGAACAGCGGGAAATGAAAGGGGCCGGGCAATAAAAGTTCCCCGACCCCTCTATGTCCGCCACAGTGGGCAACAGGTAGCTCTATTTCACAAGACGGATAGCAAACATGTCGTTTTCGTTGGCGGCATGAGCAGAAGATCCGAACACAGCGGTGGTACCAGAAGTATTGGTATGATAAAAATGCGTGTAAAATGCACTTCCGGAAGTGTTTTTGCTGGTAGACCAATAACACCCATGATTAGTTTGTGCGTCTATTGAGCTATTAGTATAGAGTTTGCGACCTGTCGTGGGCAGGAATACGCAGCCGGCACCTTCGACGATGCGCCATTCCTCTAGTGTCAATGTGATGCCGCCCCAGGCACTGCTGTATCCACTGCTGGCAAAATTTGTTGGCTGTTTATGGTCTAGTGGCCAATAGAACACGTCGGGGAATATAAACATGCCGTGGACGGTATTGTTCGAGGAAACCTGAATGGACCCTAGAGTGTAACATCTATTATTACCATCGGTATAGAGTACCCCGTCGCTGTCGTAAAAATGATTGTGGGCGTTGCTATTTCGCGCACGGTCGTTGAGTATATATTTCCATTGATCCGAACTCAGGCAGAACCAGGTGCTCCCGCCACCATTGCTGATGGTGGCATTAGAGTCAGTATCCTTCCAGCGCTCGTACATATTGGACGACCAAGAAGTACCCGTCCTCTTCCCCCAATAGTAAAGCCATTTGTAAGACCCTTCGGTCCTGTCGTACTGATTGTCGGCAAACTTAAAGTTGCCAGTGCCGTTCTGTAACAGATTGCCTCTGGCGAAAGAGACCTGCCGATTGCTTGATATGGAGAAAAGACCGTTCAGGTCGCCGGGCTTGAAGTTGATATAGCTCTCGGGAATGGTGAGGGAGTGGCATACGCTGCGCCCCAGGGTGATGCTGGCGTTGGTGTTGGCGGTGTAGTTGACGTAGTTGAAGAGGTCGGGGTTGGCCGCATCGTTATAAACCGTAACCATAAAGTGTCCGAAAGTGATGCCGGCAGGAAGGTAGATGTAGAAGTCTTTTCCATCAGCGGCACTGATGTCGACAGGAGTCCTCAGATTGAGGGTGACCACCTTGGTGTGGTAGTTGCTGGCGCTGTTTCTACTATCGTTGATAGCAAGTGGCGCAGTATTGAAATTGTCATGGTCGATAGAGAAATCGCCAGTGATATACTGGTCAGTGTGAATCTGTATCTTGGAGATGATGGTGGTGGTGGACTTATACATATGTATCTTCACCACGCTGCAGAGGTTCTTGAACTGGAGCGACTTGCTGTCCGACTCGGCATACATGGGATACTCGGCCAGCTCGCCGGTGTCCGACTCCTGCACCTGGGGCAGGGTAACTATACCATCGCTGTACGCAATGCTGGCAGGGTAGATGGCTTTGTAGTGGGGAGGATTCGCCGCGGAATAGGACTGTGATGTCTCGTCGTACAAGGTCACGTCGGTGTTCACCAGTTCGGCGTAGGCGCTGTTTCCGGGGTAGGAGGGGTGCGCTGCTGCGGTGAACTCACCGTGGTTCCCCATATTGTCGTATATCATTACTTTGTCGGTACCCATCTTCCAGGTAAGGTTGCCGCTGGCATCCATATCGGTCTTCGAATGGGATGCGCCTGTCTCCATGCGGGCGGTAAATCCTTGGGTGGCGACCGTCTCCTTTTTGCACGAGGTCACGAAAAGCATGGCCACGGCCATGACTGCTATAAAGAGCTGTGTTTTTTTCATGGGTGTGATTCTTTTTGGGGTTAACTACGAGGGAAAAAACCGTCCAGGCTGCTGCCGTTCATGCCCACATTCTCCATGCCGGGAGAGGATTCATTAGTCGAAGGATTCACGACGACGACGTTGTTGTAATTCGAACCGGCGAAGCCCTGTTCTACCATGAAACGAACCACCTTCACCTGGGGTGCGGCGTACTCTTTGCGTCTGTGGGTTGTTTGATACATTCTTTTAGCGTTTATGAGTTTGGTGTTAATACTTGAATTGTTAAAAAATGAGACTAACATTCTTTTTTCGGAGGTGCAAATGTATTGCTTTTTTCTTGAAAAACGGTCTTTTTTTTTTTTTTTTTTTGTATCACGTTGATTATCATTAAAATAAAATTACACTACCACCCCCAGACAACCTCGAAAAACCTCCGCTGAAAGCCCCTGTTTTTTTGATTTTGTCTTCTGCATTTGTTAAAACGGTTCTCGCCCCGCCAGCATAAATGTGTGGCCCAGCGACAGCCCCGCAGCCTCCTCCCACAGACCGCGCCTTCGCCTTTTCCCCCACCCTTATTGGCTCCAGCCAGGCATCGTCTAAGTGTCAGCACCCTATAACGCCCCAAGAATGAACGGAAGTGGCTCTGAAACTGAGCGTAATCGCTTCCCATTCGCCGCCTGTCGGCACCAGCGGGCGGCCGGTGCTGGCCGTGGGTGCGGAAGAGGGGGCTAAAGTGGCGGTATGGTATGCCGCCGAAGGGCCAATTTTATCTTTTCGGAGGCTTTCGGAGGCGGTTTTGCAGACGCGGTGGTGGGGCTGTTGATAAAAATCAAAGCCTTATTATCAGTCTGTTGAATGTTTTTTTGAAAAAATATTTTGCCAGTTCGGAAAAAGTTCGTACTTTTGCACCCGCTTTTTGAGAGAGAAAAATGATCTGTTAGCTCAGTTGGTTTAGAGCGCTTGCTTGACAGGCAAGAGGTCAACAGTTCAAATCTGTTACAGATCACAAGAAGGGACGGAGCCCCGCTTCGCCTTTTTTTTTGAGAGCACATTGTACGACGGTCTGTTAGCTCAGTTGGTTTAGAGCGCTTCCTTCACACGGAAGAGGTCGACAGTTCGAATCTGCCACAGACCACCATCTGGAAGCACCGCATAGCGGCGCTTCTTTTGTTTTTGTTGCGGCGATTGCAAATCCGCCGCAACGGGTATGCACATACCACCCTTGACATGTCAAACTTTAGTGAATTATTTTGCTGGCAGGGACGATAATCCAATTATTTTATGTAAATTTGCACGTTATATTTAGTTCGATGAATAGACGTATCTTCTTATTGTTCATGGTGTTGTTTGCGATGGCGTTGGGCCGTGGCAAGGGTTTGTACGCGCAAGTGGTGACCGATTCGAACTGGGTGGAGCGGGTGAAGACGGTGACGCTGTATAAGAACGGCGTGGAGTTGGAAGCCCCCATCCTGCTGCTGGGCAGCGAGGAAAGGATGCTGCTGCGCTTCGACATGCTGGGTGCCGAGGCCGACAACTACCGCTACCGCATACGGCATTGTGACAGCCGTTGGCAGGTGGACGACATGGAGCCGAGCGAGTATATCAGCGGCTTCGAGGAGGGCCCGATAGAGAATTATAACAGCTCGTTCACCACCATGGTGGATTATGTGAACTATTATCAATACATTCCGGCGCA
Source organism: Bacteroidales bacterium (assembly GCA_017441565.1). Lineage (GTDB taxonomy): Bacteria > Bacteroidota > Bacteroidia > Bacteroidales > P3 > Colimorpha. Next base: position 29,335 of record JAFRXG010000100.1, on the reverse strand, counting down.
GTTCAGCCGGCTGCTGCTTTCGGGCAACTATGTGGTGGAGGTTACGCCGCAGGAATATCCCGACAGCGTGTTGTTCACTCGCCGTTTCTGTGTGGTGGAGATGTCGGTGAAGGCCGATGTGGCGGTGGTGTCGCCCTATGACAACAGCGCCATCTTTCAGAAACGCGAGGTGGACGTGACGGTCGACAACAACCGCGACTATGCCGGGGAGCTGCTCCCGCCGTCGCTCAACCCGGCCTATTACACCGTGGTGGTGCAGCAGAACGGGCGGCAGGACAACCGCAGACAGTTGGAGTTCAGTGGCTATGACCGTGGGGCTTTGTGCTACCGCAACCGTCCTTGCAACCTCTTCTGGGGCGGCAACAGCTTCCGCTATTTCGACATCAGCAACATACGCACGTCGATGTACAATGTCTACCGTATTGAGGAATATGGTGGCGAGTGGTATGCGATACTGAAGCCGTTGGAAGACCGCTCGGAGCTGCACTATGTGGCGGAGCAGACACTCAACGGTGGGATGAAGGTGAATGTGTGGGACCGCACCAACAAGCAGACCGAGGCGGACTATGTGCAGGTGAACTTCACCCTGCCGATGAAGTATCCTTATATGAATGGGAACATCTACGTGGTGGGAGACCTGACCCAATGGCACATGGACGAGCGCAGCCGCATGGAGTACCGCCCCGAGCAGAAGGCATATACGCTGAGGCTGCAGCTGAAGCAGGGCTATTATGCCTACCAGCTGCTGTTTGTACCCGTAGGGGAGACCGAGGGCATGACGGCCACCCTGGAGGGCGACCACTATGAGACCCCCAACAACTACACGGTGTTCGTTTATTACAGAGCTCCAGGCGACCGTTACGACCGTCTGGTGGCGGTGAAGAAGATATAACAGAGAGAAAGATGAATGTATATATAGAGACATATGGCTGTCAGATGAACTTCGCGGACAGCGAAATCGTGGCCTCGCTCCTGAAGAAGGAGGGCTATGACGTGGTGGCAGACATTGCCCACGCCGACTATGTGCTGATTAACACCTGCGCCATACGGGACAATGCCGAGCAGCGGATAAGGAAGCGTCTGAGGGAGCTGCGTGCCCTTCAGCAGAAGCACCCACAGCTGCGCATTGGCATATTGGGATGTATGGCGGAACGCCTCCAGAGCCAGCTGATGGTGGAGGAGGAGAATGTGAGCTTTGTGGTGGGCCCCGATGCCTATAGACGGTTGCCTTCTATCCTGGAGCAGGTGCGACACCAGGGGGTGAAGGCCGCGGAGACGGAGCTGAGCACCACGGAGACCTATTCGGATATTGAACCTGTGCGCTTGGGCAGCAACGGAATATCGGCGTACATCTCCATCATGCGGGGATGTCAGAACTACTGCGCCTACTGTGTGGTGCCTTACACGAGAGGGCGTGAGCGCAGCCGCGACCCCGAAACTATCGTGGCAGAGGCACGGAGCCTCTTTGAGCAAGGCTACAAGGAGGTGACCCTGCTGGGGCAGAATGTGAACTCGTATCGCTGGAAGAGCGGCCAGGGGGCCGAGGGAGAAGAGACGATGGTCGACTTTCCCCAGCTGATGAGCCGCGTGGCTTCGATTAGTCCGATGTTGCGAGTGCGTTTCGCCACATCGCACCCCAAAGACCTTAGCGACAAGCTGCTGGAGGTGATGGCAAAGTACGACAACATCTGCAAGTGCATCCATCTGCCGGTGCAGAGCGGGAGCGACAGAATGCTGAAGCTGATGAACCGCCACTATGATTCTGCTTGGTATCTGGACAGAATCGATGCCATCAGACGTTATATGCCCGACTGCTCCATCACCACCGACGTGATTGCCGGTTTCTGCACAGAGACCGAGGAAGAGCATCAGATGACCTTGGAAATGTTCCGCAAGGTGCGGTACGACTACGCCTATATGTTCAAGTTCTCGATGCGCCCCAACACCTATGCCGAGAAACATCTGGCAGACGATGTGCCCGAAGAGGTGAAGACCCGCCGACTGGAGGAAATCATCGCCCTGCAGGGGCAGATAGCTTTGGAAAACAACCAGAAGGAGGTGGGCAAGACCTTCGAAGTGCTTGTGGAAGGCGAGTCGCACAGGAGCAAGGAGCAGCTCTTCGGAAGGAACAGCCAGAACAAGGTGATTGTGTTTGACCGCCACGACGTGCAGCCCGGGCAGTATGTGAGAGTTAAGGTGGTGGGTTGCACGGCTGCCACCCTCTTGGGCGAGTTGTGCGGCTGACAGATGCAGGCATGACGGCAATTAATACTTACGTGCAACAATAAAAATGGCACTCATCCGTTATACAAAACAGTAACATCGAGATTGCAGATTATGAATAGTACCTTTTTTGAGAAACATCCGTTGGTTAAGCACCTGCTGTATATGCTGGCAGTGTCGGTAGTGATAGTGTTTCTATGTTTCATGTTTATCAAGATTGTGGCACGCCAGGGCAAAGAGTATGAGTTGCCCGACCTTCGCGGGATGGCGTTGGCGCAGCTTGAGGAGGAGAATGTGCTGTCGCTCCAATATGTCGTGATAGACTCGGTTTACGATGAGGAGAAAGAGGGCGGCATTGTGATTCAGCAAGACCCCAAGCCCGGGACGATGATTAAGACCCACCGCAAGGTGTATGTCACCGTGACGTCGTATGCCCCGTCGGACGTGGTGCTGCCGGAGCTGTCGAATATGACGGTGCGGAGCGCGGTCTCGGCATTGGAGGCCGCGGGGCTGCGTTGCGGCCGGTTGCGCTTCGTGGACAGCCCTTACCGCAATGTCATCTTGGAGACCACGAGCAATGGCAAGATGGTCTACGCTGGGCAGAAGATGAACCAGAACGATGTGGTGGACCTGACGGTGGGTATGGGCGAGACCCCTACCGGTACCCGTGTCCCCTTTGTTATTGGGCAGCTTCCGGCCAAAGCCCGCAGAGGCATCCTTTCGGCTTCGATGAACGTGGGACAGGAGCATTTTGAAGGCGTGACCAACAGGAGCACCGCAGTGTGCTACAAGCTGAACCCCGACTATACGGGTGTGACCCGTTATCCGCTGGGTACTTATGTGGACATCTGGTATTGTGACGCCACAGAGGAAGATGTGGAACGCATTATCTCGAATTTCAAGGTGGATTCCACCAAGATTTTCGAGAACGATTTGGACCTTTACGAAGATTATACAGTTGATGCCGACCCGGATTTTGACGACGGCTGGGACTGGTAAATGAATAGCATGATAAGCCGCCTATTCCATAGCAAGGCAAGAGCATCGGTGGTGGTGCTGCTTCTTCTGCTGACCGCAGGCACAGTGTCGGCGCAAGAGGCGTTGCTGCCGGTGCGCCATCAGGTGGCAGAGCCGATGAAATCGTCAGTGGCTGTACGCCTTCCTTTCTTTGACGACTTCTGCAACGGAGCCCTTTCGGGCAGTCGTTGGCAATTGGGCGGGACATTCGTGAACGAGGGCTATGCGCCGCTGCCCCCCACAAGAGGGATGGCCACCCTGGATGCCTTCGACGCGGAAGGAAGGCTTTATCCTAGCGAGACGGAGCAGCTGTTCTCGTGCGACACGTTGGAGTCGCTGCCCATAAGGCTCGACACCCTCTTTCAGCCCTTTCAGCGTCCCCTTTCTGCCGCCGACTCGCTGTATTTGAGTTTCTTCTATCTGCCCGGGGGCGGATATGGCAATATGTGGGAGCGGCTGGGCGACACCCCGGAGGCGGGTGACTCGCTGGTGCTGGAGTTCTACGACTCGGCCAACGATACCTGGAACTGGATATGGAGCAGCGGCGGCTGTGCTCCCGACACGCTGTTTGCTCAGACAGGCCGCTATTGGCAGTTTCATGATGTCTGCATATCGGATGCCAAGTATTTTAATGCTGACTTCCGTTTCCGTTTCCGCAATTACTCCTCCCTTAGCAACCTGAATAAGAAGGGGCTTCTGAGCAATGCCGACCAGTGGAATATCGATTATGTGCTGCTCAATGCCGGGCGTCACCGGGGCGATACGGCTTCAAGAGACGTGGCTTTCATCAACCCCGCACCCTCCCTGTTGCAGCGTTATCAGGCAATGCCGGCAAGGCAGTTCTTGGCATCGGAGATGGCTGACGCGCAGGAGGTGACCATCGCCAATCTTTTCTCAGAGGAGCTGGCTGCGGATTACCATTATCACATCTATGACGGCAGCGGTGCGGAGGTTCATAGTTATGATGGCGGCTTCGAAAATGTGCCCGTCTTTTGGAATGGGCTGCAATACCAATCATCACCAGCACATGCCCGTCCACCGGTCGGTTATAGCTTCCCTGTGGCGAATGGTGAGCCAGCGACGTTCAAGATTGTCCACACTGTGCGCGAAGGTGTCAGCGGCGATGCTTTTTCGTCGAACGACACAGCCAGCTTTGTGCAGGTGTTCGACAATTACTATGCCTACGATGACGGAACGCCCGAAAACGGTTATGGTATTACCTCCACCAGCTCACGGATTAGTATTGCCGTCCGCTTTCACCTCAATGTGGAGGACACGCTCACGGCCCTCTATCTGTATTTCAACCGCACTTTGAACGAGCAGAATGCTGATATTAAGTTCAAAATTACGATATGGGATGATGCCAACGGGGTACCTGGCAATGTGCTTTATCAGGATGCTACGCGTCGCAAACCGTTGTTTAAGGGGTTCAATCAATATGTGAGGTATGTTCTGGAAGAGCCGTTGGTGTGCAGCGGCACAGTGTATGTCGGGATTGAACAGTTTTCAACCGACTATATCAATATCGGCTTTGACAGAAACAACGATGCCTCGCAGAATATACTCTATCGTTCAGGCAACAACTGGCAGACGAGCATTCTAAGGGGTGCTTTGATGCTGAGGCCCTATTTTGGACAGAAGGCCACGCTGGCGGTGAGGGGAGCGTCCGATAGCAGCACAAAAGCCTATGCCCTTGGGCGCACCATCGTTGTTGAGCCGATGGCATCAAGTCCTATCATTGTATTCAACACATTGGGGCAAGTGGTATATAAGGCTGACATGGTGTTGCCAAATGCCAAAGTGGAAATTGGCAACTTGAGGGCAGGCTTGTACCTGGTGAAGGTCGGCGCAGAGCCCCCGCATAAAATAGTGGTTTATTAATAGACAATCATGACTAACGAGATATTACCCGATACATCCAATTTGGAAGTCGGCCAAGAGGAGACCGACTTGTACGAACACCATCGTATTGTTGTTGACAAAGGTCAGGAGATGCTTAGGATTGACAAGTACCTGCAGATGCGGCTGGAGGGTGTTTCGCGCAACAAGATACAGGCGGCCGCTAAGGCCAGATGTGTCGTAGTGGGCGGGGTGCCGGTGAAAGCGAACTACAGGGTCAAGCCGTGCGATGTTATCAGCGTGCTTCTTCCCGAGCCCCCACATGAGTTTGAATTACTCCCGGAGCATATCCCGTTCGATGTCTTTTACGAAGATGATGATGTGCTGATTGTGAACAAACAGGCGGGGCTGGTGGTGCATCCCGGCTATGGTAACTTTACAGGGACGCTGCTCAACGGCCTATTGTATTATTATCAGGATAAGAAGGACAAACAGGGGAACCCCATCGTGCCGTATCTGGTTCACCGAATTGACAAGGACACGTCGGGACTTCTGCTTATCGCCAAGAACGAGGAGGCTCAGGTGGTGCTTGCTAAACAGTTTTTCGAGCATACCATTGAGCGCAAGTATGTCGCATTGGCGTGGGGTAACTTCGACGAGGACGAGGGGACGATAGTTGGCAATTTAGAACGTGCCCCGCAGGACAGGCGCATCATGCATGTTACCGATGACCCAGGGCGGGGAAAATATGCCGTCACCCATTGGCATGTTTTGGAGCGATTCGGATATGTGACCCTCGTGGAATGTGTGCTGGAAACTGGGCGGACACATCAGATTCGAGCACACCTGCAGCATATCGGGCATCCGCTCTTTAACGATGCGCCCTATGGCGGTGATAAGATTCTGAAAGGTACTACATTTTCTAAATATAAGCAGTTTGTAGACAATTGTTTCTCGTTGCTTCCAAGGCAAGCACTCCATGCGCTAATCCTTGGCTTCGAACATCCGGCGACAGGTCAGCATCTGCATTTTGAAGCACCAATACCGTCGGACATGGCCGCCGTGTTGGCAAAATGGCGCAGCTATGCAGCGGGTTCGATGCAGTCGTAATGATAAGCGGGAATCAATATTCCCACATGTCTAACGAGATATTCATGATTTCCTCCTCAATCCATTGCGCTTCAAGGAGAGCGTCCTCACCAGTAAGGTATTCGTGTATGGCGCGGTTATAAACGTTGTCCACACGGGTGATGAACGAGCTGTAGAGGAACGAGTTGAAAGCATACTCCCAGGTGGGGAGTGAGGTCAAGTTTTCGCGGTAGTAGGTCTCTTTGCGTGCCAACAGGTTGCGCACATTGTATGACAGCATAGGAACCCAGAACAGGGTAGCGGTCCCCATAAATTCGGTCTCCCCATCGATTACTTTAAAGCGGCTTTCCATCGGTGCAAGTCCTATGCTGCGAACCTGCATGCCGCTGCGGGAACGGTCGAGATAAGCAACTTCCTTGATGATGTATTGGTAGATGTCGTCTGACTTGAACTCATGAGGGACAAAGACTGTCGTATAGTCGGCTTCGCCGTAGTCGTCGTACACTTCCATCTGGACGGTGTCGCTACGGGTGGCTCGCTCGATTACTTTCAGACAGTCGAGAGGTATCTTCATCTCGTCATCTTCAAACAGCTCTATCTCGCCTGCGTTGATAGCGTCCCATAGCACGTATGCCAGATTCTTTCGACCTCTTACTCCTTCAGGATTTGAGGGGAAGTAGAAGTATTGGTTTTCTTTTTCCCGCACATCTATTATACGCCAGATGATTCTCTCCCAATAAACATCAGACTCCCGCACATAATCCAGCTGCTGGGGTTTCTTCTCCCACATGAAACTCCGCTTGTAGTAGTCTCCAGGTTGAGGCTCTACATACTGCGCCAGTACTCCGAGGGGAAGAATAAGCGTGAGGAGGATTATGTATCTTTTTGTTTTCAAGGGTCCAATGCTTCTTATGATGTTGTATGAGAGTAATCTTACCGTAAACAATAAGAGCTAAGAATAAGTGGGTTTACTCTTAGCTCTTATTTGACTTTGGAATGTTCTTATGCAATCTTTCTGTATGAATTGCGTTTACGCATTAGTATTCCCACATGTCGGATTCGATGTCGAAGATGCGCTCTTCGATGGTTTGAGACTCAAGCAGGGCATCCTCACCAGTCAGGTAGTCGTGGATACCACGGTTGTAGGTATTGGTCTCACGAGTGACGAAGCTGTCAAAATAACGGGTGACGAAGACCTCGTCGTAGCTGCGTTCGGCATTATTGTTGTAGATGTCGTAAGAGTTGGTGCGGGCAAAGATATTGCGAACACGCATGTCGTTCATGGGAATCCAGAAACGGATAGTGGGGTTGCACTCCATATCGCCATCAACCTCTTTGCAGTTTTCATCCACCAGTGCTAAAGCAACAATACGTACCTTCATACGGGTGTCTTGCTTGTCGATGTACCAGTATTCCTTGATATGAATCTTGTAGTAGTCATCGGAGGTGAAGTTCTTGTATTTGATGGTGTCGTGACCCTCGTCAATCAATTCGCCATATTCGTCGTAGATGGGGTCGGTCATGGTAGAGTCAGCCTTGTTCAGCTTTCTGTACATGTTGTCCCAGTCAACGGGAATCTTTAATTCGTCATCATCGAAGATTTCGAATTCACCATTGGCGGCATTTCTGTAGATAAGATATGCAAGGTTGATACGGCCTTGGTTGTTGTTGAGGGAGTCTTCTCCTTTGGGGAAGTAGAAGAACTGGTTGAATTTCTCACGGAAATCAATAGTACGCCATATACAGGTCTCCCAGATGACGTCGCTTTGACGAAGGCTGGGGTAGGGGATAGCCTGACGCGACGTACTCATCGTGCGTGTGTAGAAGTTGGTTAAATTGTTCTCATCTTCTGCTTCGATGATGTTCTGTGCATTGACGGTCACGCTACCGAAGGCGAGGATTATAAGGCTGAGCCCAAACAATACTTTTTTCATGGTGTATGTAATTTATATGTTTATCTAGTGATTCTGAATGTGCTACTGATATTTCTCTTAGAGCCGTCAGGCATGCTGACATCAATGCTGAGGGTGATTTTGCATCCAGGTTTGGCTTTTTGGATATAACTCAAGACATCGGCACCCCAGATAGGTCCTCTGTTCTCCAGGTCTGTGGCACCATTGACCTTGGTGATATCAATAGTCTGTTTGATGATTTGGGGGGTCTTCATCTTGAAAGCGAAGTCTGCACCATAACGTACCGACGGACCCTTCATGTTCTTCAAGTCGTTGATGGGTATACCCTTACCGGCTTCAGCCGCACCCAGATAAATCTTAGGATCAGGTAGCGGGCGGGCGCGGAACTCGTTGGAGCCCATGGGTCGTGTGGTGTTTCCGTCCTTAATGGCGGCATTAATCTTAATCTTGCCTTTGTTGACTTTGGGCTTGATTACATAATGTCCAGCACCAGCATTGGGGTCGGGGACGAGGGATGCTTGGGAGGGGTCGGCCAAGGTGGCGACCACATTATGTGCGGCCGCACCAGGTACAGAAATCTTGATAGGATTGTCGATACCGGCATAAACCACATTCATCTCGGTGAGTTCAAACACGGCCATCGGCTCGGCAACGTAGTAGCTCTGCTTGAAGTCGTAGCTTTCGGTACCGTTGTCGTTCTTCACATAAACGGTGCCTGTGATGGTCTTGGGACCGGTGGTGTTGCATACAGTGGTGTAGACCACAGCACCCGAATCGTTGGCGACGAAACGCTGACCGCCGACGGAGGCTTCAAATTTGGCCTTCGAGTCGTAGGCACCCACGTTCACGGTCAATTCATATTTTCCACCCTGCATGATGTAGGGCGAGTTGGCGCGGGTGATAACAGCCACCTTGTCGAAGGAGAAGTCATTGGAGCGTACTTGCTTGAACAGCATGTTCACAGCATCGAATTCGGCATTCATCACTTCAGCCTTCATACGGGTAAGGGTTACGAGTGCAGCACCTGCAACGGTATTGTTGAAGTTCAGTTGCTCCCAAGAGGTGGGTTTGCCCTCGCTATTGAGTCGGTACTCTTCCACGTCAAGACCTAATTGTACATGGGTCGAATCAGCACCAAGACTTTCTTTGACAGCCTTCTTGTATGCAAGAATCATCTTCTTGACATCGAAAGCAGCCCCTTCAGTCACCTCGGCACCCTCGGCATCACCGAGGAAGTAGCGGGTACCCGCATGGTTGTCATCAAGTTTGTCTATCCAACTGAATCCGCCTTCTTTCATCGCTCGGGCAACACTGTCAAAGTTGATGCTGCCATCTTCATTCTTTAGTTTGATGTTAATGTCGATGGGTTTCCCGTCACGGTCGTTGGGGTTCATCTTGGATATCTTTGCTTCTTTGGCAATCTTGCCGACGAAACTATAGGTGATAGTATCAATGGAATATACCAAGTCCTCAGAAAGTTTCTTAATTACTTGTGCCTTCTCATATTTCTCTTGAACTTTGGCTGGGTTGTTCTTGAGGGCAAGTTCGAAGTTCTCGTAGGTGTCCTGTAACTTAATCTCCATGTTCTCATTGGACTTAGTCATGGCATTACCTACGGTCTTGAAGCCCTCGACAACCTCTGCCGACACATTCAGTGCCAACATGGCGGTGTACACGAGGTACATCATCTGAATCATTTTTTGTCGCGGGGTTTCCGGACAGTTTGAAGCACTCATACTTTATTATTAGACTAAGAGTTTCAGGTTGTAAATAGTTTGTTTCTTACAGGCGAGTCTGCATAGCGGCAAGCATATTGCCATAGACATTGTTGAGTTCAGCCACCTTGCGTGTGAGGGCATCAACCTGGTCTTTGTATTTGAGTACGCCTTCTGCGGAATCGGCGAAGTTGACCATCATGTTGTGGATGCGTTCCTCAATCTCCTTGGTGCTTTCGAGCTGGCTGGTAGAGGTTTGGAGCTGCATCTCGTACATGGCGTTGACAGAGGCAAGGCTACCGGCCAGTTTCTTCATTTCGTCGGCGTAGGAGGCGTCGCCGCTGGTCAGTGCCTGAGCTGTCTCTTGGTAAATCGTAGTGAGGGTGTTGACTGCTTCAGTAGCATGGCGGAGATTGTTGACAGCGTCGGCGGCACCATCCAGGCTGCTGACGAACTTGTCGGTGGAAGCAGCAGCTTGGGCCATACCATTCATGGCTTGCGCGCTTTCGGCCAAGTTGTTCATGCCAGAACCCAAACGCTCGATTAGTTCGGGCGTTATATTGGCGTCTTCGAGCATTTTGTCTATCCGAGAAGTCAGCGGGTCGCTGCTCTCGGGTACGGAAACGAGGTTGTCCACTTCGTCACCACTGGTGATGTTGCTTAGGCTTTCGCTGTCTTCCATTCCGGCGAGCTGGGGATAAACCAAGGTCCAGTCGAATTCAACGTGAGGTGGCTCAAAGGCTGAGAGGAAGAAAATGACAGTTTCAGTACCCATACCGATAATCAGCATGATAGTACCACCAGGCCAGTGGTTAATCTTGAACAAGGCACCGATGATAACGACAGCTGCGCCCCATCCATACAGTTTCGACATGAAGTTTTTATAACCTTTGCTTCGGACTAGATTGTCTAACCAACTCATAGTATATTATTTTTACTTATTATTGATGTATTGTTTTCTTAACTTTGAGAACGTAGGTGCTTCTATTAATAAATGTTAGAAGCGGTCTTCAGGTTGTCGCCCTTCACACGGCCGAGGTAAGGCTGTATGCAACGGAAACCAATGTAGCACTTGCTGGTATCCTGGAATTCGAAGGTGCGTGTCTGAACCTGTATGAAGTATTTCTGGTCTTTCCAGCTGCCACCACGAACCACCTTACGCTTCATGGCGATAGGGTCGCTCTCCTGTGCGTTGAAATTGTAGTAGGGGGAGAGGGCGTTGGCCACGATGTAGGTGTTGTCGTCATAAGCATCGGCACACCATTCGGAAACGTTACCGGCCATGTCATACAGACCGTAGTCGTTGGGGGCATAGTGTCCGACTATCAGGGTGCGCACGCCACCGTCGTCGTCGTAAGCACCGCGGAGGGGCTCATAGTTGGCGAGGAAGCAGCCGTTCGGGTTGCGGACATACGGGCCACCCCAAGGATAGCTCTCAGCTGCGATACCGCCACGAGCTGCGAACTCCCACTCGGCCTCGGAGGGCAGACGGAAATCGTTCATGTGCTCATAGTTGATGTCGGCCAGGTAGTCATTGAGGAATTTGCTGCGCCAGATGCAGAATGCCTTGGCCTGCAGCCAGCTGACACCCACCACAGGGTAGTTGTCGTATGCGGCAGAGCAGAAGTAGTTGCGGGTGAAGTCGTCGTTCATCGAGTAGCTGTAGTCATGAACCCAGCACAGGGTGTCGGGGTAGACGTTGATTCTCTCTTTGTGGACGAAGGCGGTGCGGTTGTTCAGGCCTCTGGGACGGGCAGTGTAGAGGGTACCACGCTGCTCGGGCTTGTTCTGCGAACTGAGTTCCTTGCGGGCTGCATCGGCGTAGTCAATCCAGTAGTATTCGTAGTTGAGCTTGGATGCGTCAATCTCACGACGGCCAAAATATCTGTCTTTCTCAGCAACGTAGAGGTCGTTGAGGGCTTCACGGGTTTCGGGGTCGTTCCAACGAATCTTGGTTTTGTAGTTCAACATCGGGGGGTCGAGGGGCTCGCCATATTCGTTCTCCTCAATCTGGTAACCGTCGATGCCACCTTCGGACAGCATTCTGCGGACGATGGAGTCGGTAACCCAGTAGACAAACTGGCGGTATTCGTTGTTGGTGATTTCGGTTTCGTCCATGAAGAAGGAAGATACCTGCATGGTGCGGGGCTGTTTGGTGACACCATAGGTGTTGTTCTGTACACCGGCACCCATGCTGAAATTGCCTTGGTTGATGAAGACCATGCCTTTCAGGTCGATGTCTTCAAACTGGTTGCGGTTCAACACGCCGACCAATTCACCATTCTGGGAGTTTGAGGAGCAACCTACGCAAAGAACTACTGCGGCTGCGAGTAAGAAAAACAATTTTTTCATATTGAAATACTTTTTTGTTATTCGTTTAATAAGGGTTTTCTCCAATTGTTATTATTTAGTCTTATACGTCTTTTCTGACCAAAAGTTTCCTTTTTAATTATTTTTACGTTTTCCGGGTGTGTTATCAAAGTAGGTAGATGGTGTTTCCATAAGCCGTTGGCGGTTTCTGCGGTACGACCACCTTGAAGCAGAATCTCAGGTACAGCTCCAAGGAACCCATACTGCGGCCGGGTTTGAACGACCCCAGGCGGCTGGTGGTAAAGTCGTACGATGCGCCCACACGCACTTTCTTCCATTGCACGCCTGCCAATACATAGATGGCGTCTTGTACACGGTAACCAAGGCCGCCCCAGAAGGCGTTCCGATAGTCGAGCAGGCAGGAAAGGTCGGCTTGGAAATAACTGAAGTTCGCGGTCTTCAAGAGAGCCGAGGGCTTAATGCGCAGCGATGGGGCCATCGAAGGGGTGTATTCGTATCCGCCCATGGCATACACCGTGCGGGCGTTGGTGAATTTAATCACATCGCTGTGAGCCCCCAAAAGGTTCTTCACCGAGAGGCCTAAATAGTATTTGCCAGGCACCTGGTAGTAGATACCCACGGCTCCATCAATCAGCATGGCGCTGACCTCCTTGCCGGTAAGCATGGGGTCGGGTGTTTCGTCAGGCCCATGCAGCTGGCCCAAATCAATCGAACTGTTCAGTAGGTCAACCTCAATACCGGCAGAAAGGTTACCCTCTCCCCAGAACATTCGGAATGCGTAGTCCAATGCCACCTCGATGTTGTCGTGGTAGCCAATCTTGTCCGAGACAAAGGTGAAGCCCAGTCCGCCATGGAGGAACTTGACAGGCATGTCGAACGTGAAGAGGATGTCAGTGGGTGTCGAACCAGCCTCCTTTCCCGAAGTGGGGGGGTCGAGCTTGAAACCCATCCATTGGTTTCTGTACATTGCGGTTGCGCAAATCGAGCCAGAACTGCCTGCATAGCCGGGGTTGTAAGACATCCGGTTAAACATGTATTGAGAGAATTGGGGCTCCTGTTGAGCCATGACAACACATGAAAATCCCAGTGCCATCACCAAAAGTGACAGTTTCTTGCTTAGTTTGATTCTCATGCGAGCACTCATTTTAGTATCATGTAACTATTTAATAATCTAATGTATATACGTATATCAAAGTTGCTTTTCATAAGAAAAGACAAACCAGTTTTTGACTTGCAAAGATAACAATAATTATTTACATGTGATGCTTTTTTTCAATTTTTTTTTTCTTTTTTTCTTTTTTCACCGTTTCAGCCCATCAGGAAATGAAGATGTCCGCAGCCGTTCTGCACTCATTCATGGGGGATTACAGAGCTGTCGGGAAAGATGTCCATCAGCATTGCCTGAGTGCGTACGGCGTGGCTGCGGCTTTCGGCTATCACGAGGATGATTCGCACCTGCCTGTTTTGGAAATTGCGGTCGAAAACCACCTTGTTTTGGAGGTCTGGCGGCAGGCGTTTTGCCTCGTTGTTTGCCGCCTGCTGCGACCCGACGGTACAAAGCTCAATATCATACTGATGCCCTTTGGCTGGCGGCTCTGTCACGATGGAGTCCTGTTTGCTGGCCAGAGCCGTGTCCTTGGCTGCTGCGGCCTGGGGGGTGCGTTGAACTTCTTTCTGTTGCTTGACCTTGGGCGGGGAGGATGCCTCCCGTTTGGGGCGGTTCTGTTGAGCCAGTGTGTGGGGCGACCCCTGCGAGTTGATGGGCCAGGGCGAGATGCGTTTTACGCGGCTCTTGTCGCGGAAGGCCATGTATTCGGCCTCTGTCATGGCCAATGTGTCCTGATTGCTCCAAAGGAAACTGCCCATGCGGGGGTCTAAAATCGTGACTTTCACCCTCCCAGAGCCTTTGATGCCCAGGGTGTGCACTGCCAATTTGGTCATGTCCAGAATGCCGCTCTTGGGGCAGCGGTCGTTCACTCTCACCACCACGTGCTGGTTGGTTACCGGGTAGGTGACAAGCAGGTAGGTGCCCATGGGCAGGGTCTTGTGGGCGGCGGTGTATTGGTTCTGCCGGAAGATTTCGCCACAAGAGGTCTTGCGTCCCACAAAGCGGTCGGCATAATAGGTCCCCAGCATCGTGGTGTCGCTGGCCTTTGCCAGCATGTCGATGCTGTCCTGTATGCCCTGCGCGCTGCCTAGCAGCGGACACATGACTAGTAGTATATATAGTACCTTTTTAATAATAAATAGTATTAAATGAATATTTCGGTGAATTGACGTCGGTTACCATTTGAGGGCTTCGTGCTGGCTGTCTTGTGGGTCGAACCAGTTCCCTTGCAGCCTTAGCACCTGCTCTATGATGTCTCTCACACATCCTTTCCCTCCCTGATAGAGCGACACATAGTCACTTATCTCCTTGATTTCTATTGCTGCGTCTGCCGGACAGGCGGCGACACCGCAGTGGGTCATGATGCCGTAGTCGGGGATGTCGTCGCCCATGCACACCACCTGCCGCTCCTCCAGCCCGTTGTCGGTCAGAAAGCGGGTGTAGCGTTCCATCTTGTTGGCGCAACCCGTATAGCATTGCGTCACCCCCAGTGCCTTCATCCTGTTGTCGATGCTCTGCGATGTGGCTCCTGAGATGAGGGCGATGATATAACCCTTCTTTACTGCGTATTGTATGGCGAAACCGTCCTTGATGTTTCCGCATCTCACGGTCTCCCCGTCGGCGTAAGTCCATACGTCGCCGTTGGTCATCACGCCGTCAAAGTCGAACACAAAGGCTCTAATGTCGTGTAGCTTCTCTTTGTAATTAATCATTATGTGCAGATGGTTCAATGTGTTAGTGTCTCCAGGGGGCAGCTGGCATAGTCCAGCACCTCTTCATACACCTTGCGCCATCCTTTCCATTCGGCTTCCTCGCAGAGGTTCTGGTTGTGGAAGATGCAGCTGAAGGTGCCGCCGAGCGAGCGCACCTCGTCGATGAGTTTGCGGTACTGTGCCAGGGCCTCGTCGGGTGTCATTTTCAGATATTTCTGGAAGGTGGTGTCCATTGCCATGAAGGGGTGTATCTTCAGGTCTAGTTCCTGGTTGCTGCTCAGGTCGAAGAAGGGGACTATCGAACAGCTCCCGTTCCTGAAGCCGGGTTGTTCGGCAAAGCCCATCGAGTAGTCGTGGGCGATGTGGTTGTGCACCAGGTTGCGGTAGGCCGAAGGCAGCTGGAAACGCAGGAAGTGGAACCTGTTGCGGACGATGGTGCGGTGCAGGATGTCCGACAGCCGCTCTATCTCCTTCTCCAGCCGGCGGGGCTCCTCGGCTGAGTAGTACGAGCCGTGGATGCCGAATTTGGCGTAGTCGCCCAGGTGCTGCAGCAGCTCGCGGAAGTCGTTGTTCTGGTAGGAACAGGGCTTGTCGTAGATGCCGTAGTCGCTCAGCAGGGCGAAGAAGATGAGGGCGTTGCGGTCGCCCCGGCTCAGTTGTTGTTCCAGTATATAGTCGAAGGTGTCGAAAGGGTCGGGCTCTTTTTTGCGGAGCACACGGATGCGGCGGCGCACCTCGTGCGGCTCATGGCGGCGGATGCCGTCGCGGGCGATGCCCATAGCCGTCCGGAACAGGCCCTTGTGAAGGTAGCCGTAGGCGGCATCGATGTCCACTGTCTGCACGAAGTTGTACGTGAGCGGGCCGAAAACCGTTTCGGGATAATGTGCCAGTATGATGTCGCGCAGCATCAGCGCCCACCGCTCCACCACGGCGGTCTGGAGGAAGCCGTGGCGGTAGGCCAGGCTCTCGCTGACCATGAAACGGCTGTGCTCGTCGCGGTGGTGGGGCAGGTATTCCTCGTAGCGCGAAAGCATGTAGAAGATGGCAGCCAGGGGGTCGAACGGCAGGGCGGCGTGGCGGTTGAACACGGGGAACAACGCGGGCTGTCCGTCGTGGGTGAAAAAGTGGCAGTCCTTCTCCTCGATTGAGGTCTCAAAAAGCAGTTCTGACGATTTCAAAAACAAAAATGGGGGTTCCTCGGCAGTCTTAGAAATGTCAAAAACAGGTTGCGGCGAATAGCATAACCTAGCCCCCTGATGTCGCCCAAAAACCTCCTTGTCGGTGGTGATGGCGAAGTCAGTCCTGAGTATGTCGCGCATGACCACATTGATTGTGTAGCCTACGCGGTTGGTCAGTTTGGGCACATATATAAGCAACATAAAATGTGGCTTTTTAAAAATGCAAAAGTACAACTTTTTTCGGACATATTGTATTTTTGATTATTTAAGCCGCTCTCCGAGGGTGGCTCCCATCCCCCAGTTTGTGCGTGTCGCCTACGTTTGTCCCATGTCGCCCTCCGGCGATGGCACATGTGCCGTTTCGCTCCAAAATCGCCCCCGCATGGCAGAATATATGCTATTTGTTTTTGATGTTATTCGTATTTTATCGCGGTGGGATAAACCAAAAGCGAAAAGAGGAGTTGCGAATCCGTCAGCCATCGTAAAAGGATGGGGCGGGGCGGGTGTCAGGTTGCTGCGGGCTGGGCTAGAGAGGCGGCGGTGACGGACACCGTGAGGTGTGCCTCGCGCCCAAGGACGAGGGCGTGGTTGTCGGTGCCATTGTGCCCGGCGGGGAAGTTGAAGAGGACGGGGTAGCCGTATTCCGCCACCGCGTCGCTCACTATCTCCTCGGCAGTGCGGCCAAAGGGGATGGCGTTGTCGTGCATGTCGCTCATCTGCCCAACGAGCAGGCCCGCCAGCCCTTCGAGGTGGCCGCAGCGTTTGAGGTTCATCATCATGCGGTCGATGTGGTAGAGGTATTCGTCGAGGTCTTCGATAAAGAGTATTTTGCCCCGTGTGCTGATGTCGCTGGGCGAGCCGCAGAGACTGTAGAGCATCGACAGGTTGCCGCCCACCAGCACTCCCCGGGCTGTGCCGGTGCGGTTGAGGGGGTGTGGGGCGCAGCAGTATTCGAGGCTTCCGCCGAAGAGGGCCTGCCTCAGCGTGTCGGTGGCGGGGTAGTGCCTGCCGACGGCGTCGTCGGGTATGTTGATGGGCATGGTGGCGTGGAGGGTCTCGATGCCGCAGTGGCGGTGTATGTGGCTGTGCAGCACGGTGATGTCACTGTAGCCGACAATCCATTTGGGTTTTTGGCAGAAGCGCGTGAAGTCCAGCCGGTCGATGATGCGCACGGTGCCGTAGCCGCCGCGGGCGCAGAAGATGGCGCGGATGTCGGGGTCGTCGAGTTGCTGCTGCAGCACCGCGGCACGCACGTCGTCGCTGCCGGCAAACTGGCGGTCGCTGTCGAACAGGTGGTCGGGCAGCACCACTTCCAGCTGCCAGGAGCGGAGCAGTCTGACGGCGGCGCCAATTTCGGTGCGCGACACCTTGCGTGCGGGAGCCACTAGGGCCACCCGGTCGCCGGGTTTCAGATGGGAAGGTGTGTCCATTGTGTGCTTCTTTTTATGTCGTAGTTTGTTGCGGGTAAAACGTCCGGCAACGTTTTTTATTGTGTCCCTTTCCCCTATTTTCTCTCCCGCCATGCACCGCGGCAGAGAGGCGCATCCTCACAGTTTGCGTTTGTAGGGTGCGGGTGATTAGGTATATATGGCAGTATATAGGAGAGGCACGCTCTCGGTCCGGCATCGGCGCGCCTTACAGGGCAGACGCATCAAAATTAGTTGTCAGGTATGCCGAAAGTTCATATACGATGTGCGGCAATGCGACTCCGGCACTTTTGTATATGAACCAGATGTTTAAGAGTTGCAGCACCTTGACCTCCATCCAGTTCCCGCCGACGTTTAATACAAGCAGAGTAACCAATATGTATGGTGTGTTTTTATATTGTGAAGGACTAACAAGCATTTCAATACCCAGTTTCTCTACCAGCAGTACGACTAATATGGGATCTATGTTCAATGGCTGTAAGTCACTCCAAAGCCTGACTTTAGGACCGGCCTTCACAGCTGGAAGTGCGACTAATATGCAACGCATGTTTAAGGACTGCCGTGGCTTGAGCACGCTGGACCTCTCGAATTTCAACACTAGCCAAGTGACAGATATGCAGGAAATGTTTAGCGAATGTCGCAGCCTAACCAGCCTTACGCTCGGGAGCAACTTTACTATGAATGCGGTAAGCAGTTATGGTTCTATGTTGTATCATTTAGGTTATAACTCAAGTAGTGCCACCGTCACCTGTATGAATAGCGACACCAAGACATTTTTAGAAGAGCATGGGGGAAGTTCAGGTACAAAAGCACCCAGTTATGTGGTGTATGTGTATTCCTCTGGCTCGTCGAAGAAATAATTGCTGCGCATAGGCAAAGGACAAAGGGTGTTTCGGGTTTCGAGACACCCTTTGTCTTTTGGTGCTAGTCTGCCACAGCCGCGTGCGAAACGGTGCTGATATGGTAATGTGTCTGCGGCACATTTGGTGATGGTAGAAAAATAGGGGTAACAATAATGTGCCGGAAACACAATTTCCCGGTAGCCCCGCTCGCAGTATGGAGTGCTATAAATCAGCAGAATAATGTGTGTCGGCGTGAAGGCATCATCTCGAACAAGCACCACCACACCTTATTTTTTCACCGCCACTTAACTTTTAATTCAAAAAAGTTTTGTATATTTGCAATCTGAAATCACTGTAAAAATAACGTAAAATACCAAATATCATGACACTGCGAGAAATAGTCAAGGTTCTTAACGCCTCGGTGTATTTGGGCGAGGAACGTTTAGACGAGGAGGTGACCAATGCCTTCGCATCCGATTTGATGAGCGATGTGCTGACTCTCAAAGAAACCCCCATGCTTATAACCGGTTTGTGTAATGTGCAGACCATCCGCACTTGCGACATGGCCACGCTGGACATTGTGGTGTTTGTCCGAAACAAGAAGCCTACCGAAGACATGATTGAATTGGCCGAGGACAACGATATGGTGCTTATTGCCACCAGCTATTCCATGTTCAAGACCTGCGGGTTGCTCTTCAACGCCGGCATAGAACCATTGTACTAATCTTTTTAGACTGTTATTATTATGCATCAAGAATATACTGTTATCGAAGGGGACTTTGTCAATGCTGGCACTGCCTCCAGCTCGGTCAAGAAGACGCTCAAGCAGCTCGGTGTGAATCCCCAGATAGTGAAACGCGTGGTGGTAGCCCTGTATGAGGCCGAGGTCAACGCCATTGCCCATGCCTACGGCGGCAAGGTGCTGGTGGACATCGAGGCCGACAAGATACACATGGTGGTGGCCGACAAGGGTCCCGGCATACCTGACATTGCCCAGGCCATGCAGGAAGGCTACTCCACTGCCCGCCCCGAGGTGCGCGATATGGGCTTCGGCGCCGGCATGGGGCTGCCCAATATGCAAAAGAATGTCGACAAACTGAACGTCACCTCCGAGGTGGGCGTCGGCACCACCGTGGAGATGGAAGTAAACTTTGTGTAATATGTTTTATCACGCCCTGGAAATTGACGACGGCAACTGCATCGGATGTTCCCGGTGTATGAAGATTTGCCCTACCGAAGCCATCCGTATCACCAATGGCAAGGCTTTTATTATGGAGGACCGCTGCATCGACTGTGGCAAGTGCCATGCCGCATGCCCCGTTGACGCCATCTACATCAAACAGGATGACTTCAAGTTGGTCCACGAGTTCCCGCACTCGGTGGCCCTGCTGCCCGCTGTGTTTTTGGGGCAGTTTCCCGACGATATTCGCGTGTCGCGCATCTATGCCGCACTGAAGGATTTGGGATTCAAGCATGTCTTCGAGGTTGAGTCGGCAGCCGATGTCTATGTCGATGTCAAGCACAGGTACGCCCGCGAGCATGAGGACGACGAACCCCTCATTTCCAGTTTCTGCCCCGCCATCGTCCGCCTTATCCAAATCAAGTACCCCTCGCTGGTGGGCAACATCATCCCCGTCAAGGCACCGCTAGACATCTCTGCCATGTATGTACTCAAGGTGCTCACCGAGGAGCGCGGTGTGCCCCGCGAGGAGGTGGGCCTCTTCTATGTCACCCCTTGTGCTGCCAAAATCGCCGCCGTCAAAGCCCCCGTGGGTGAGAAACGCTCGCTCATCGACGGCGTCATCAATATGGATGCCCTTTTCAACAAGGTGTACCGCAAGATAAAGGAGCAGGGCAAAGGCTATTCCTATAAGGCGCTGGAGACCCCCCAGCTCTCCGCCGACGCCATCCTCTCCACGCTCACCAACGGCGAACGCCGCCTCTGCCGTGCCAAACGCTCCTATGCCATCGACGGCATCGAGAATGTGATGGACTTCCTCGACAAGCTGGAGAACGAAGAGGTGGAGGGCGTGGAATTCCTCGAGCTGCGCGCCTGCGACCAGAGTTGTGCCGGTGCCCTGCTTTCGTGCGAGAACCGCTTCCTCTGCGGCGAACGTATGTATGCCCGTGCCCGCAAGGCTGCCGAACGCGAGCGCAACGGCGAGGTGGCACGCGCCCGCGAGATGGACGCCTACAGGGACTATCTGATTGAGAACTCATCCGTCGAGCCGGTGCAGGCCCGCTCCATGCTCACCCTCGACAAAGACCTCACCAAAGCCTACCAGAAGCTCGAACGCATCAACAAGCTCAAGATGTACCTGCCGCAGGTCGACTGCGGCATGTGTGGCGCACCCACGTGCGAGGCCTTCGCCAGCGACGTGGTGTGCCGTCAGGTAGGCCTCACCAAGTGTGTTTTTTACCAACGCCATCTCGAGCGTCTCAACGACATCACCCGCCAGGAGTGCCTGGCCGCCACCCGTTCGGTGTGGGGCGAGGACCCCATCGGCGACAATCCCCCCCCGGAGGTGAAATAGGCCTCCTGCCAACGGTCGCCACCATTGCGTCGGTGTCCGGCGGCGCAGGGCAAAAGAGAAAAGGGTGCCTCGGCAATCGTCGAGACACCCTTTTGGTATCGTGCTTCCATTATAGGAATAGGTATCGTGCTATGAAGAGGATGGCCAGTACCCACATGGCGACAGAGATTTTCTTGAACTTGCCGCAGAGGGCATTGATGACCACATAGGCAATCATGCCGATGAGGATGCCGTCGCTGATGCTGTAGCACAGAGGCATCAGGATGATGGTGAGGAATGCAGGGATAGACTCGCTGTAGTCGTCGAGGTCAATCTCCTTGATGGGGCTCAGCATCATCAGGCCCACGATGACCAGCGCGGCGGTGGTGGCAGCAGCGGGGATGTGGGTGAAGATGGGTGCGAAGAACAGGGCGATGGCAAAGCAGCAGGCGGTGACAAAGGCGGTGAGGCCAGTGCGTCCGCCGGCACCTACGCCAGCTGCGCTCTCCACATAGGTGGTGGTGGTGGAAGTACCCAGGCAGGCACCACAGGTGGTGGCCACAGCGTCGGCCATGAACACCTTGTTGATGCCGTCGATATTGCCTTTCTCATCCACCATGCCCGCTTTCTGCGAAACGCCGATGACGGTGCCCATGGTGTCGAACATGTCGATGAAGAGGAAGGTGAACAGCACCACCACCATGTCGAGCGAGAGCACCTCGCTCCACTGGAACTGGCAGAAGATGGGTGCCACCGAAGGAGGCACGTCGACCACGCGGTCGAAGGTGGTCAGGGCACCTACGGCCCCATCGCCCAGCTGCCACACTGGCAGCATGCCCAGCAGGGCGGTGACGATGATGCCAATCAGGATGTTGCCGGGCACCTTGAGGATGAGCAGCACACCCGTGATGACGATGCCGATGACGGCCAGCAGGGCAGTGCCGTGGCAGATGTCGCCAAGACCTACCAGTGTGGCATCGTTGTTGACGATGATGCCGCCGTTCTTCAGGCCGATAAAGGCGATGAAGAGGCCGATACCGGCACCGATGGCGTGGCGGAGGCTCAGCGGGATGGCATCCACAATCCACTGGCGTACCTTGGTGAGCGTAAGGATGATGAAGATGATACCCTCGATGAAGATGGCTGTAAGGGCGAACTGCCATGAGTGACCCATGCCTATGCAGACGCCGAACACGAAGAAAGCGTTCAGCCCCATGCCGGGAGCCAGTGCGAAAGGCTTCTTGGCGTAGATGGCCATCACCAGCGTGCCGATGATGGAGGCCAGAGCTGTGGCGGTGAATACGGCATTGGTAGGCATGCCTTGATTGGCCAGGGCACTGAATATGCCGGGATTGACAGCCAGGATGTAGGCCATTGCCAGGAATGTGGTGATGCCGGCAACGATTTCAGTCCTGATGCTGTTGGCTGTGGAGTCAAATCCAAATAATTTCTGTAACATAACGATTGAATGTGTAAATGAGTGAATGTGTTAACGTGTGAATCAAGACCAACGAATTAACACATTAACGAATTAACGAATTATTAGAACCCCCATTTGATACCGAGGCAGGGCTTCACGGTCCAGCCTTGACCAGCACCGGCGAAGTTATGGGCGATTTCGATTTCGCCACCGATGTTGAGGTTGTCGCAGTTGAAGTGGCGGCCCACCTGATACCACAGCTGAGGCTCAGTCAGGAAAGTAGTGGTGGTGTTGGTGACAGTCAGGTCTTCGTTAACCCAGCTGTTGTTCTCCCACCAGAAATCGGCGAAGCCGGTGAAACTCAGGCCGCGCACACCGAAGAGGTTGTCGATGCCCCACACGGCGGTGAACTGCAGGGGGACGTTGGCGGTCTTGTCGAAAGCCGACAAGGTCTCGTTGTTAAACTTGGTGCCGCGGATATTCTTATACAGCACCTCGAGGGTCAGACGCTGGCTGAAGTCGTTGTTGGCGATGAAGTACTCGATACCGGCGAGCCAGGCGTTATTGACGGGATAGCCGCCCCAACCCAAGGTATCCATGTCGTAGATGCCGCAGCCGCCGTTCCATTCCACATGGAGGCTGAGGTTGTTGACGAAGTTGTCGCCGATGCTGGTGTTCTTGCCCCAGAAGTTGATGGTACGGGCAATCTCGGCGTAGAAGTCGGTGGGGGCCATGTAGGGGGTGTGGTAGATATCCACGAAGAAGAAGGTGCTTCCCCAATTGTCGCCCTTGAACATCTCGAGGGTGGTGGTCATGTGTTCGCGACCGAAGTCGTACATCTCTTGAATGTTGGTCTGAGCCTTGGCTCCCACAAAGGTGAGCAGCATAGCTGCAACTAATACGATTTTTTTCATAATGATACTTTTTGATTGATAATAATTGGGTTATAAAGATTTTTAACAATTCTTTCTCTCTAAAAAACACTGCAAATGTACGAAAAGAAATCGACCCTACCAAATTTTTAACATTTGTACTCTGCCGAGCGCAGCAAAATGTCACGAAGTAACATTTATTTAAAGAAGCCCTCTATATTTGATGCGATTGCCCTGAGAGTTGTCCGGATGCGGCAGCAAATTCGCAATTCTCAATTAAAAAGATGGCAGACTACTTTTGCTCCAATATAACAAATGACTGATTTTTGCTCACTTTTCTAGGTGTCGCGTCTCTTCGAGACGCTGAGTAGTAGTTTTTTTACCTACCCCCACACTGCGTTCCTTGTGTGGGGTTATTGAGATTTAGCCTCTTCGAGGCTGTTGAAAAACCAGTCATATAGCATAAGAGCCACTACTTTTTTACTTTCTCAAGGCGTCAGCCAATCAGGCATTCGTTTGATTATTGGGGTCGGGGAGGGTGACGAAGTCGCCGTGGGCTTTGAAGTAGTCGATGAGCTGGGCGTAGAAGGGGTGGCGGGCGAGGGTGTCGGCGTTGCCGAGGATGATGAGCTTCATGCGGGCGCGGGTGATGGCGACGTTCATGCGGCGGAGGTCGCGGAGGAAGCCGATGGTGCCTTGGTCGTTGTCGCGCACCATACTGATGACAATGACGTCGCGTTCCTGCCCTTGGAAGCCGTCGACGCTGCCTACGGAGATTTGTCGGCGGAGGGCGCGGAAGAACTTTTGCCATTTGAGCAGGCGTCGGATGAGGCGCACCTGGGCACGGTAGGGGGAGATGATGCCGAAGTCGGTGCGGTCGTCGAGGATGCGCTGCATGCCTATCATCTCGATGTAGTCGCGGAGGGTGTGGACGAGGAGGCGTGCCTCTTCGGAGTTTGAGCGGCTGAGGGTGCGGCTTTCTTTTTCGCCGAAGTGGCATTGCGAGGTGTCGAGCCAGAGGAGGGGTGTGTCGATGGGTGAGACGAGGCGGTGAGCCACTTCGGGAGCTGCGGTGAGGCGGCCGTGGTAGAACCAGCGGGAGGAGAAGGCCATGATGTCGTGGTGCATACGGTACTGGACGGTGAGGAGCGAAACGCACTGAGGCTTGGCTTTGGCGACGCGCTGCATGAGTGTACGGTCGAGGCCGCCGCGGGCAGCGTCGGGGCATTTGACGGTGGGTGGCAGCTGCTGGTGGTCGCCGCTGAAGATGACGCGGTCGGCCTTGAGGATGGCGGCCCAGCAGGCGGGTTCGAGTGCTTGGGCGGCTTCGTCGATGAAGAGGGTGGAGAAGTGGCGGTGTTCGAGGATATGGTAGGCGGAGCCGATAAGGGTGCAGGAGACGACGCGTGCCTGGTCGAAGAGGTCGTACTGGATGCGTATCTCGAGCTCGGTGGCGCGGTCGCGGAGCTTGGCCAGGCGGGCCTGTCGTTCGCGGCTGCTGCCTTTGCCGTCAGAGCCTTGGCGGAGAATTTTGCGGATGCCCCAAAGCTCGGCATAGTCGGGGTGGGCGGCGTAGCGGCGCTCGTAGCTGCAGTCGAGCATCTCGGTGCTCATACGCAGGGGGTTGCCGATGCGGAGGACGGGTACGCCACGCAGGGACAGCTGGCCGCTAATCCAGTCGACGGCGGCGTTGCTGGGGGCGCAGACGAGTACTTGTGTTTCGCGCTGGAGGGTCTCGATGATGGCTTCGACGAGGGTGGTGGTTTTGCCTGTGCCGGGAGGACCATGGATGATGGCGACCTCCTGTGCCTCGATGACGCGCTGTACGGCGTCCTGTTGGCTGGGGTTGAGCCATGGGAAGGAGAGGCGCGGAAGTTGTCGGAAAGAGGGAGGGTTGGTACTAATTAATGTATTCCTTATATGGACGAATTTTTTGTCGTCGCTGCGTATGGCAGAGGCTAGTGCGTCGAGCATGACGCGGTAGCTGGTGGTGTCGACGCAGAGGCGGATGCCGAGGAGGCGGTTCTGGCTGATGGCGAAGAGTGACTGCATGGCACTTTTGCCGGGCATGGTGACGGTGAGGATGCCGACGTCGGCCTGCTCGATGTAGCATTGGTGGGGGAGTTCGCGGAGTTGTCCGTCGTGGTCGTCGAGGTAGAAGAAGGAGAGGGGTCGGCCGGGTTCGAAGTCGTTGTCGGTTTCGTCTTCGGCGACGGAGTAGGAGAGGGAGAGGATGAGTTGGTCAAGAGCATTGTAGGAGCTGGCACCCAAAGTGATAGGGTAGCGGCAGTCGGACTCGTGGATGTCGGTTCCGAAGTGTGAGGCGGCGAGCGAGCGGGCGTGTGAAGCGCGTTCGTAGTCGAGTTCCATTTTGAGGAGTTCGGCCTGCCGTTGGAGGGAGGCGATGGGGTTTTGAGTGTCGTTCATACGGGGGTAATAACGGTAAATGGTAAAAAATATTTTTTACATTTTTTTGTTCTTATAAATAAAATGTGTATCTTTGCAAGTCGCCATATAAGGTGGAGTATGCTTATATGGGACTGTAAATTAGTAAAATAATAGTATTAATCCAAAAAATAAAGGAGTTTACATATGACAAAAGTAAAATCATTAGCCGACCTCAAGGCCATGAGAGAGAAGCTTCAGTCGAATTTGGACATTCGCGAGAAAGCCGAAAATCCTGAGTCGCTTGTGCAAATCAAAGTCGCTATGGCCACCTGTGGTATTGCCGCTGGTGCCAAGCAGGTAATGGAACACATGATGGCGAAGGCTGACGAGCTCAAAATCCCCGCAGTATTCACCCAAACTGGCTGAATGGGATTCTTCCACGCTGAACCCACGTTGGTAGTGCGTGTTCCTGGTAAGGACCCCATTGTGTTCGGACATGTAGACAACGACCGTGCCGACGAGATTCTGACCAAATATGTCATGAATGGCGAGCTGGTTGAGGGTATCATCCCTGTCAATTACGAAACTATTGACAAGTAAAAAACGGAGGACAGACACATGGCAAAATACAAAATGCACGTTCTCATCTGTGGCGGTACCGGATGCAAATCCAGTAACAGCTTGGATATTATAGAAAACTTTAAGTCAATTCTCCAAGAGAAGAATATGCAGGACGAAGTGCAGGTGATTAAGACCGGCTGCTTCGGCTTCTGCGAGAAGGGCCCCATCGTGAAGATTATGCCCGACAACACGTTCTACACCCAGGTGAAGCCCGAAGATGTGCGCCGCATTGTTGAGGAGCACCTCGTGAAGGGCCGTAAGGTGCCTGAGCTGCTGTATACCAATCCTGAGAACAAAGAGCACGTTTCGGACTCGAAACACATGGACTTCTACAAGAAGCAGATTCGTATTGCCCTGCGCAACTGCGGTTTTGTGGATCCTGAGAACATCGAGGAGTGCATCTCGCGCGGTGGTTACGAGGCGTTGGCCAAATGTATCACCGAGATGACCCCCGAGCAGGTTATCGCCGAGGTGAAGGCTTCGGGTCTTCGCGGACGCGGTGGTGCTGGTTTCCCCACGGGTTTGAAATGGGAACTCTGCGCCAAGAACAAGGCCGACCAGAAGTATGTCATCTGCAATGCTGACGAGGGCGACCCCGGTGCATTCATGGACCGTTCCATCTTGGAAGGCGACCCCAACAGCATTGTTGAGGCTATGGCCATCTGCGGCTACGCTATCGGTGCCAGTAAAGGTCTGGTGTACATCCGTGCCGAGTATCCTCTGGCTATCGAGCGTCTGAAAATCGCTATCAACCAGGCTCGCGAATACGGCCTGTTGGGCGAAGACATCCTCGGAACGGGCTTCAACTTCGATATCGAGCTCCGCTACGGTGCCGGCGCATTCGTCTGCGGTGAGGAGACCGCCCTTATTCACTCGATGGAAGGCCAGCGCGGCGAGCCTACGCTGAAACCCCCATTCCCCGCTGTCAGCGGTTATCTGGGCAAGCCCTCCAATGTGAACAATGTTGAGACCTTCGCCAATGTGCCCGTCATCATCACCAAGGGTGCCGAATGGTTCAGCAAGATTGGTACTGAGAAGTCGAAAGGTACCAAGGTGTTTGCTCTGGCTGGCCAGATTAACAATGTGGGTCTTATCGAAGTGCCCATGGGTATCACCCTGCGTGAGATTATCTACGAAATTGGCGGTGGCATTAAGGATGGCCGTCAGTTCAAGGCTGTTCAGACCGGTGGTCCTTCGGGCGGCTGCCTGACTGCCAAGCACCTTGACACCGCTATCGACTATGACAGCCTGGTGGCTGCCGGCTCGATGATGGGTTCGGGCGGTATGGTCGTCATGGACGAGACCAGCTGTATGCCCGCTATCGCCAAATTCTATCTGGAGTTCACCTGCGAGGAGAGCTGCGGTAAGTGCACCCCCTGCCGCGTGGGTAACAAGCGTCTGTGCGAAATCCTTGAGAAAATTACCGACGGTCGTGGCACGATGGAAGACCTCCAGGAGCTGCGCAACCTGGCCGCCGTCATCAAGGACACCGCCCTTTGCGGACTGGGACAGACCTCGCCAAACCCCGTTCTGTCGACGCTCGACAACTTCTGGGATGAGTATGTGGAGCACGTCGTGGACAAGAAGTGTCGTGCCGGCGTCTGCAAGAAACTGATGAGCTATATCATTGACCGTGAGAAGTGCATCGGATGTGGCAAATGTGCAAAGGGTTGCCCCGTGGAGGCAATCAGCCGTACCGATTACACCGCCCCCGGCCACAAACTGGCTTCGATGGTTATCGACAGCACCAAGTGTATCAAGTGCGGTGCATGTATCAACAACTGTAAGTTCGGTGCCATTTCAATTAAATAATTTTATAGTATCCCTAGGAGGGTCTAGGAGAACCTAGGCAATTCTAGAAAAACTGAAAAAAAAGAAACAATGATTAATCTCACAATAGACAATAAACCGGTTCAAGTTCCTGAAGGCACCACCATTCTTAAAGCTGCCCGCATGGCCGGTATCGATATTCCCACCCTGTGCTATTTTGAGCTTGATGGGATGAAATTTGAAAACAAACCCGGCGGATGCCGCGTCTGTGTTGTCGAGGTGAAGGGCCGCAGAAACCTTGCCCCCGCCTGCGCCACCGACGTGATGGAAGGTATGGAGGTTTTCACCCACACTGCCCGCGTCATCAACGCCCGCAAGACTGTCGTGGAGTTGATTCTCAGCGACCACCCGAACGACTGTCTGCAGTGCGAGAAGAACGGCGACTGCGAACTACAGTCCCTGACCAAACGCCTCGGCATCAAGGAAATCCCCTTCAAGGGTGCTCAGTCGGTGTACCGTAAGGACAGTACCCTCAGCGTGTACCGCGATATGGACAAGTGCGTCATGTGCCGCCGTTGCGAGACCATGTGCAACAAGTTCATGACTGCTGGTGCCCTGAGTGGCGTGAACCGTGGTTTCCAGGCTGTAGTGGCCCCTGCATTCGAGCAGAACCTCGGCGACAGCAGCTGCGTCAACTGCGGCCAGTGCGTTCAGGTGTGCCCCGTCGGAGCCCTCACGCTTGTTGACAACATCAGCGATGTGCTCAAGGCTATCGCCGATCCTACCAAGAAGGTCGTCGTGCAGACCGCTCCCGCCGTTCGTGTGGCCTTGGGTGAAGAATTCGGTATGAAACCCGGCGAAATCGTCACTGGCAAGATGGCTGCTGCCCTCCGCCGCCTTGGTTTCGACCAGGTGTACGACACCGACTGGAGCGCCGACCTGACCATCATGGAAGAAGGCACCGAGCTGCTCGGCCGCCTGAAGAAAGCCCTCGCTGGCGAAGAAGTGAAGCTGCCTATGTTCACCTCCTGCTGCCCCGCATGGGTCACTTTCTACGAGAAGAATTTCCCCGACCTGCTCGAATATCCTTCGACCGCCAAGTCGCCTCAGGGCATGTTTGGTGCCGTGGCTAAGAACTATCTGGCTCCCAAGCTGGGTGTAAAGCGTGAGGACCTCGTGGTCGTCTCCATTATGCCCTGTCTGGCCAAGAAGAGCGAGCGCGCCCGTGAGGAACTCAGCGTCAACGGCGACAGCGATGTGAACTACACGCTCAGCACCCGTGAGCTGGCCCACATGATTCGCCAGTGCAACCTCAACCTCAACGATATGCCCGAAGAGGACTTCGACAGCCCGCTGG